>JAVVDT010000166.1:0-5339 GCA_032250875.1 Desulfuromonadales bacterium | reverse complement strand
TGCTGCTGGCGATGATGGTTGTTTTCGATCTCGCTACAAGCCGGGTCTGGGTCCAAGCCTCGTGGCTGCGTCAGGCGCTGGCCGGGCTGATTCTCGGTGGTCTGTGCATCGGCCTGATGGTCGCATCATTCCGACTCGAAAACGGGATCATCTTCGACACCCGCTCCGTTCTGCTGTCGCTGTCAGGACTCTTTCTCGGCATCGTGCCCACTGTATTGGCGATGGCCACCGCGGCGGCCTATCGCTTGTGGCTTGGCGGAGCCGGTATCTGGACGGGCGTATCGGTGATCGTGGCAACGGGTACGATCGGCATTGTCTGGCGCCGATACCGTCCCCAACAACTGACCGACATCTCGATGCCGGAACTGTATGGCTTCGGCATCGTTGTGCATCTGGTCATGCTGGCGCTGATGCTGACCCTGCCCGGGGATGCCGGCTATCGGGTGCTGCAGGGGCTCTGGCTGCCCGTACTTCTGATCTATCCGATTGCGACCATCGCGCTCGGCTGGCTGCTGGTCGCCCGTCTGCAGCGCGAAAACATCGGCAACGCTCTGGCGGTGAGCGAAGAACGCTACCGAAGCGTTTTTGAGGCGGCCAATGTCGGCAAGGTCTTGATTCAGCCCGGCGGCGAACTCGAAGTCAACCAGGCGTTCTGCGATCTGCTCGGCTTGCGTCCGAAACAGTTACGCGGCAAACGTTGGCAGGATCTGGTGCCGACGGAGGAAGTCGGGCTTATCAATGAACGGCTGTCGGCACTGCTGCAAGGTAAAGCAAACACGGTGCGGTTCGAGCACCGCTACCTGCACAGTGATGGCTCGCATATCTGGGTCGACTTCAGCGCCACATTGCTGCGCGACGGAAAAGGCAAAGCGGTTCATTTCATTGGCACGGTCGTCGATATCACGGATCGCAAGCGGCTCGACGGTGCAATCCATCGGCTGGCGTACTACGACCCGCTCACGCACCTCCCCAATCGGCGATTGTTTCAGGACAGGCTCGAGCATGCAATCGCAGGCACCCGTCGCAGCGGTCTCCACGGCGCGTTGGTCTTTCTTGATATCGACAACTTCAAGGACCTTAACGATACCCGTGGGCATGATGTCGGCGACCAACTTCTGGTCGAGATCGGACAACGGATTCGGGCCCTGAGCAGGGAAGCCGACACTGCAGCGCGCCTGGGTGGCGATGAGTTCGTAGTCATGCTGGAGGATTTATCCGCGACGGACGAAGATGCCGCGCTGCGGGCGCGGCATATTGCCGAAAAGATTCTCCTCGGGCTGGCCGTCCCGTATGACCTCGATGGCGGTGAATACCGCTGCTCGGCCAGTCTCGGGATTGCGCTATTCAACGGCCAGACCGGGCCGGTCGAAAACCTGCTCAAGCAGGCGGATCTGGCCATGTACAAGGCAAAAGATGCCGGACGCAATACCTTCCGGTTCTTCGACCCCGCCATGCAGACAGCACTTGATGAACGCACGGCGATGGAGAGCGACCTGCGCTCTGCCATGGAATTGAATCAGTTGACGGTCCACTATCAACCTCAGATCGATTGTCAATCGCGGGCTCTCGGTGCCGAAGTGCTGCTGCGGTGGCAGCATCCGCAACGCGGCATGGTTCCGCCGGACGAGTTCATACCGCTGGCCGAGGCAGGCGGCTTGATTCTGCCGATCGGTCGTTGGGTCTTGCAGGTGGCATGTCGCCAGCTTGCGGCCTGGTCAGGCCACGCTTCGAGGCGGGAATTAAAGCTCGCTGTCAATGTCAGTGCCCGTGAGTTCCGCGAAGCCGGATTCGTTGACCAGGTCAAGACGGTGCTGGCTGAAACCGGTGCCGATCCTTCTCGACTCAGCCTGGAGTTGACCGAGAGCATGGTGCTCGATGATGTCTCCGGCGCGCTGGAAAAGATGAATGCGCTGAAGGAGCTGGGTATTGGTTTCGCGCTGGATGATTTCGGAACCGGACACTCGTCCTTGTCTTACCTCACCCGCTTACCGCTGAGAACGCTCAAGATTGATCGCTCATTTGTCTTCAATCTTCCCGACAGTCATAACGATGCCGTCATCGCGCAGACGATCATGTCGATGGCCAGAAGTCTTGGCCTCAAGGTCATTGCCGAAGGCGTAGAAACCGAAGCGCAGCGCGATTTCCTCAGCCGCCATCATTGTCAAGCGTTCCAGGGTTACTTGTTCAGCCGGCCGCTACCGCTGGAAGAGTTCGAACAGTACTGCGCAATGCATTCGGGCAAGTAGTTGTCTACATAAAACTCAACGTTGGAGTCAAGTCTGATACTGCATGATTGGCCCACTAGCCCCTACAACGCCAAGGCGACCTGAAGGTCATCATGCTCAAAGGCTGACGCCATGCGTTCGGCTTGAGCAACTGCGAAACCCATACGCCCAGCTTCACGACGCCAGCCGGAGACTGCCTGCCCAACCTCTTTGGCGATTTCCCGTGCTTCCGAAAGCTTGAGGCCGAAATAGCTCGCTACCTCCAGAGCCAGGTCGAGAGCAGCAGTGCCATCGTCAAGGTCAATGGCAGTAGACAGAACGCGCGGCTTGATATCAATCGGTACTGGGTTTAGATCATACGCAGGTGCAAGGCGCCAGCCGTCCGCGCCCGAATAGAGGAAGCCATGATTCCGCAGGTGATCGTCCGTATTCGAGATCAGGATATTGAAGACGATTCGTCGCCAGAGAAGATGCATATCAGCTTTGGGGGCAGCGCCGTACTGCCGTAGCGCGTCAACAAACTCCATATAGCTCCGTGTCTCGTTGTCGGTAGCCCCGAGCATGCTCATGGCAGAAAGAAACGGTGTTCTCATCTGTCCCGCACGGTCAAACCTCCGCAGCAGAAGAACCGGACGACTGCCAACGTTCTCAAGACGCCATTGAGGAACCAATATTCCAGCGTCTTCGGCCAGTCTGAGAGCGACGGCCTCCCAACGCACGATATCTATTTCGTCGTCTTTATGCGGAAATTTAGCGATTGTCAAATGATCATCGCCGTCCGTGACAGAAGCCTTCGGTCGGGCGCCACCGAGAGAAGAGCCCGGCGCCAGGAGCAAACGCAAATCCTCATCGGTGTCAGCGTCGCCTGCTACATGCTCAGCCGCAGAGAGTAATCTCGGTAGATCCACGAGTGGCGGGATCGGCATTGCATCAGTGTTGGCAAGAAATGGTCCGTCCGTATGCAGCTTGAAGCGAAGGGCTCCCTGCCGAGCTTCATCATTGACGTTGAGCAGGTAGTCAATCTCCCGCAGCGTCCGTGGGGTCTCGGAAGCGGCTTCGGCTCGCCGGCGCTCTGCTCGACGCATGAGAACACGGCCCCAACGGTCAGGGGCTGAATCGCCAATAGCCCCGAAAAGAGGCTTCGCTCTCGGTGTATGAAACGGACCCGGGCCGAGTTGTAGAGCTGGCTCTAGGGCAAATCGATCGTCACGCCTGAGCCAGCTTTCGTCGTATTCAAAAGATGCGCTGTCTCGCCCCTTGCGCATTCGCGCCCAGAGGCGGCCAACCAGAACAGGCCTGCCGTCCAGATCCATATAGACCAGAGCCTGGGTTTCCATTACAGCTAACCGGTCTCTTTACCAGGCTTGCCTCGACGCCGGATACGCTTCGGCAGGTTCTCTTCTTCCAGATCCTGCCCAACCGGGTCATTTCTGATGTCGGCAAGATCTCCCAGGCCATCATGGAGTCCGAGGACAAACAGAATGGTGGCGTAGTTACCCAGAGACACGCCAGAGTCGCCCTTCTCCACTTTATGAAGGGTCATGCGGCTGACAGACGCCCGCTCCGCCATGATTTCGGTGGGAATCCTGCGCCGCAGACGCGCAGAACGGATATCCGCACCAAGCTTCCGGAGGAGGCGACGAACAGGCAGTGGAAGGTCTGCGTCTTTCGGTGGAGGCATTACTAACGTCCATTTATATGTGCTTTATATGATCTATTGTAAGTCATACTGGACGCTAAATCAAGAGCCCCTCACCCGCGGTGGTTGTCAAGCTAGAAGTCGCCTTTTTCATGCTCAAGCAGCCTGAGTCATCGGCTGGTTTTCCTTCTCCGGGTTCAGCCACACGGCACCGACCGGAGACCAGTTTCGTGTCTCACCACTCCACCGGGCCGGGTTCCGTTCCCGGGCCTGCTGGTAGACGGCGTGGCGATGTTCGAGGATGGCAGTGTCCTGTCCGGTATGGCGCTCATGTGGGGTGACGTAGTTGATGCCCCGGTGCTTGTGCTGATGGTTATACCAGTCGACGAAGCCATGGATCCAGTCCCGGGCAGCCGTTACATCATCGAAGCCTTGCTTGGGGAAGTGCGGCACGTACTTGCAGGTCCGGAACAGCGATTCAACGTAAGCGTTGTCATCACTGACTCTCGGCCGGCTGAACGAGGCGGTGATGCCGAGCTTGCCGAGCATCACCTGCACAGTCTGACCCTTGAGCACGCTGCCGTTGTCGCCATGCAGCACCAGCGGCTGACCTGTGCAGCCTTCGGCCCACACCGTCTTCTGGACCAACTCGCTGGAGTGAACGGCGCTCTCGCGCTCATGCACTTCCCAGCCCACGATCTTGCGGCTGTACAGGTCCATGATCAGGTACAGAAAGAAGAACCGACCCCGGACCGCCGCCGGCAGCCAGGTCACGTCCCAACACCAGACCGTATTGGGCGCCGTGGCGCAATGCGTGACCGGCGGCCGGCTGGCCGAGGGCTTGCGAGCACGCCCTCGGTGGTGTTGCTGATCCTCAGCACGCAGGATCCGGTAGAAACTCGACTCCGAGGCCAGGTAGATGCCCTCGTCGGCCAGCGCCGCCACGATCTGCCCGGGCGGCTTCGAGGCGTGTTCAGGCGCGTTGCAGGCCGCCAGAACCGCGGCTCGCTCTTCCGGCGTCAAGGCAGGCCAGGCGTCGGCCTGACCGCCTCAGGGCGCCCGTCAGACCGCACATCACCCTCTGCGGTCCAGCGCTGGTAGGTGCGGGCGGTAATGCCCATGACCTGACAGCACGGCTTCAAGCGCGCTCCAGCAAAACGTGCTTCGTCGATCAGCGCTACGGCTGTCTGGCGATCCGGGGTGCTGATCATGCGTCCTCGCCGTCCCCCCAGATCGCCCGGGCTTTTTTTGACAATGTGAGCAATGCCGCGGTCTCGGCCAGTGCCTTGTCCTTGCGTTGCAGTTCGCGCTCCAACTCGCGCATCTTGCGTTGCAGTTCGCGATCAGCCTTGGCGTGTTCCTGGCTACGCTGCTCCGCCCAGTCGTTGGCCTGTTCGCAGGCTTGCCGCCAGGCGGCTAGCTGTTCCGGATACAGGCCGCGCTTGCGACAGTACGCCGAGCGCTCGGACTCGTTC
>JAVVDT010000165.1:309-5375 GCA_032250875.1 Desulfuromonadales bacterium | reverse complement strand
CCTGCACATGCACTGCACCCTGTTCGATTGCCACCAGAGAATTGGCCACAGCGCACTCGCTGTCATTATGGGCATGAATACCCAGAGGTGTTTTGATGTGCTTCTTGACTTTTTTGATGATGTCGGCAACCTCGTATGGCATCGTGCCACCGTTGGTATCACACAGGACAATACATTCAACCCCCGCCTGCTGTGCCGCTTCCAGGGTTTTAATGGCATATTCAGGATTCGCCTTGTAACCATCAAAGAAATGTTCGGCATCATAAATAACCTCAGGCACATTTTCTTTCAGGTAGGCCAGCGAGTCATAGATCAGCTCGAGATTCTCTTCGAGACTGATGCGAAGTGCCTCACGAACATGGAAATCCCAGGTTTTGCCGAAGATCGTAACCGTATCCGGCTCCGCTTGAATCAGGGTCTGGATATTGTTGTCCTTGGCCGGAGTCGTCTTGGCCCGACGAGTCGAGCCAAAAGCGGCAATCTTGGCCTGCTTGAGAGTAATTTTCTTTATGTCCTTGAAAAATGCGATGTCCTTGGGGTTAGAGCCCGGCCAGCCACCCTCGATATAGTCGATGCCAAGCTCATCAAGCTTCTGTGCGATGTGAATCTTGTCCGCCACCAGAAAAGAAACGTCTTCAGCCTGGGTACCGTCACGCAAGGTTGTGTCATACAGAAAAACTCTACTCATCCATCCGCTCCTAAGCTTCCATCATGAGAATAAACTTACTGGTCTTCGGTAACCTGTCCCTTATCCAACTCAAAAGCAGCATGCAGGACACGAACAGCAAGCTCAGTGTACTTGTCATCGATAACACAGGACACCTTGATCTCGCTGGTGGAAATCATCTGGATGTTGATACCCTCCGCGGACAGTGTTTCAAACATCTTGCTGGCAATACCCGAATGAGAACGCATCCCCACACCGACGATCGACACTTTGGCGATCGATACATTGCTTTCTACACCGGCAGCACCTATTTTAACCGCAGTGTCCTCCACAATCTTGAGAGCTTTTTTGAAATCGGCGCGTGGCACCGTGAAAGTCATATCGGTAGAGCCCGCATGCGAAACATTCTGGATAATCATATCCACTGTAATATTCGCCGTAGAGAGCGGTGAGAAAATCTGCGCAGCAATCCCCGGCATATCCGGAACACGCAGTACAGAAATCTTTGCTTCATCCTTATTATAAGTGACTCCTGAAACCAGGACTGTTTCCATTTCAGCATCCTCCTTCATCACCAGTGTCCCTGGGTTGTCATTTAGACTGGAACGTACATGAACAACGACGTCGTACTTTTTGGCAAACTCGACTGATCTGAGCTGCAAGACCTTGGATCCGAGTGAAGCCATTTCAAGCATTTCATCATAAGAGATCTTTTCAATCTTGGAGGCCTCGGCCACAATACGCGGGTCTGTGGTATAGACGCCATCGACGTCGGTCAAAATTTCGCAGACATCTGCTTTCAGCGCTGCAGCAACGGCCACTGCTGAAGTATCGGAACCGCCTCGGCCTAAGGTTGTGATGTTGTTGTCGCGATCTATGCCCTGGAATCCAGCGACGACAACAATCGTGCCGTTTTGCAGGTCCTCTCGAATATTGACATCCTGGATTTCTTCGATACGCGCTTTCGAGAAAGCGTTATCGGTGAAGATCGGGATCTGCCAACCGAGATAACTTTTAGCCTTGTAGCCCATTGACTGCAGAGCCATAGACAGCAACGCTATGGAGACCTGTTCACCTGCAGCGACCAGCACATCATACTCGCGCTCGCTCGGGAACTCGCACATCAGTTCGGCAAGGGCGACCAGTTTGTTGGTCTCCCCGGCCATGGCAGAGACGACGACAACCATGTCGTTGCCTTCATCATAAGTTCGTGCAACACGCCGGGCTACATTCTGTATCTTTTCGACGGTCCCTACTGAGGTGCCGCCATACTTCTGAACCACCAGTGCCATCTGTGGTCAACCCTTTCTGGTGTCGTTCCCTTTTGGGGAAATCCACCAATAGTGAGATGTACCCCTACGGGGCAAATGCAGTTAATAACAGTAATTCTATCGGCCGTCAAAGGTTTTCACGGGACATTATGCTGGTTTAACTGCTGCAACCCAGCAGTCGGCAAGTTGCGTCAAGAGTTCTTGGCCGCAATCATCCAGTGCATCGAAACGAAGTTTACGTTGCTGGGCAGCAAGAGGCTGCATAAAAACAGCGACCGATGCAGCCAGTTTACCCGTCATACGATCTGCCCATTCGATCAGTGTCAAGCCATCACCATCGGCAAACTCATCGTAACCCAGATCGGCAAGATCATCAACGTGCGAGAGACGATAGAGGTCAAAATGATACAGCGGAAGACGACCATAGTGAATATTCAACAAGGTATAACTCGGGCTGGTGACCGGTGAGGCTGAAGAGACCTCCAAGCCGCTGGCCACTCCTTGAGCAAAGCAGGTCTTCCCAGCCCCCAGATCACCATTTAAAAGCACGACCTGCCCGGCAGCAGCAAACTGACCAAGCAGACGTCCGAGATTGCGAGTTTCCTCCGGGGATTCGGTTGTCGTTTCCCAAGATTCCAATGTTACACACCCATACTACGGATAATATCGAGTCGGGCGACCACTCCAATCACTCGGTCGTCAGAGACAACCGGCACCAGGTGCACTTTGTTGTCTACCATCAGACTGGCTACTGTAGCAACCGACGTATCAGCGGTGCAGGTAATCACATCTTTCGAACAGATTTCGCCGACCTTACGTGCCGTAACCTTACGCACCTCTTCCATAAATTTTTTCGGACTTTCCAGGTAAATAACCCAGTCAAACAGAGAGATCACCGTGGGGATATGCAGAGGCTTGTCCTGCTCGACAAGATCTGTCTGGGTGACCATACCAACCAGCTTACCCTCATCATCCACGACCGGCATGGCGTTGACATTGTGTTCAACAAAGGTTTTTGCCAGGGCCTTAATCTCGGTATCCGGATGAACGGTGTGGACTTTCGTTGTCATGATATCGCCGGCTGTCAGCATTTAATTCTCCTTCGATAAAGCCTGCCGTGCGGCAGGGATCTCAAACATAACGTCAGTGGCCAACATCCCGGCATCGCCAAAGGTTGCCAACAGACGATCGGCGGCAAGGCCATGCAGATAAACCCCAAGAGTCGCCGCGTCCAGAGCTGTAAGTCCCTGGGCCAGCAAGCTGCCGAGCAGTCCGGTTAAAACATCTCCCATGCCTCCGCTGGCCAAACCTGCATGGCCGCTGCTGTTGATATGGACCTTCCCTACGGGTGAGGCGATCAAAGTTCGGGCACCCTTGAGGACCAGCACCACGCGATGGCGTACGGCGAAGTCCCTCGCCACGGTAAAGCGGTTGGCTTGAATCTCGGCAACCGTCAAACCCGTCAATCGCGCCATTTCACCCGGATGTGGGGTCAAAATGATCTGTCGATCATTTGGATGATCAAGGATGTGCATATATCCGCACAGCGCAGTCAAGCCATCAGCATCAACGACTATCGGCAGATCAGAATCTTGCACCAGCCGACGAATCAAAGCGCCCGTTTCCGCACCAAGCCCTATTCCCGGGCCGATAGCCAGAGCCTGTTTCCCTTCGGCCAGCGCCAGAAGGTCATCGAGAGCCTGCAGGCAAATCTCGCCCTTGGAATCGGCCACGGGCGCAGTCATGACTTCAGTAAGCTTTGAGGCGATGGTCGGCTGGACGCACAGCGGACAAGCCAGCGTAACCAGACCCGCTCCACCTCGCATACCCGATTCAGCAGCCATAACCGCAGCACCACATTTCCCGGTGGAACCGGCAACCACCAGGAGATGACCGAAAGTTCCCTTATGGCCATCCCGGTTACGCTTCGGCAGTAAACGCCTGGCCTCCTTGACATCGACCAGCATACAGTTCGTCGGAACCTGTGCAGCAGTCTGTTCAGGAATACCAATATCCACAGTCACCAGTTCACCGATCAAACCGGCACCCGGGTAACTCACCTGTCCGACCTTGGGAAAGGCAAAAGTAACAGTCAAGGCAGCGTTTACAGCTGTTCCCAGAACTTGTCCGGTTGAAGCATCGATACCGGAAGGGATGTCAACCGCAACAACCTGAGACGACCGCTGATTAAGCCACTCAATCGCTTTCTGATAGAATCCCTGCACTGGTTTGCCGAGACCGGTACCAAACAGAGCGTCGACCAACACGGAAAACTCACCGGCTGAAGCCAGGGCTGTCTCCAATTCCTCTGTATTCAAGACAAAACAGACATGCCCGCCGCATTGTTCGAATGATTGCAAATTTACTGCCGCATCACCTTTGATCGCATCACGCTCTGCCAGAACCAGGACTTGCACATCCCAGCCCTTGTTGAGAAGGTGCCTGGCAATCACATATCCATCGCCACCGTTGTTGCCTTTACCGGCCATAACCAAAGCACGAAGGGGAACTGCGGTGGCAAATCGCCGGACAATTTCTTCAGCAACGCCGCGACCGGCATTCTCCATCAGGACAACTCCGGGGATTCCGATTCTGTCGATTGTCTGACGATCAATCGTCTGCATCTGCGCAGCAGTCAGGACTTTCATAGACGTTCCAGAATGACAGTGGCAACAGCATAGTCGCCATCATGACTATAGGACAAGTGTACCACTTCTACCTGCTTTATAGCAGCAATCTGGGCAGCACGGCCGGTAAGTTGCAAGTCAGGACGACCCAGTTCGTCGGGTACAACCTCCATCTCCTGCCAACTGATCCCTTTTCTCAAGCCAAGTCCGAACGCCTTTAGACAAGATTCCTTGGCCGCAAAACGGGCTGCCAGATGGGGCGCAGGATCTTTTTTAGTAAAAGCGTATTCACGTTCGCCGAGAGTAAAAAGCCGCTCCAGCAGAGCGGTTTTTTTATTGGCAACAAATGTTCGAAAACGCTCGACCCTGACCAGATCTGTTCCCATACCGACAATCGGCATGATCAGCGCCCGTGTACCAGTTCAGCCATCTCCCGAACAGCCCGGTCCAGACCGACCAGAACAGCCCGTGCAATGATACTGTGGCCAATATTGAATTCCT
>JAVVDT010000165.1:0-299 GCA_032250875.1 Desulfuromonadales bacterium | reverse complement strand
ACGCCCCCCAAGGCCAGAACTGGCCTGAGATTTTGATAGTTGAGACCGTGTCCGGCATTCACGCCCAAACCAAGCTTCCTGCCGGCCTTGATCGCCTCTTCGATCTTGACCAGTTCTGCAGCCTGTCCCTTGCCTTTGGCACCACAATAGGCTCCGGTGTGAATCTCCACATAATCCGCCTTGATCCTGGCGCTGGCCTTGAGTTGCTCTAGATCAGGATCAACAAAGAGACTGACTGTGATGCCGGCCTGATGCAACAGATCGATCTGTTTGGTCAGCTTATCCTTATATTTGACAAA
>JAVVDT010000164.1:0-5409 GCA_032250875.1 Desulfuromonadales bacterium | reverse complement strand
CTGTTCTCAAATATCCAAATTTTCGCTTCTGCCCGTATAGTCCGACAGGCTGCTAGCATGCTGGCTCGGGCAACAGGATATATGCATGCCTAAAAAAGAACACAAGTCAGAAACAGGCTCAGCCAAAAAAAAACTGCCTCGCTTGACCAGACAAGGTCAGCAAGATCAGCAAAGTCAGCAAGGAAGCGATGAACGTTTCCAGAGAGCTTTGCTGCTGATCATCCTGGTGGTAGCGCTGACGTTTATCATTGTGCCGAAAGGTACTTTGACGCCGACCGGGTTTGCCCCTGGTGATATCGTACCGCGCGATATCAAGGCGCCACGCGATATCCTGATTCCCGACGAGGATTTGTCAGAACAGAGACGCCATGATGCCGAAAAGGCGGTCGCCAACTTTTATGACTACGATCTGACCACCGGAGCCATGATCTCTGATCAGGTGGGTCAGATCCTCGGCTCTTTGCAGGCCGGGGATACCCAGGAATTGACCGATGAGCAGCATATTGCAGATCTGGAATCAAGCTTTGGGGTGAAAACCGACAAGAAATCTTTTAATCCACTCAAGGAACTTGCAGCCCAGCCTGATATCAAGGCGCGCGTCAAGCAAATCATGACGCAACTTTACCGGCAGAAGATTGTCGGTAACCTCAAATTGTTCGAGGCGGATCGCCCTAAGGGGGTGGTTTTCAGAAATCTCGATACGCATGCGGAAATATCCGCCAGCGGCGAAGAGGAGGTCATCGGCCTGGGGCAGCTCCAGGATTCACTGAGAAAAGCTGTTGGCGAGACCGACCTGCCGAACAATCAAAAAAAAGCATTACAAGAGTTGGTTGTACCGTTGTTGCGACCGAATATCTCGTTTAACCAGAATGAAACCGAGGCGCGCAGGAAAATTGCCAGAGAAGAAGTCAAGCCGGTCCTCATCCAGGTTAAAAAAGGCGAAATGATAGCCCGCGAGGGCGACCGCATCACGCCCGACCAGATCAAGCGGCTCGGCGCCCTGCGTGATGACAGCAGCACGGTGTCGTTGTGGCGCAATGCCATGGGCATGCTGCTCAGCTGTTTCCTGCTTGTCTACTTCTGCCATACTTTCGCTCTGCGCAATATTCGCAAATACCGTCCTGAAAACCGTGATCTGCTGTTTCTGGCATTGGTCTTTATCGTCCACATCCTGGTTTTGAAGGTTTCCATCTTCATCTCGGCGGCGCTGGGAAGCGCGTTCCCTTATGTTGAGCAGAATGCTTATTATTATATATTCCCTTTTGCTGTTGGTACCATGCTGGTGCGCATTGTTCTGAATTCCGAGATCTCCCTGGTTTTTGCAATTCTTTCCGCGATTGTCACCGCTGCTCTTTTCGGCAACAGTTATGCCGTAATGGTCTTTGTGTTTTTGACCAGCCTTGCCGGAGCACATTGGGTTCGCCATGTGACCGAACGTTCCTCGCTTTTTCGTGCCGGGTTGCTTCTCGGTCTGTTTAATAGCGTGCTGCTTTTTGCCTTGCACCTGATGACCAGCAGGCCCTTCGATCTGCAGTTGATTTACAAATTGGGTTTCGGCTTTACCGGAGGACTGGTAGCGGCTGTCATGGTGACCGGGATCGTGCCTCTGGTGGAATCGCTTTTCCGCTATACGACCAACATCAAGCTGCTCGAGCTGGCCAACATGAACAACCCGGTACTGCGCGATTTGATGGTGCAGGCGCCGGGAACCTATCATCACTCGGTGATTGTCGGCAACCTGGCCGAAGCCGCGGCTGAAAATATCGGTGTAAATCCCCTGATGGTGCGCGTGGCGGCCTATTATCACGATATCGGTAAAATCAAAAAGCCCCTCTATTTTATTGAAAATCTGGGCGGGCGCGACAATCGGCACGACAAACTCGCTCCTTCAATGAGTTCCTTGATTCTTATGGCGCATGTGAAAGACGGGACTGAAATGGCGCGTGAAAACAAGCTTGGTCAAGCACTCGCCGACATTCTTCGACAACATCACGGCACCAGTCTGATGAAGTTTTTCTATGATCGGGCGAAAAGCAAGGCCGTCCCGGGAGTCGAGCAGATCGATGAGCGGGATTACCGTTATCCCGGGCCGAAGCCGCAGACACGCGAAGCAGCGCTGATTATGCTCGCAGATGCTATTGAAGCCGCCAGCCGTACCTTGACGGACCCGACTCCGGCTCGCATTCAGGGGATGGTACAGAAGATCATCAATAATATTTTTATTGATGGACAGCTTGATGAATGCGAGCTGACCCTCAAGGATATTCACAACATCGCAAAGAGCTTCAATCTTGTGCTGAGCGGCATTTTTCACTATCGGGTCGATTATCCGGAGCCGGTCAGCAAGGAGCGTGTCAATGAAAAGGTTGCAAGGAGTATAGATGAAGATCGCGATCGAAAATCGCCAGACCAAGCGACGCATCAGGAAAATCCCCCTAAGAAAAGTAGCACGGAAGATCTTAAGCGTCTCGGCATGTCCTGATGCCCAGCTGTCGATTCTGATTGTCGATGATGACATGATTCAGGAGATCAATCGCGATTATCTGGGAAAAGACCGCCCGACCAACGTCATCTCGTTTGCCATGCAGGAAGGCGAGGGCGGTGGTGTCCAGCCGGACCTGCTTGGCGATGTGGTTATCTCAGCGGAAACCGCGGCACGCGATGCCGACGATGCTCAGACATCATTCGAGAGTGAGCTGTATTTTCTGCTGCTGCATGGTATCCTCCACCTGCTTGGCTATGACCACGAACGTGGCACACAAGCAGAGGCAAAGCGCATGGAAGCCAGAGAGCGGGAAATTTTTTCCCTGGTCCGTGAGGAGTTCCTTGCCGAATGAAAGGTGAGCCGTTAAAACCCAATGGATTCATCGGTAGTCTGAATTGTGCGATAGAGGGTATTATCTGGGCAGTTAAAACCCAGGGTCACATGCTCTTCCACCTGTTCGCGGCCATCCTGGTTGTAGTCGGGGCTCTGGTCTTGCGTCTCACGCTGCAGGAGTTTGCTCTTCTGGCCTTGGCAATTACCCTGGTTTTGTTCGCCGAACTTGTGAATACTGCAATTGAAGTGACCATTGATCTGGTCTCTCCTGATTTCCATCCCCTTGCCCAGCGTGCCAAAGATGTCGCCGCTGGAGCCGTGCTACTTGCCAGTGTTGGTGCACTGGTTCTCGGTTATCTGGCATTATCGAGATTCTTTTTTACAGACGAGGTAAAGATTACTCACGATTTTATGAGGACAACCGGCAACCTGGCCATTGTTTCGGTTGTCCTGGTTATACTTCTGGTGATCGTGGCCAAGGCCAAGATTGGACGAGGTACGCCTCTGCACGGTGGCATGCCCAGCGGTCATGCCGGCGTTGCCTTTTCGATTGCAACCTCGCTTACTTTTGCAGACATTGGCATCATGGTCATTTTGCTGGGCTGGCTTCTGGCTGTTCTGGTTGCGCAAAGTCGGGTTCTGCTTCGTATTCATACTTTTAAGGAAATGGCCGCCGGCTGTGTGCTCGGCATCCTGGCGACAATTGCCATGCACCTGGCGTTTCATTAGTTTCATCTCGAAACGGTATGTGTACCCTCCGGAATTTGCGGGTGGCACACTCTAACGAAAAGGAGTCTCTACTGGTGGAAGATGGCAATACCCCCTCGCACATCTCATGGATGTCGGCATTGAGCCGCATTATGCGGGGACGACCACGTGCCTTGACGGAAAAAGAACTGCAGGAAGCGATTAACAGCTCGGAAGAAGAAGGTATTCTCAATGAATCCGAAGGCGACATGCTGCAATCGATTTTTGAATTCGGAGACACCATCGCTCGCGAAGTTATGGTACCGCGAACCGATATGGTCTGTTCTCCCGCTGAGGCATCTCTCAGCGATTTCCTTGACCTGATCATACGTTCCGGCCATTCCCGGATTCCGCTCTATGAGGGTTCGACAGACCGGATTGTCGGTGTTGTCTATGCGAAAGACCTGTTGCGCAACTGGGGAGCAAGCGATGAGACTCTGAAACTCACGGATGTGATGCGCACTCCCTACTTCATCCCCGAAACCAAGCGAATCGAAGATCTGCTGGTGGATTTTCGTACCCGTCGGGTACATATGGCGATTGCTGTCGATGAATATGGCGGGACCTCCGGCCTGATCACGATTGAAGACCTGCTTGAAGAGATTGTCGGTGATATCCAGGATGAATATGATCTCGAAGTGTCCTGGATCCGGCCTCAGGAAGATGGCTCACTGCTGGTAGACGCCAGGACCAATGTCGAGGAGTTGGAAGAGTATTTCGGCATTGAGATATCACAGGAGAAATTTGATACGGTCGGCGGATATCTTTTCCACTTGTTGGGCAAAGTACCGAAAGCCGGAGAAAAAATCATCGATAACGGCCTGGTTCTGTTAGTCGAAGAGTCAGACGAGCGCAAGATCGGCCAGGTTCGTGTCTGGCGCTACAGCGAAGCACCTCAAGACAAGTGATATGCGCCGTTTCCTTCCCGATAGAGTGACCTGTGCCAGTGCCTTGTCAGGCCTGCTGCTGGCATGCGCTTTTCCGCTTCCGGACTACACTGCACTGGCATGGATCGGTCTTGTCCCGTTGATCATGGTTATGCGGCAGCGTCCCTTCAAGAGCGGATTTGTCGCCGGGCTGGTCTTTTTTGCGGTGACCCTCTACTGGGTCAATATCGTCATGACCACCTATGGTCATTTGCCGCTGGCGATCTCTTTTCTGCTTTACCTGCTGCTTGCCTGGTATCTGGCCCTGTTCTGGGGAACGGCGACCTGGGCGGCCTGTCGTCTCAAAGAGTTCAGAGACTATCCCTATGCTTTAACCTTGCCGGTTCTCTGGGTTGCCCTGGAATTCCTGCGTGAGTTTCTGCTGACCGGTTTTCCCTGGGCAACACTCGGCTATTCTCAGCAAGCCTGGTTGACGATGATCCAGTCCGCTGATCTTTTCGGTGTCTATGGATTGAGCTATCTGTTGATTTTGTTTAATGTCGTTTTTGCTGAAAGCGCTCTGGCGCTAAGGCGTAAACTTCTTCAGGAGTTGCCTGTCAGAGCCTTGGCTGCCGCAGCCTGCTTGCTTCTTCTCAATTTCGGCTATGGTTACTGGTCACTGCAGCAGGATCTTGATGACCGCGACGAGACGCTGCAGACTGCCGTTATCCAGGGCAATATTCCTCAGGGACTCAAATGGCGTCCGGAAAACCAGGTCAGCACAGTAGAGGCTTACCGTAATCTCTCTCTGCAAGCGAGACAGGCGGGTGCGAGTGATCTGATCATATGGCCCGAAGCCGCCATGCCGTTTTATTTTCAGGATGGCGGCCCGTTGGTCAGGTCGGTTACCAAATTGCCGCTGCAATCAGGCGCCTCGCTGCTTTTCGGCAGCCCGGCCTATCTCAGGGATCCGGGCGG
>JAVVDT010000163.1:0-5432 GCA_032250875.1 Desulfuromonadales bacterium | reverse complement strand
GCAGAGCGGAGACCTCGACGGCATCTCCGACCTTGGTGCCGGTACCGTGGGCTTCGATCAATTCGATGGTCCGGGGCTCAACTCCCGCTTGCTGGTAAGCCCGGCTTAAGGCTTTCTGCTGACCGGCAGCACTCGGCTCATAGATGGCCGAACCACGGCCGTCACTCGACGCGCCGATCCCCTTGATGACAGCATAGATCTTGTCGCCATCGCGTTCGGCATCAGCCAGGCGTTTGATGACAAGAATCCCCAGACCCTCGCCCAGAGTGGTGCCGTCGGCGTCGTCGGCAAACGGCCTGGCATGTCCGGAAGGCGACAATGCCGGCGTCTTGCTGAAGCAGGTGTACATGAAGATGTCGTTGAAGGTATCGATGCCGCCGGTCACGACCATGTCGGACTTGCCGGCGGCCAACTCCAGGGCGGCCAGGTTGAGGGCACTCAAGGAACTGCCGCAGGCAGCATCAACCACGCAGTTGGTACCGCCGAAATCGAAATGCTTGCTGATCCGTCCGGCGACCACGTTGCCGAGCAGACCGGGGAAAGAGTTCTCCTGCCAGGGCACGTAGGAGTCGCTGATGCGCTGTACGACATCTTCGGCAATCGCATCAGCGATGCCGGCGTCTTTCAGCGCTTCGCGCCAACGCGGATGACCAAGGCGGGCGCCGAGGGGCACGACCAGCTCCAGCGTTCCGGTCACGCCAAGAATCACGCTGACCCGGTCACGGTCGAACTTTTTGTCGGTGCTGTAACCGGCATCCTGAAGCGCCTGGTCGACAGCTACCAGTCCAAGCAGCTGCGAGGTATCAATCGCCTCCAGCGCGTTGGGCAGCACACCATATTCCATCGGATTGAAATCGACCGGCGAAAGGAATCCACCGTATTTGGCGTAAACCTTGTCGGCAGCCTTGGGATCCGCATCAAAATAATCATCAGAACGCCAATGGCTTTCGGGAACTTCGATGATCGCATCCGTACCATTCTTGATGTTGGTCCAGAAGGTACCTTTATCCTCGGCTTGGGGAAACAGACAACCGATTCCGACGATGGCTATTGGTGTGGTTGCAGCTGCCTGATGATTTTCTTCTCCGCTGTTTTTCTTCAACTGAGAAACTCCTTGATCTGTTCGATTTCCAGGGGTGTTGTAAGTCCGGCCTCATCGTCGAGGCGTACCCCTTGCAGTTTAAGTTGGTTGGCCCGTATCAAAACAGCCGCTCCAAAGAGCAAATTCCATGCAACGGTTGCAACCCGCCTTTGTCTCGTCTCTTCCAGAAAAGAACCTTTGACCCATTCATTGAAAGCCCCCATTGCCGGACCGCACCAGATCTGATAGTCGAGCCGCCGATCCGCTTCGCCGCGATTGGCCCAGACCGGTGACTGGCCGAGATACCAGCGAAACACCAGCGCCATCTTGTATTTCGGCTCGCGTTCAGCTTTGGTCAGCTGGCGTGGATCGCGCAGTTGAAAGTAGCTGCGCGTCTCCTCCCAGACCTGGTCAAGGTTTTTGCGGAACACCGTCTTTTCCAGTTTCTGCCGTTCAGCCGCCGGCAGCTCCTCGATGCTGCTGTGCGCCCGATACAGTTCGTAGAGCTTGGATGCACGCATGGAGAACATGGTACCACGCTTGAGCACCTGGACATTGACGCCCATCTCGAACATGTCACCGGACGGCGCCATTGTAACATCAGCCTGCCGGGTTTCGGCAAGCATCTGACGCACTTCGTCGCAGGTACCCGATTCGATGCAGGCCTGGTTGATTGTGCCGGTTACCAGGTAGGCCGCACCCAAAGCAAACGCCGCCGCCGCTGAAGCCGGGGTGGCGATGCCACCACCGAGGCCGACGCGCAAAGGCTGCGGGTATTTATATTGTATTTGACAGGCATTTTTCTGTGCCTGAATGGTCGGAAACAAAGCCAGAGCCGGCCGGTTGTCGGTATGCCCTCCGGAGTCGGATTCAACCGTAACATCCTGGGCCATAGGAATCTCCGCTGCCCATTGAGCCTGCTCGGCGGTCAGCTGCCCCGACGCAACCAGTTCCTGCAACAAACGCGACGGCGGCGGAGCAAAAAACTTCGCAGCCACTTCCTCCCGGGAAACTTTGGCGATGACGCGATTCGGTGCGACGATCCGTCCCCCGCTATCGCGACGCAGACCATGGGTCCGGTAGCGCACCAGCGCCGGGGTCAGATCAAGAAACGCTGAGGCTTCCACCAGCGTGATGCCCCGGCGCAGGTAGAGATCGACCAGGGCATTTTCCAGCTCCGGTTCGTTGGGGCTGTGAATCAGGTTGCAACCGAAGCAGCCTTCAATTGCGCGGCTTTGCAGCTGATCGATGGCCGCCTCGACCTCCTCGATCAGAAGTCCGGCGGCACCGAAAAAACCGAGCATGCCGGCCCGAGCCAAAGCCTCGACCATCGCTACCGAGCTGATCCCCTTGGCCATGGAACCACCGACATAAGGATAGCGAATGGCGTGATCGCGACAGAAATCGACGTCGCCTAGTTTTTCCATGGAACAGGGCATTGCCATGCCGCTAAACACCTGTCCATTGCCGCTCTCAATGGGCGCACCGGCCGTGCCGGTCATCACCCGGAGGTCACAATCCTGGGCGAGAAGATAGAGGGGCCGGTTAAGATGGCGAAGTCCGGCAATCAATGCCGGCCCTGCCGCGACCAGCTCACCCGGCTGAAAAACTCCCAAAGGAGCTGATAATTTATGTGGCGTTGCAGGCAAGAGGAACTCCCTGAAGCAGTTTTCCAACGGACCTGGTACCCAGGTGTCGATGGCTTGTGAACAGAAACTGTTGATTATAGTTTTTTTTGTCCTTTGCCACAAGCCCTATGACCCAAAACTGGCCTTTTTCTGCGACCTTGCGGGAGCGTTCACGATATCGGCAAAGTCAGAGGCAGGCAACGGGACCCAATCGGTTCAACAAGAGGTGATTGCGCATAGAGCAAACACCGCAATTACTGCTATCCATATGCGCGCCATCAGTAACTCGGCAACGCACAGTCTTTCTGCCGACGCAGCTCAGAGGGATGCTACATACCGTAAAATACCGTTATGAATTGGACACTTGAGCAAAATAAAATCTGTCTGAACTCTTGCAAGAAACAAGAAAACAAGTTAATATTAACATGCATGGGATGAAAGAGATGACCCATGAATTTGCGGGAACGGGCAACTGCAGAAAGGAGTGATGAACCATGTTACCGATGCGCTTAGACCCGATCCGGGAACTCAGCACCCTGCAACGCGAAATGGATGACCTGTTTAAACGGATGTTCAGTTCAAACCGGGAAATCGGTGATGTCGGAATGCTGACAGCCACGCCGGCTGTCAACAGCTACATGAAAGATGGCGTGTTTCACATTGAAGCCGAGCTCCCCGGTGTGGACACAGATAAACTCGATGTCAGAATGGATGATCGAGACTTGGTGATTCACGGTGAACGTCATGTTACGCACAAAAAAGAAGATGTTGACTACCTGCTTCAGGAGTCGCGCTTAAGTACCTTTGAACGACGTATGACGTTGCCTGCAGGTGCCGATATCGAAAAGGCCCATGCCACTTATCAGAACGGGCTGCTCGAGGTGACGGTACCGGTTACCAGGAAAGAGCTCAGCGGCCGCAAAATCCCTATCGAGGGGATTGAAGGCGGCAAAAAAAGCAAGGAAATTCACTAACCAGAAAATATGACAGACCGCCCGTTCCCAGCCTTGGACGAATGTTCAAGGCTTTTTTGTGATCTTTCACCTCGCTTTATTTTTTTGACATTTCACTGATTATGGCTCTCACTTTTGTTCTCACTGCCTGAATCATAAACAGGCTGCGAGGTAAACCCTTTCCCATCCTATCCGTCTTAATTAACAAAACATAGCGACATCACTTTTGAGGGAAAGGACAAATCATGAAAAAAATCATTCCAACCACATTGACAATCCTTCTGCTGTTTTTTGCTAACAGTGCCATGGCTGAGCGAGGTTCAGACCGCGGCAGACACGATGGCTACGCATCTCAGGGTAAGCGCATCGAACAACGCCTGGACGCCAGGGGAGATCGTATCGAAAGGCATTTCGATCGCAAGGCGGATCGCGCCTATGCTCGGGGCAATGATCGCCAGGCCCGGCATTTCGAGAATAAGGGAAAGCAGATCAACCGCCACATGGATCGCAAGGGCGAAAGGATTCACAGCCGGTTTGATCGGCACGGCGACTACCGCGATAAGCGACTTCACCGTTACCAGTCAAACCCAAGGGCTGCATACCGTGTGAGGAACTATCGTCAGCACAACAACCATGTCAGCGTGTTGATTCAGCAACCGGGACTCTGGCTCGGCTGGGGCATACACCGCTAATTTGAGCTGAAAACTCACCAACCCGCTCATTGCGCTTGCGCTGAGCGGGTTGGTCAACGCAGCCAGACTTGACGGTTGCCGGGCTGTCAACCGGAATCAACAAGGAACCTGTTATCTCCCGACATTGCCATTTCTAGAGACCTCTGTTACGCTTAAGCAATGAAAACACTGGAGATCTTTTTCGATTACATTTGACCCTGGTGCTACTTCGGTACCGTGCGTACCGACAAATTGCGTCAGGAGTTTGACCTCAGCATCCGCTGGAGTGTTTTCCCCCTGCACCCGGAAATCCCTGAAGAAGGCTTGGAGCTGACGGATCTTTTCGCCGGGCGCATGGACATCGACGCCATAATGCAACGCCTCGAACAGGTTGCCAATGAATTGGGACTGCCGATCAGGCCGCGCACCCGCACCTACAACAGTCGGCGTGCCCAGGAGTTGGGCAAGTGGGCAGAGGAGCAGGGAGCAGGAGAAGCCTTTCACATGGCGGTCTATCACGCCTACTTTGTCGACGGCCGCAATATCGCCTTGCCGACAGAGCTTGCGACCATTGCCGAGGCACTCAGCCTTGATCCTGGTCAGGCGCGGCAAGCTATCAAATCACAGCGCTACGCCGCCGCGGTCGAGGCTGACTGGAAGCGGGCAGCAGAACTTGGCGTCACCGCCGTGCCGACCAGTATTTACAACAACCAGGCACTGGTCGGCTTCCAGCCCTACGCACACTATCGCAGACTGATAGCCACCGCAGACTGAACGACTTCAGCAGAAGACATCAGCCCATCAAGATGACGTCGCAAAAAATCCATAAAGTATTTGCGAGTGCATCAATCAAGGCATTCCATGAATAATGAATCTCAGAAAGCAACCGACTTGCAATATGCGTCGCCACCGGAGAAACGACCTGGCCAGAACTGGCTGAAGATTCTCGGCATTGTCGTCATCGCCACTGTCCTGTCAACACTGCTGGTGCTCTGGGCAGTGCACGCCTACCTCTTCCCCGGCTCTTTCAAACCCGTCACCCTGAGTGCCGGCGAAGAGCAAATACTTGAAAGCAAGCTGGAACGCCTGGAGACCATGC
>JAVVDT010000162.1:0-5477 GCA_032250875.1 Desulfuromonadales bacterium | reverse complement strand
CTCCCAGAGGGAGCAGCCCTTCGCCCAGGGGATAGCCAAGTCCGGAGAGACTCAGGGCGCGGCCGCGGCCCCTCTCGAAGACCCGGGCCATGGTGATCGAGGCGGTCAGGCTGAGCAGCCCTTGTCCGGTCAGCCGTAGTCCGAGCAGGGCGACGAACAAAAACCCTACATTCGGCGCCAGGGCGATCGCCAAACATGCGAGCACGAGGCCCAGTCCCGCTGCCAAGCTGAAGCGGCGCAGCGGAACCCGATCGAGAAGACGACCGAACCAGGGAAGACTTGCGGCCGAGGCCAGTGTAGCTGTGGCATAGAGTAATCCAAACTGTGCGGTGTCAAGTGCGAAGACTTCGAGAAAGTACGGAACAAAGATTGAAATCAGAAACGTCTGACCGAAACTGGAAAAGAAGGTCAGAAGCATACCGAAGATCAGGATCTGCGGATGGGCATGCAGGAAAGAAAAATACCCATACCCTTTCTCCGGGGATTTTGGGGAGGCCCCACTCATGACCACTTTCACGGGTCTTCGGATAAACGAGAAGATCAAAACCGCACCCCACGAGCAACGAGAGCCTTTTTTACTGCAGCGACCTGTAGTGACCGCCCATGGCCCACTAGACTGCCGCCGATGAAAATAGCCGGTAGCGCGCCGTTACCTTTGGCATCCAAAAGATCGGCAATCCCGGCATGCGCGGCGAAGGCCAGGGGATCCCTGTCGAGCCCATACCGCTGGAGCTCGATACCGGCTTCATGTAGATGGTTGAAGAAAGACTCTATCTCGACGCCCCATGGCGAGGCCGTGGACGCTTTGCAATCTGTCGCTGGCACGCTTTCAGAAAGTTCAAAAATTTCGATTCTCAATGATGAAAACTCCTCAAAACATGAGAAAAACGACATGGTTGCCTGCATTTCGGAGCGTCCTTCACAACCCGATCGGCGGAGCGTTATTTGAAACGCATCCCGAAACGCCAGGCTGTACAACGACTCAGTGCCGATTTTCTAAAACGATATCGAGAATCTTGGGTTATTCAGAATAGCTTGAAAAACGGAGGTAAACTGGTGCTTCTGCTTGCTTAACGTTGCAAACTTTAGGGTGGTGTAAGGAATGCAGCAAGGATTACGTGAGATTTTTCACCGCAGCGGGTAGATGGCGGCATTTCCTGACGGGTCAAGTTTATAATGTTGTGAATTATATACCATTATTCTCACAATGTAAACTCGAAACTTTCATGTCTTGAAAATCCGCTGATAGCGGACTATTGTGTGATCGATTTACAGAATAAATCTACGTAGGGTTATAGCCGTAAAGACTGTCAAAGCAAAGTCACTACTCCACGGTAACGCTTTTGGCAAGATTCCGCGGCTGATCAACATCGGTCCCCTTGAGGACAGCGATATGATAGGCCAATAGTTGTAGCGGTATCGAAGTAAGGATCGGCATCAGATCATCAACCGTCTGCGGCACGACCAGAACGATTTCAGCCCTGTCAGTAAGCCCGCTCGCAGCCTCATCGGTTATCGCCACAACGCGTCCCCCGCGCGCCTGGACTTCTTCCATGTTGGCGGCAACTTTTTCAAAGGTTTCATTGTGCGGTGCAATCACCACCACCGGCAGCTGCTCATCGATCAGGGCGATCGGGCCATGCTTCATTTCACCGGCAGGATAGCCCTCGGCATGAATATAGGATATCTCCTTGAGTTTGAGCGCCCCCTCCAGAGCGATCGGATACTGGTTGCCCCGGCCGAGGTAGAGGAAGTCGCTGGCATGCATCAGGCTTTGCGCGGCCTGCTCAATCGTTTCGTTCAGTTCAAGGCACTCTTCCACCTTGCGTGGCAGGCTAACCAGCGCATCCAGCATGGTGCGGCGAGCTTCCTGATCGAGGTTGCCACGCAGACCGCCGATATAGAGAGTAAACAGATAGAGTGCCACCAGTTGGGTGGTAAAAGCCTTGGTGGAAGCAACCCCGATTTCCGGACCGGCGTGCGTATAGATAACGCCGTCGCTTTCGCGGGCGATGGAGGATTCGACCACGTTGCAGATGGCCAGGACCTTGCCGCCTTTGCCGTGAGTTTCACGCAAGGCCGCCAGGGTGTCAGCCGTCTCGCCACTCTGGCTGATCACCAGGGTCAGGGTCTTTGCGGTAACCAGCGGATCACGGTAACGAAATTCGCTGGCAATGTCGACTTCCACAGGAATCCGCGCGTGCTTTTCAAGTAGAAACTTACCGACCAGAGCGGCATGCCATGAGGTGCCGCAGGCGACGATATAGATGCGTTCCAGTTCATGCAGAAAATCCGCGTCGAGACCGAGTTCTTCCAGAAACACTTCGGCCCGTTCTTCTCGAATCCGCCCGGTTATGGTATCGGCAATCGCTCGTGGCTGCTCAAAAATCTCCTTGAGCATGAAATGCCGGTAGCCACCTTTCTCGGCCATAACCGGACTCCAGGTAATGGTCTTGCTGGTCTTTTCAACAGGCGCACCATCCAAGGTGGTAATCGCCATAGATTCCAATGTGAAAACGACCAATTCGCCGTCTTCGAGAAAAATCATTTCACGGGTATGGGAGAGCATGGCCGGAATGTCGGAAGCGACGTAGAACTCCCCCTGACCCTGGCCGACAACCAGAGGTGAGCCCTGCTTGGCAGCGATCAACTTGTCCGGTTCCTGTTGACAGAGAATCGCGACCGCGTAAGCGCCGCGCACATCACCGAGAGCTTTGCGTACGGCCGCCTCGAAGTCAGCACACTCTTTGTAATGTTCTTCAACCAGGTGGGCAATAATCTCCGTGTCGGTATCCGAGTTGAAATGATGGCCCTGCTCACGCAGACTGGTTTTGAGGTCAAGATAGTTTTCAATAATACCGTTGTGCACGACCACGAAACCACCTGCATTGTGAGGGTGGGCATTGATTTCCGAAGGGCGACCGTGGGTAGCCCAACGAGTATGACCAACACCGATTTGACCAATCAAGGGCCGTTCAAGCAGGATTTTTTCCAAATTAACCAGCTTGCCTTCCGCACGGCGGATATTGACCTGCCCTTGATCAAGGGTTGCGATTCCGGCTGAATCATAACCGCGATACTCAAGTTTACGCAGACCATCCAGGACGATTGGCGTTGCTTGCTGGGGACCTATATAACCGACGATACCGCACATAGAAACCTCGATATGTGAAATGTTAAATGTGAAAAGTTAAAAGCAAAGGCAAGATGTCGAAATCACTTTTTGTCTTGAGTCTGACGTTTTTGCCGATTGCGTTCCGCCCATCCTTCTATATTCTTCTGCTCGACACGGGCAATGGCCAGAGCATCTGCCGGTACATCCCCGGTAATCGTCGAACCGGCGGCAATCAGGCTGCCACGGCCAATGGTGACTGGAGCGATGAACTGGGTGTCACTGCCGACAAAGACATCGTCCTCGATGGTCGTCTGGTACTTGTTGACGCCATCATAGTTGCAGGTAATGGTGCCGCAGCCGATATTGACGTTTTTGCCAAGAACCGCATCACCGATGTAGGTCAGGTGGCTGGCCTGTGACTTCTCACCGATCACGGCTTTCTTGGTTTCAACGAAATTGCCGATCTTGTTGTTGCCGGCCAGCACGGTTCCAGGCCGCAGATGCGCCATGGGCCCAATAGCGCAGTCTGCACCTATTCTCGATTCACTTAACACGGAACCGGGCTTCAGATGCACCCGGTCTCCAACTGTGCAGTCGGTAACGATAACGCCCGGCTCAATTTCACAGCCGCTGCCGATGGTTGTCATGCCCCGCAGGTGAACCCCTGGGTGGATCAGGGTATCGCAACCGATGGCAACCTCCGGATCGATATAGGTCACACCCGGGTCAATCAGGGTCACACCGGCGCGCTGGTGAGCTTCATTGATACGCTGCCGCATCAGGATGCCGGCCCGGGCCAGTTGCACCCGGTCATTGATGCCCATCGCTTCCTCCGCATTGTCAACCAGCAGGGCTTCAACCCGCTCACCGGCAGCGCGCGCTGCCGCCACGACATCGGTAAGGTAGTATTCGCCCTGGGCATTGCGATTATCAAGCTGATGTAAAAGGCCGAAAACTTCCGGCGTCCTGAAAAGATAGATGCCGGTGTTGATCTCGTCAACCTGACGTTCCTCGCTGGAGGCATCTTTTTCCTCAACAATCCGCTCAA
Organism: Desulfuromonadales bacterium; assembly: GCA_032250875.1. GTDB lineage: Bacteria > Desulfobacterota > Desulfuromonadia > Desulfuromonadales > BM103 > M0040. The sequence goes on along the minus strand of JAVVDT010000162.1, from coordinate 1,314 downwards.
CTCCAGCCGGGCCGCGTATAATCCTGCCATAACCGGTGGGATCCGGCATCTGTGCGGTCAGAATGGAAATGCAGGCCGAGTGTTCGTGATGATGAGCCAGCAGCTGCCGCAAGGTGGATGCACGCAGCAAAGGGACATCGCCACAGAGCAGCAAAAGGTCTCCGGTAAAACTTTCGAGCGCGGCTTCGGCACAGAGCAGAGCATGACCGGTACCCAGCTGCTCTGCCTGCAGGACAAAGCACAAATTTTCACTCGCCAGTGATCTGCGTACCTGATCTGCGGCGTGACCGATTACCGAGATGACCGGCGCAGCTTCGAGATCTCTGGCGGTCTGGACAACGTGATTCAACATCGGTTTGCCGGCAACCTGATGAAGCACCTTGGGCAGATCCGATTTCATGCGGGTTCCCTGACCTGCCGCCAGGATCACTGCCGCTAATTTTTTTGACATTATTTTCCCTCCTGAGTTGAAACATTGCATTATTTCGAAACGACTCACAAAGGTCAAGCTGAAGCTGAGACCGATCTATAGCGACCGAAAATATTTACCCGCAACCTGTCTCATGGCCCGTTCAGGTTTCTCTTTGCCATCCAACCGCAGCTCCAGTATATTGGAGATTGTTTTTCTCATAAGTGGACGAAGAGATGGGCAGTCGCGGACAAATCACAGAGCTGCTAAATCAGCTCGAAAAAGATCTCAAAGATCTTGAAATCACTTACGAACAATATTTCCTTGGCCTGGAAAAACGTTCTCCTGAGCAACTGCGACAAAAACTCACCCTGCGTATGCGCAAGATGATCACGCACTACATCCCCCAGACCGATCTGCGCTTCCGGCTGCAGAGCATCACCAGCCGTTTCAACAGCTACTGCGGCTACTGGGATCGCATCCAGCGTTTGATCGACGAAGGTAAATACGAGCGCCACACATCACGCATCCAACGTTTTGCGCAGTCACAGTCATCAGAGCAGCAAGCGGTTCAGACCGTCACGCCCGTGGATCCGGTGGACAGCCTTTATCAGGAGCTTGTCACCGCCCACCAGAGTTGCCGGCTGCGCCCACCGAACAGAGACCAGGTTGCCCGTTTCCTGGTCAAACAGCAAGAAGCCATCAAGCAGCGCTTTGGCGACAAGCAGGTCGATTTTGTGGTGGTCACCGAGGCCGGCAAACCAAAGATCAAGGTGCGTGCCAGACGTTGATAGTGTCGCAAAAAAGTCCACCCTACGGCGTTATGGCGTTTTTTCAGGACCTCGACATACCATATGTATGCCTTCGCCCCTGAAAAAACACCAAGCCTTGTAGGATGAAATTTT
>JAVVDT010000161.1:0-5512 GCA_032250875.1 Desulfuromonadales bacterium | reverse complement strand
TTTTTTCGGAGGTCGTGCCTGGCTGCGCAAACGTTGGCTTGCAACAAAACATAAAAGCCACGATTCAGAGTAGGCTTACAGTGAATTGAGGCCACGTCAATAAGTTGCCCAAGAATCTTGTCATGGGAATGGCAGATCCATCTGTACGGCTTCCTCAAGCAGGATGTCCGTGGTCAGGTTCGACACGGTCAAGCCGAGCAGACGTACCGGTCGCGAAGCGGCTTCGGTCTTGGCAAGCAGTGCTTCGGCCAAAAGAAGCATGGTTTCGGCGCCATCAATTGGCTCGATCTGAGTATGGCTGCGGGTTACGCTTTGGAAGTCATCATAGCGGATCTTGAGTGTCAGGGTCAGCGCGCTGGTGTTGTGGGCTCGTACCAGGGCTGCAACCCGTCCGGCCAGCTTGCCGAGGATAATCATCATCTCACCCTTATCCGCACAATCCTCTTCCAGTGTCGTCTCTTTGCCGATCGACTTACGGATTCGGTCCGGCACCACCGCACGCGTGTCAATCCCTCGGGCAATGTCATAGAAGTACGGTCCGGACTTGCCGAACAATCGTTGCAGTTCCTCCCGGGAGCTCCGGCGCAGATCAGCACCAGTGGCTATACCAAGTGCCAGCATGCGCTTTTCGGTAACGCGCCCCACTCCATGGAAGCGCCGGATCGGCAATGCGGCAATAAAATCCCCGGCCTGTTCCGGCGTAACGACGGTCAATCCAGCCGGTTTGTTTACATCCGAAGCGACTTTGGCAAGGAACTTATTGTATGACACTCCAGCCGAAGCGGTCAGACTGGTGCGCTTGAGGATCTCCTGCAAAATTTCGCGGGCCACCCGGGTAGCGAATGCAATTGCTTTTTTATTGTCAGTCACATCAAGGTAGGCCTCATCGAGAGAAAGCGGTTCGACAAGATCGGTGTATTCATGGAACAGATCCCGGATCTGAGCTGATACGGCACGGTAAGCATCGAAACGTGGCCGCACAAAAATCGCCTGCGGGCAAAGCCGATAAGCCCGTACCGATGACATGGCTGAGTGAATGCCAAACCGGCGCGCTTCGTAGGAACAGGTCGCTACGACGCCTCTGGTGCCAGGTTCACCGCCGACAATCACCGGCTTGCCTCGCAGCTGCGGATTATCGCGCTGCTCGACCGCGGCATAAAAGGCGTCCATATCGATATGGATGATCTTGCGCTGTTTCACTGCGTGACCTGTAGGGAAAAGAAGGGTTCAATCCAAGCGTGGCGCCTCTTCATAATAATCCGTGACAGTATACCCATCAGTACAGCGATCACACAATATCTTCAGTGCCTGTGCCCGATCTCGGCAAGCAGCCCCTTGTATTATAGCGCGATAATGCTTTAATGTTTCAGGAGGAAGTCGGATCCTGAGTGGTCAGACTGTCTTGCAGGAGGATTCATGCGATTTTTACTTTACAATATCTGTTACGCGACAGGTCCGAGAATACATAACTATGCACGCAGTTCGCACAAGAACCTGGCACGGATTGCCGCATTCATGCGTGATTTGCAGCCGGACCTGGTCGGTCTGATCGAAGTGGATAACGGATCGTACCGCAGCGGCGGTCTGAGCCAGACTGAGCAACTCGCAGAATCGCTTGGCCACTATCACTCGCATGCCATCAAGTATGGACAAAAGTCGCTCTGGCGGCATGTCCCGATAGTGAATCAACAAGGAAACGCCTTTCTGGCAAGGGATCGAATCCGTAACGAAACCTTTCATTTTTTTGATCGCGGCATGAAACGCCTGGTCATCGAACTTGAGCTTGAACATCTGGTGGTCTACCTGGCGCATCTGTCCCTTGGTGGCCGAACGCGGCATCATCAACTGAGTGCTCTGCATGACCTGGTAAAGAAAACCGAGAGACCCTGCGTGGTCGCCGGGGATTTCAACATGCTCTGGGGAGAGCATGAAATCGACATGTTTCTGGCGGCGACAGGATTGCAGAATGCTAACGTCGAGGGTTTGCCGACCTATCCAAGTAAAAAGCCGCGTCGTCATCTTGATTTTGTCCTCCACAGCAAAGAGATTAAAGTGAGGAGTTTTCAGGTGCCGTTGATCATGCTTTCAGATCATCTGCCACTGGTGGTGGACTTTGATGTAGAGGTCGACAAGGAGCGACGCAAAGCACCGCGAGTGCCGCACTGCTATTGCCCGGAGTATCGTGTCTTGAATGCAGATCAGAGATTAGGCGGCTTGAAGATGAACCGTTGAAGGTTGCGTCAATGCGGCATTGTCGGGATATTCATGGAACTTAAATGCGGGCGAAACCACCGGATTTACAACAGGTTCATGGAGAGTCCATCAGACTCCTGAACGTAACAAGGTTTCAGGGAGACCAGGGGGAGCCCCCTTGAGTCAAAGTACGACAAGCAGATCGCAGTATCTCTGCAATGGGAAGACAATCGTGGCAAGACAGCATGGATTACAGCAGTTAAAAGATGGCAGAGGAACTGGGTTGGGATCAACGTCGTTGTAACGAAGAGACTTGACTGGTTGAGAAGAGTTTTTTCTGAGGCACTGTCATTGCGGAGTCGCTAGAGAAGTGCCGGTTGACTCATTTCCTGTTCATCAAGGTTTCCCTTCGACGCCTGACAAAAAATACCCCACAGTCAGGAGGTCGAGACTGCGGGGCGAGGTTCTTGTCTTCAGGAGGTTTTGAAGAAGTTCTCTCCGACCCGCCTTTGACAGCAAGTCTTCGATGGCTGTCATCCTAGCGATTCTTGTAAGAGAAATAAACGTGAGGTTTCGTAAAAGATTGATCACGACACCACAAAAGCGAACTGCGCATTTACACACCCATGGCTCTGTTCAGAACGGACAATTGATTGCGGAAAAGGTCCGGTTCCGAACGAAAATGCGTTAAAGAAGCTTTCTAAAAAAAACGACTGTTCAAAAACTCTCGCTGGTAACATTGTTCCGGATGATTTTCCTGCCGATCAGTCAACTTACCCCAGGATCAGATTGGACAGTTCATCGGTATCATTGGCTTTAACCGGAAAACGCTCTTCAAGGAGGCGGCCGCAGGTCTCGATGGCCAGACAGAGCGCATTGCAGGTATCACCACGATGGATGCCTTCTGTGATGGTGTGCACAATGCCGTCCCAATAGTCGGCCGGGACGACAGAATTGATGCCGCGGTCAGCCAGGACATAGACCCGACGTTCGAAGAGGGAGAGGAGAATGAGGATGCCGGTTTCGTCGCGGGTATGGTGGAGGCCCTGTTCAAGGAAAGCAAGGGCCGCCTTCTCTGCAACCTCCTCGCTGATTTCATCGGCATGAATAAGACGTCGCCGCAGCGCAGGAAGATTACGGATCAGCAGCTTGAATGGGACATAGCAGAGCGCAAACAGCCACAGGAAATGCCAGAGGGATTCGCCGAAAAAAGCCCAACTGAGTGACACTGCCGTGGCCAGAGAAAAAAAACCGGCACCGAGAATTTCTGCCCGGGGATAGTCGTAAGACTCATCGACGACCATCGGTACAATTTCGCCGCTGGTCAATTTCTCGGCCTTTTGTACTGCCGACTCGATGCGCATTCTTTCTTCCGCGGTGAAAAAATCTTTTGCTGCCTTCATAGAGAACCTTTGCGTTGTTCTTCTGATAGGTTAATTGCTGACAGGTACCGGGCGAGAAACAGTCGACTTATCATTAGCTCTCACCAGCCTCCGGAAGACCCGCCACCGCCAAAACCACCACCGCCTCCACTGAAGCCGCCACCGCCACTAAAGCCGCCACCACCGCCGCCGAGGCCGCCAATCCAGAAGCCGCCTCGCCGGTGTCGACTGCGGCGAGAGCCGCCGCCGAGCAGCATCAACCCAGGGCCAAGGAACAGGAGTAGAGCCAGCGACCCCCAAGGGTTGCGTTTCTTCTTGCTGGCAGTGTTGCCGGTGCCCTGGTATTCGCCACGGACCGCTTCGGCCATGGCGGTCACCCCGGCGATGACTCCGCCATCGAAATCTCCGGCCTGGAAGCGCGGTTTGATTTCATTGTCAATGATGCGCCCGGCGAGCAGGTCAGTGAGTCTCCCTTCGAGTCCGTAGCCGACCTCGATGCGCATCTGCCGATCCTGCTTGCTGATCAGCAGCAGAGCGCCGTTATCCTTGCCCTGCTGGCCGATTCCCCAGTTTTCCGCGACACGCAGGCTATACGCTTCAAGCACCTCATTCTCCAGGGACTCGATGGTCAATATGACAAGTTGGGTTGAGTCGCTTCTCTCGAAGTCATGCAGGAAACGCTCGATTTTCAGTTCCGTGGCCGGCGAAATCACATCAGCGAGGTCATTGACATAACCGTTGAGCTTCGGCACATCGAGAGCCAAAGCATTTAGCGGCAGCAGGAGAATGAGAAAAGTGTGCAGGAGCAACCGGCGCATAAGCATGATTAGAACTTCACCTTGGGCGCATTTTCAGCACCCGCTTCGGCCTTGAAGGGTTCTTTGCGTTCAAGGTGAAGCAGGAATTTATTGGTCAGGTTGTTCGGGAAAGTTCTGATCGAACTGTTGAAAGTTTGTACGGTCTGATTGTAACGCTGACGGGCCACATTGATGCGGTTTTCAGTCCCTTCAAGTTGATGCTGCAGATCAAGGAAGTTCTGGTTCGCCTTCAGATCCGGATAACGTTCGACGACGACCAGCAAACGGGAGAGGGCTCCGGACAGAGCTCCTTGCGCCTCCTGGAACTTCTGCATTGCAGCAGGATCGGCAAGGTCGCCCGGATTGACCTGGGTCTTGCCAACATTGGAGCGAGCCTCAACGACCGCCTGCAGGGTCTCTTGCTCATGCTCAGCGTAGCCCTTGACTGTCTCGACCAGGTTCGGAATCAGGTCGGCGCGTCGCTGGTAAGTCGCCTCGACATCGGCCCAGGCCGCAAACACAGCTTCTTCGTTCTTTTGAATCTGGTTGTAACCGCAACCGGTGAGCGAAGGCAGAATAACAAGGGTTGTTATCAGCAACAGGATCAAGCGTTTCAACATGGCGTGGTACTCCTTTTCCAGGATAATATATGTGTGATCTTTTGCAGGTTTGCATTTGAGTCTATCTTCAGGGCTGAATTTGCAGCCGGCTCTTGGATGGCCCGACAGATTCAACAACGGGTATTTAATATAGTCATCCATGTGAGGATTTACAACCAGCAAACAAGCGATCAGCTAAAGGATACCAGAGCCCAAGTGCGCGAAGGCATAATGCAGCCTGCAGAAACAGGACAGATTTAACCAGCAGGCACACTAACTCCCCTGATCACTGCGGATGCGCAGGAACGATGGGAACCTGGGAATCCCGGATTCGAATTTACCATAAAATTTGAAGGTTACAACCGTGCCGACCGGTGGTGGCGATTGCCGCTCGGCATCACTGAAACCGCTGCCCAGCTTGAATTGCGTACCATCAGCAAGCGCTACCAGCAAGGCGCCAAGCCTGCCCTGGTTGCGTCCTTTACCAGGCAGGTGCGCCAGCACAGTCGCTTCAGCGTCCTGATAGGTTTTCACTTTGAGA
>JAVVDT010000160.1:0-5565 GCA_032250875.1 Desulfuromonadales bacterium | reverse complement strand
GCTGGCGGGATGCCGACCAATGCCGTGTTCGGCTTCACCAAAATGCTCCTGGACCTGCTACGGGAACAGCGTCCCGATTATCTGACCGTCATCTTCGACCGCCCCAGGGAAGAGACCTTTCGCCGGGAGATCTATGCCGAATACAAGGCGAATCGAAACGACATGCCCGAAGATCTGGCGCATCAGATTCCCTATATCAAACTGATTTTGCAGGCTCTCAATATTCCTGCCCTGGAAGCCCCCGGGTTTGAAGCCGACGATGTGATTGCCACCCTGGCCCGCCGTTATGCCGCGGAAGGGGTCCAGGTCACAGTCGTAACCGGCGACAAGGATCTGCTGCAGATCGTCGACGACAGGATCGGCCTGCTCGACACCATGAAAGATAAACGTTCAGGGCCGCAAGAAGTCCTTGAGCGCTTCGGCATCCCCGCGGAGCTGGTGCCGGATGTTCTGGGGCTGGCTGGCGACACCTCGGACAACATCCCGGGAGTTCCCGGGATTGGGGAGAAAACCGCAGCCGAGCTGGTCCGGCGGTTCGGTTCCCTGGAAGGCGTCCTCGAGTGGAAGCATCTCGCCCGTGGCAAGAAGCGCAAGGAGAACCTGCGGAACTATGCAGACCAGGCCAGGCTCTCGAAAATCCTGGCAACCGTACGCTATGACGTCGACTTGGAGATTCCCCTGGCCGACCTGCAGAGACAGGCACCGAATCTTGCGACATTGATCCCGCTGTTGCGAGAGCTGGAATTCGAGGCTTTGGAAATCGCCTTCACGCCGCCGCCCCCTGGCATGGTCGAACTCTATAGCGACGGTTCGGGCAGAGACTCGGGACCCGGCGGCTATGGAGTGATTCTGCGTTATGGCGAGCACGAAAGGGAGTTGAGCGGTTTCGAACCTGTCTCCACCTCGCAGCGCATGGAACTGCTGGCGGCGATCAGGGGACTGGAAGCCCTGAACAACCCGAGCCGGGTGCGCGTGCTCAGTGATTCACAGTATCTGGTGCGGGGAATGAGTCAGTGGATTCATAGCTGGATTCGCAACGATCGGCTGAACACCCCGGACGCTCTTGCTAATCAGGATCTCTGGAAACAGCTCGTTTCTCTATCCGGCAAGCATGAAGTCACCTGGGAGTGGCTGCGCGGCCATGCCGGGCACCCTTTCAATGAACGCTGCGACAGGCTGGCCAAGCGGGCCGCAGATGACGGCATGCGCGAGGCTGAAGTTCTCAGACAGTCCGAAGCAAAGAGTCTGGAAGAGACGAGCGTTGCTCTGCCAGTGACATCGGTCAAACAACCGCCAGTCCCAATCCGGGAAGATTCGGAATTCGATGCCGAAGAAGATGGTCAGCTCCGGCTGTGTTAAGCAAAAGCTGTCTTGACACCTTGGCCATGGATGAATAAACTTCGGCAGACTTTTACAGGAGACTCCTGAACTGATAAGGAGAAATAACCATGCATAGCTGTCCATGCGGAAGCGGCAGCGACTATGTCGCCTGCTGCGAACCGATCATTACCGGAAAGAAACCGGCCGAGACGGCGGAACAATTGATGCGGGCGCGTTATTCAGCCCACGTCAAGGTCGAGATCGATTTTCTCTTTGACAGCACCCACCCCGAACATCGCGAGGGCTACGACCATAAAGGGACCCGGGTCTGGGCCGAAGAGTCCGAGTGGTATGGCCTCGAGATTCTCGGGACCAGCGAAGGAGGCCCAGAGGATGAGCAAGGCGAAGTAGAGTTCCTCGCCCGCTTTCGCGATAAACAGGGTCTGCGTAATCACCATGAACGCGGCCAGTTCAAACGAAGCAAGGGAAAGTGGTTGTTCACCGAAGGGAATATGGTCAAATCAAAGCCTCTATCCGTGGACAAGATCGGCCGCAATGATCCCTGCCGTTGCGGCAGCGGCCAGAAGTACAAGAAGTGCTGCGGAAAATAACTCCAATATACGAAAAGGACGAAAGCATGACTCAGCAGGAAATCACCGACGCCGTTATGGCGATGTCGCTCGAAGACAAGAAAGCCTTTATCATCCAAACCCTGCCAGACCTGGCGAAAGACGCCATGGCGGACAAATCATTTCTGCTGCAGATGTTGCCGGTTTTCCTCGACATCGTTAAAGAGAGTGGACTCGACCTGGCGCAGTTATTGCCGTTACTCAATACAATGCCGGTTACTGAAAAAGCATAAACGAGGCGCTCGATATAATGTCACAGTTAAGTCGGTAACGGGGACACACAAATTGTGTGTCCCCGTTTTCCGTGAACGATTACTCATCTGTTTTTAGAGTTCATTGAAGCTGAAACGGTAGATAAAGTTTTGCGGCTCGTAGAAGTTGAGAGGTTTGCCGCCAACCTCGGCGTAGGGATAGCCGAAGGTGTTGAGCGGCTCACCTGCCTGGACGGGATTGAGTACCAGGTCGCGGCCGCTGGCGAGCTGGAACCGATAGGCGTCGATGCCGCCCCAGAAATAGTCGCGCAGCTCCGCGATGCGCGGACTGGAGAGCTCGAGTTTCTCGACCAGCATTGCCTTGAGCACGTCGGCCGGGTCGGCCGGCACCCAGCCGTAACCGGGGAGGAAGAACTCGGCCCAGCAATGCTGCCAGTTGGTGATGTCCTGTTCTGCTTGTTTGCCGAGGCGCAGACCAAAAACTTCCCGGGCCGGCACTCCCGCCGCCCGACAGAGGGCCACGAAAACCGAAGAGATGTCGGTGCACTTGCCGCCGGGCTTGATCAGCAGGTAGCAGACATCCCCCTTGCCGCAGCCGATCGTTTCCGGGTCGCGGTACATGTTCTCTACAGTCCAGTCGTAAATCGCCCTGGTGCGCTCCAGTACAGTCGCTTTCCCGGCGACAATCTTGTCGGCCAGCTCTTTCACAGCCCCATCGGTCGGGCCGATGCTGGTGGGAGCCAGATATTCGGCGTAATCAGCCGGGTTCCAGGCCGGCTCGCGAGCGGGAAAGTCGTTGCGGCGCAATTCGTCGCGTACTACCTCAAAGGCGAGGGTCAACTTGCGACTCTTGCTGCCCTGCGGCCATTCGGCATAGAGCAGCGGCGTACCGTTGGCAGGTACTGTGTAAACGGCCGTTTCTGCGTAGTCACCTTGCAGACGGATGTTACTGATCAGCTGGTCCTGGTTGGAAACCGGATAGGGGACCCAGAGTCGGACCACTTCGCCGGCTGGTTGGGCGCTCAGATCGAACTCCATGGTTACCAGTCCGGAGCGGGTCTTTGCCCAGGAGGGCATGGCAAATAGCAGGGTCATGGCGATCATGGCCAGCAGAAATCTCTTCATAGTCGGTTGCTCCTGTAGACTTACGTAAATAAAAACAGGCTCGCATTGTCATCGATTGACATCGCCGGGTCAAATTGATAATTTCGATAAAAGCGATAATGCATATCGTCAATACCAATAATGGTGCTTTGTGAATTTGCGTCAAATCGAAGTATTCGTCGCCGTTGTCGAGGCGGGCAGCTTTTCTCGCGGTGCGGACGCTGCCTTGCTTACCCAGTCGACCGTGAGCCAGCACGTCGCGGCCCTCGAGAGTGAATTTGAGTTGCGCCTGCTGGATCGCACCGGTCAAGGGGTTGTACTCACCCGTGCCGGTGAACTCTTCCTGCAACATGCCCGCCAGGTGCTGAGCGAATGTGCCTCTCTGCAGCAAGCAATGGCCGGGTTCCGAGGCTTGCATCAGGTCTGCCTGACTATCGGCGCCAGCAACATCCCCGCCAACTACCTGATACCGACAATCCTGCCGCACTTGTCTGCCGAGCACCCGGGGATAGCGCTCACCATGCAGACCGGCGACAGCCGGGCAATGCTCAATCGTTTACTGGCTGATGAAGTTGAACTGGTGGTGGTCGGCAGCCGCAGTGATGACCGGGGAATCGAATACCTGCCGTTGACCGGCGACCTGCTTGTTTTGACAGTCAGTTCCCGGCACCCCTGGAGCAGGTGTACGGCAATCACCCTCGACGAGCTGGCCGAGAGTCCGATTATTGTGCGAGAAAACGGCTCGGGCAGCGATCAGGCCCTGCAGCAAGCCTTGCGACAGGCAGGTTTCGATCCGAATCGACTGCAGGTCGCCGTGCGACTCGGTAGCAACGAAGCCGTTCGTCAAGCACTTCTCAACGGTTTTGGAGCGGCTTTCCTCTCCGAACTCTCGATACAGCAGGAGTTAAAACGTGGGGAATTGGTCAAAGTACCTGTGGTCGGCTTCGCTGTAAAACGACAATTCTGGATAGCCAGACGCTGTCGGCGGACAGCGTCACCGGCGGCCCTGGTGTTTGTCGCGCTTATGCAGGAGAACTTTGCCCCGCAAGAGCAGTAATAATATTAAGCTGCAGCCGTCAAAATACCAAAAGGGACACCCGTATTTGAGTGCCCCAGGCAGCAGAATCTTTTAGTCCGTGCGCTTGGTGATTTCGATCAGGTTGTAGCCGCACTGGTTTTGACCGGACCAGGGATCTTACCGTCGCGCCCTCCCCCAGCCAAGCCACCTCTGCCAGCGCGCCTTATTAAGCGCCTGCTGCACAACACCGATCTTCCTATCGACTTCTTCTTCACCACGAACGATGGCCCGTGCAGTGGTGGAGAAATCGGCCCAGTGGGTTACACCATTTTGCGGTGAGAGGACAACGTCCGCAGACTTGAGCTGCTCTTTGTTGAGGATGTTGCGTGCCAGAGAATCGGCGCGGGCGATCACATCAAGAGCATTGCGCGGGGCTTTGAAGGCACTGAGAGATTCACCCACATCGACGGCGATGACAAAGTCGGCGCCAAGCTGACGGACGGCTCTGATCGGGACAGTTTCGGCCCAGCCGCCATCGACCAGCAGGCGACCGTCGAGCTTGACCGGATTGAGGACCCCGGGCATGGCGCAGGAAGCAGCAATCACATCCCGCAAGCGCCCCTGGTTGAGAACAACGGCTTCGCCGCTCATCAGGTCGAGGGCGACAGCAGCGAAAGGGATGCGGGTTTGGTCGATGTCTAAATCGTCAAGCAGAAAAGCGTAACTGTTCGAGGCAGTTTTACCGTTGACCAGAGCGGTCTTGGTAACCATCAGGGTGTTAAACACCCCGCGCCGCGCCAGCCGTGCCATTTCAGCCAGAATCCCCTCATCATGAGAATCAAGTTCCTTGAAGAAGTTAAACCCCGATTCGACAAATTCCTCACTGTCGATATAGGCAGCGAAGCGCGACTTGATTGCAGACACATCAGGCTGTGTAGCGTACATGGCACCGATAATGGCACCCATGCTGGTGCCGGCGACAATATCGATAGGGATGCCGTACTTTGTCAAGCCGTCGAGGATCCCGATGTGGGAGAAGGCACGCGCCGCGCCACCACCGAGAGCCAGACCAACTTTAAATTGTTTGGCCATAACGGCTCCTGAACATCCTGCCAACATTGACTGGTCATGAACAGCCCTGTGCATCTTGCGCCTGACAAGGCAGGCACGCAAGAAATTTACCGCGTCCTCGCGTGGTGGCAAGTATGTAAACTCCGGATAAAACATGCACAGTTTCGATCCGGAAACGGCCCTTTTCCGCAATCTCTGCGTCAATCTGCGG
>JAVVDT010000015.1:0-26201 GCA_032250875.1 Desulfuromonadales bacterium | reverse complement strand
CCCTTCAGGGCCGCCATGGTCAAAGGCTCGGTCGGATGCTCGGTCACCGTGCCGGCATATTCCAGGTGGACTTCCTCGAGGCCCGTGCCGAACAACTGTGCCTGGAATGAACCGAGTCGTTCCGCAAGGTCTAAATGCGGGCGCAGGGTTGCCAGCAAGTCGGCACTGATTGACGGTACATTAACGGCATTGACAATGATGCCTTTGTTCAGAAAGTCAATGACCTGCTTGGCGACCTGGACCGTGACATTGATCTGGGCATCGCGGGTGGCCGTTCGCAGGTGCGGGGTACAGATAACCTGCTCAAGCTTCAGCAGGGGATTGTCCACTCCGGGCGGCTCTTTTGCGAAGACGTCTATGCCTGCACCACCAACGCGGCCAATCTTGATCGCCTCGGCCAAGGCTGTTTCATCGACCAGGCCGCCAGTTGCACAGTTGATGACATGGCAGCCGGACTTGATTTTTGTCAAGCTTTCGCTGTTGATAATGTTGGCTGTGTCTGCATTGAGAGGTGTATGCAGGGTCAGGAAATCGGAACGTGCCAATAACGCCTCGAAGCTGACCTGTTCTGCGCCGAGCAGCCGGATGGTCTCCTCGGTAAGATAGGGATCATAAACGATTGGCTTCATTTTCAGGGCAATGGCGCGTTCGACAACCAGCCGGCCAATCTTGCCGCCGCCCAGTACACCAAGGGTTTTTCCGGCGATTTCGACCCCCACAAACCGTTCTGACTGCCACTGGCCGCTCTTGGTTGACTGACAGGCGCTTGGAATCCGTCGGGCCAGGGCGAAAACCATGGCGATCGTATGCTCAGCGGTTGTGGTTGTGCTGCCGAACGGGGTGTGCATGATGACCACCCCTTTACGGTTGGCCGCTTCAAGGTCCAGATTGTCGGTGCCGATACCGGCACGGCCCACCACTTTGAGTTTGTTGGCCGCCTGGAAGACCTCTTCCGTGACTTGCGTACCGCTGCGGACAATCAATGCATCTGCATCAACAACGGCCTCAAGCAACTGCTCGGTCGTCAGCCCCGGCTGGTAGTCAAGCACGATGCCTTCTGCCTGTTCCAGGACATGAAGGCCTTCAGTGGGGAATTTGTCAGAAACCAGTACTCTCATGGCTTGGGTCCATAGCGGTTGGCAGGGAGTTTTATACAAAGTTATAAGCGAACATCGTAAACTAGCAACCGGCCTCTTCTCTGTCAAGATGAAAGCCCTGTGTCGTTTAAGACGGAAGGGGTCGCTTCCCCGCAGGTCTTGTTAATCTTCAGTCAGCCTTACGGTCGCGGCATGTTTGCCACGCTCGGCCAGTTTTTGTAGAAAAGCGATTAATAAACGGACGCCAACTCCGGTTCCCCCTTTCGGGATGTAGGGCTGGTTTTGGTCGCGCCAGGCAGTTCCGGCAATATCCAGGTGCGCCCAGCGGAAATCCTTGGCGAACTTCTTCAGAAACGCCGCGGCTGTAATTGTTCCGGCAGGCCGGCCACCAGTATTCTTGACGTCGGCAACATCACTTTTGATCTGTGCATCGTAGTCATCCCAGAGCGGCAGTTGCCAGAGCCGCTCGCCACTTTCTTCTCCGGCGGTCTGCAGTGACTGGACAAGTTGCTGGTCGTTGCCGAGAACGGCTGTCGCATGGTGTCCCAAAGCGATGATGCAGGCGCCGGTCAGGGTCGCCAAATCAATAACCATCGCCGGTGCGTAACGTTTTGCATAAGTCAGGGCATCGGCGAGAATCAGACGTCCTTCGGCATCGGTATTGAGAACCTCGATCGTCTGGCCGGAAAGGCTGGTCAGGATATCGCCCGGCCGGTACGCTGTCCCCGAGGGCAGATTTTCCACTGCGGGAACGATGCCGACCAGGTTGACCGGTATCTCGAGCAGAGCGGCTGCCAGCATGGTGCCAATCACTGCTGCGCCGCCGGCCATGTCCATCTTCATTTCATCCATCTTGTCGGCGGGTTTCAAAGAGATCCCGCCGGCATCGAAAACCACGCCTTTACCAACCAGGACAATCGGCGCATCACTTTTGGGGTCGCCATGATGCTCAAGGACAATCAGCAGCGGTTCGCGTACGCTGCCCTGGGCTACGCCGAGCAGGGCGCCAAAACCCTCTTTGGTCAATTCATCCTGGCCGAGAATTTTGCACTGCAGGGTGCTTTGGTCCGCAGCCGCCTGGGCCTGTTCCGCAAGGTAGACGGGTGATTTGATGTTGCCGGGGGTATTGACCAGATCACGAGCGAGCATGACTGCCCGGCAGATCTTCTGCGCTCTCTCCAGGGCGGATTCACAATCCTGCTTGCTGCAGACGCTGTTGATCAGCAAGTTCACTGACTTCGGAGATTTGCGCGACTCTCTGGCCTCTTCGCCGAGAAACCGGTCATATCGATAGCTGGCAAGAAGAATCCCTTCAGCGGCAGCCTGGAGGTGTGCAACGCCGTCAGAGTCTTGCGCACCGAGGGGCAAGGTAAAGGCTGCCTGGCCCATTTTTTTTTCGGTCACTAGCTGCATGGCCCTGCCTGCTCCCTGACGGATTTTTTCGAGGGTGCTGTCTGCTTTTGCGCCGAGGCCTATGAGCAGAACCCGCTTTGCAGGTATATCGCCTGCTGGCTGGAAAAGAATTTGTTCTTCGTCTTTTCCGGTGAATTCACCGTTGCGTTTAGCCTGGCTGAGCAGGCCGCCGAGCTTTTGATCAAGCTCTTTCAAGAGTGGATTAGAAAAACTTTTTTCGTAGACGCTGATCACCAGACAGGCTGATCTGATTTGAAGCGGAGAGGCTTTACGAACGTTTATTTTCATCACTGATTCTCCTTAATGGCTGCATTCGTTCATTGAGAACAGGCTCTTTCGACATGATAGGACAGGCCTGTTGATCTGTTCACACCAGGAAGTTCTGGGACTGCCTGTGAAGCGGCTGAAAATTCGGCTGTTCGGCCCATATATCAGCCCCTTTTGGGCGGATTTCCCGAGGACGAGTCAGTTCGGTCGCTAAATACAAACGAGAGCGGGCCGAAGCAAATACTTCGGCCCGTTCTCATTTGCTGTAGAAGACCGTTGTCACAAACTTTTGAATGACTTGCGTGCCGCCTCGATGGTCTTGTCGAGATCTTCCTGCGAATGGGCCACGCTCATGAAGCCTGCTTCGTATTGCGATGGAGCGATATTGATCCCTTCATCGAGCATACTGCGGAAGAACCTGGCGAAGATCTCTGGGGTCTCCGGCTTGACGTCACTGAAGTTGAAGACTTCCTCCTGTTGGAAATAGGTGCAGAACATGCCGCCAACCCGTTGCAGAGAGGTCGGAACCTTGGCATCTGCCGCGGCTTCCTGAAGACCTTTGCAGAGGTAGGCGGTCTTTTCTTCAATGGCTTCGTAAAAGCCGTCCTGTTGCAGCAGCTTGAGTGTGGCGATGCCAGCGCTCATGGCCAGCGGGTTGCCGGACAGGGTGCCAGCCTGGTAGACGCCACCGAGCGGAGAGAGATGGTCCATGATCTCACGCTTGCCGCCAAACGCGCCGACCGGCAGGCCGCCGCCGATGATCTTGCCGAGGCAGACCAGGTCACCACGGACGCCGAAGCGTTCCTGGGCGCCGCCGTAGGCAACCCGGAAGCCGGTCATGACTTCATCTACAATCAAAACAATTCCTTCAGCATCGCAGAGCTGGCGCAATCCCTCAAGGAACCCTGGCTGCGGTGCGACGCAACCCATGTTGCCGGCAACCGGCTCAAGGATGATGCAGGCGATCTCGCTCGGGTTGGCTGCCGCCAGCGCTTTGACATCGTCAAGATCATTGTAGGTGGCCGTCAGGGTGAACCGGGCAAAATCTACTGGAACGCCAGAGGACGTCGGTACACCGAAGGTTGCCAGGCCGCTGCCGGCTTTGACCAGCAGGGAATCAGCGTGACCATGATAACAGCCGTCGAATTTAAGGATTTTGTCGCGACCGGTATAGCCGCGCGCCAGACGGATGGCGCTCATGGTTGCTTCGGTGCCGGAAGAGACCATGCGCACCTTTTCAATATTCGGATAGGCTGCGCAGACCATTTCGGCAAGTTCGGTTTCGCGAGCCGTGGGAGCGCCGAACGAGGCGCCGGTTGCCGCAGCTTGTTGTATTGCTTCCACGACTTTCGGGTGACAATGGCCAAGGATCATCGGCCCCCAGGAGCCGACGTAATCAATATAAGCGTTGTCATCAGCATCGAAGATTATTGAACCGACGGCCCTGGCAATAAAAACAGGGTCGCAAGCAACGGATTTGAATGCTCGCACCGGGCTGTTGACGCCTCCCGGGATGACTTTTTTGGCTTGGGCAAAGAGGGCGGAAGATTTCTGGTGATTCATTGGAGGCTCCTTGGTTGTTCGCGGCAACATGATCGTTTTTGTTAATGAGTCGTAATGCTGTTGCGGATGAATCCGATACTGCAGACCGTCTGTTAACATAGCCACCGGAAGCTGTCAAGCCGTCGCCGGGCAGCACATCGGTCTTCGTCTGGCTGTAATGCAGGAGCAGTGTTTTCGTCCCGTTGAAATGATTGGAAGGTCTCTGTGATATTCTGCAGGGAACAGATCATTTGAAATGTTGTCTATAGTCAATCGAATCGCTTGTTGCCCGGCTCTTGTTGGAAGCAAAACTAATAAAATCTCATGGTATAGCGTTTGACTTTGATTAATATCTGATTTATAAACGCGGGTCTGAGCAACTTACAGGGTAGGGTTATATGACCGATCTGCTTGTCATTCTGGTAAGCGCCATCTTTGTCAACAACTTCGTGCTGGCGCGCTTTCTCGGCATCTGTCCGTTCCTGGGCGTTTCCAAGAAAGTGGAAACTGCGCTGGGCATGGGGATGGCCGTGACTTTTGTCATGACCGTGGCCACAGTGGTGACCTGGTTTGTCCAGTATTTTGTTCTGATCCCTTTCGGTATTGAATATCTGCAAACAATCGCTTTTATCCTGGTGATTGCCTCCCTGGTGCAACTGGTAGAGATGGTGATCCAGAAAGTCAGCCCGGTCCTCTATCAGTCCCTGGGAATTTTCCTGCCGCTGATTACTACCAATTGTGCGGTATTGGGATTGGCTGTTCTCAATATACAGAAAGATTACACCTTTCTTGAGGGCGTCGTTTTTTCTATCGGGGCGGCACTTGGCTTTACCCTGGCCCTGGTTCTGTTTGCCGGGTTGCGTGAGCGGCTTGAACTCAGTGCTATACCGCAGAGTTTCCGTGGCACGGCAATCGCTCTGGTGACAGCAGGCCTGTTGTCCCTGGCGTTTATGGGATTTGCCGGGCTGGTCAAAGGCTAGACATGACCTCTGAGAGCAGGGGGTTTGCTCCTGCTCTGTTATGAAACCCAAGGTTGATTTATGCTCGCAGCTATATTGAGTCTTGGATGCATTGGCATGATTGCCGCCGTTGCACTGGGCTTTGCCGCTAAAAAATTTGCAGTCGAAGTCGACCCGCGTGAACTCGCGGTAATGGAAGCTCTGCCTGGAGCCAATTGCGGAGCCTGCGGCTTTCCTGGTTGTGCCGGTTATGCCAAAGCCCTGGTGGCAGGAACCATCGATGTGAACCAGTGTCCACCGGGTGGCGCGGATGTGGTGGCAAAACTGGCCCGCATTCTCGGTGTCGAGGCCGCGGCTGCATCCCGTGAGTTTGCGGTGGTCCTCTGTCAGGGTGATAACCGCAAAGCGCAGTTCAAGTACCACTATCTGGGACTGGAAGATTGCACGGCGGCACAGCGGATTGCTGATGGCCCGAAAGTATGTCCCGGCGGTTGCCTTGGGCTCGGCTCCTGTCAGCGTGCCTGTCCATTTGATGCCATAGAAATGACTGCCACAGGTCTGGCGGTTATCAACCGTGAGAAATGTACCGGGTGCCGCAAGTGTGTTGCCGTGTGTCCGCGCCAGGTCATCCGTATGACACCAGCTGAAGCGACTGTGCACGTGCTGTGCAACAGCCATGATAAGGGCGCTGTCGTACGCAAGTACTGCCAGGTTGGCTGCATCGCTTGCCAGCTCTGCAAAAAAGCCGCTCCAGACGCCTACAAGATAGAGAACATGCTTGCAAGCGTTGTTTACGAACATCACAGCGAAGCCGCGATTGCGCTCGCCAAATGCCCGACCAAGTGCATCCGGGATTTTGCCGAGGGCTACCCTGATGGCAGTGCCTTGTTGCCTGCCGATGCCGACAAGCCGCATGCGGCCTGATTACCATTACAGCCAAGCACGACTGGCAGACGAGAAATGAAACTGAAAACCTTCGCAGGCGGCATACACCCTCCAGACAATAAGCAGTGGTCATCGCACAAGGCGATCGAGAACTGCCCATTGCCGGCTGAATTTGTTGTGCCCCTGGCACAGCATATCGGTGCGCCGTCAACTGCCTGCGTGGATATTGGTCAGCACGTGGCCAAGGGACAGGTGATCGGCTCGGCCAAAGGCTTTGTGTCGGTGCCGGTGCATGCGCCGACCTCCGGTGAGGTCGTCGCCATCGAATATCGCCCTCATTCCTGGGGGCCTGCATTGCCGGCGATAATGATCAAACCGGATGGTGAAGACCTCTGGTCGACAGAACTGCAGCCCTCCGATCCGGGTCAGCTCTCTACCGATGACATGATCGAAAAGGTTCGTTTAGCCGGTGTCGTCGGCATGGGCGGCGCGGCATTCCCGGCACATGTCAAAATGTCCCCACCCCCGGAAAAGCAGGTTCGCACCCTGATTATCAACGGCGTTGAATGTGAGCCGTATCTGACGGCTGATTACCGCATGATGCTGGAAGAGCCGGAGCGTATTCTGCGGGGTGTTGCCCTGTTGCAATCTGTGCTCGGCGCGGAGCGGGTCGTGATTGGTATTGAAGCCAACAAGCCGGATGCGATTGCCCTTTTTGAAAAGCATTGTGCCGGGACGGCATTTGAAGTGGTGTCCCTGCAAGTCAAATATCCACAAGGTGCCGAAAAACAGCTGATTGCCGCGGTGACCGGCAAGCAGGTGCCTTCGGGCGGCCTGCCCATGGATATCGGCGCTGCAGTGCACAATGTCTCGACGGCGGCTGCGGTAGCTGATGCGATTGTCCGCGGCCGGCCTCTGATCGAACGGGTCTGTACGGTAACGGGGCCGGCAATTCGTGAACCGAAGAATCTGCGGATTCGTATCGGCACGCTGCTCTCCCATCTCGTAGAGGTTTGCGGTGGACTAGCCGAGGAGCCGGGCAAGATCATCCTCGGCGGTCCGATGATGGGTTTTACCCAGCTTGGTTTTAATGTGCCGGCAACCAAGGGCACCTCCGGACTGCTGCTGTTGCGCATGCAGGATGTTGACCCTCGACCGGAAGGACCCTGTATCCGCTGTGCCCGCTGTGTGCAGGCCTGCCCGATAAAGCTCATGCCGACGACGATCGCCGCCTACGCACGTCGCAACCTGACCGCAGAAGCCGCGGAATACTGTGCCATGGATTGTATCGAATGCGGCAGCTGCAGCTACGTTTGTCCGTCAGCAATCCCTCTGGTTCAGACGATTCGTTACGGCAAGGCGGCCATACTCGCCAAGAAGAGGAACTCCCCATAAAGTGAAACAGCTTTATCTGTCATCTTCGCCTCACATTCATTCAGGCGAAACCACCACCGGGGTGATGCGCGCAGTGCTTTACAGCCTGCTGCCAGCCTGTGGCGTGGCCGTCTATTTTTTCGGTCCTTCGGCACTGTCTGTGCTGTTGATCGCGACACTGGGATGTCTTGCCAGCGAAGCGGTCTGTCAGCGGCTGATGGGACAACCGGTCACTCTGGGAGATGGCAGCGCTGCAATTACCGGCGTTCTGCTGGCACTTAATCTGCCGCCCTCCAGTCCCTGGTGGCTGACCTTGCTCGGAGCGGTCATTGCCATAGCCATTGGCAAGCAGGTTTACGGCGGCTTAGGCTCTAATCCCTTCAATCCGGCCCTGGTAGCCAGGGTTGTACTGCTCATTTCTTTCCCCGTGCAGATGACAACCTGGTCGGCTCCCGCACCGCTTGGTTCCGGCCTGGATCTTGTCACCACGGCGACCCCGTTGGGCGAGTGGAAGAACGCTGTCATGCTGACCGGGCAGCTGCCCGCCGAAATGCAGGGCAGCATGACAAATTTTTTCATCGGCAATATGCCCGGCTGTATCGGCGAAGTTTCCGCTCTGGCGCTGTTGCTCGGTGCGGCCTATCTTTTCTATCGGCGGATTCTGACCTGGCATATCCCGACAGCTTTTGTCGGAACCGTAGTTCTGCTCTCGGGATTGTTCTGGCTGATTGATCCAGCAAAATATCCCAACCCTGTCTTTCATTTGCTGACCGGAGGGCTGATTCTCGGGGCCTTCTATATGGCGACGGACATGGTGACGTCACCGGTTTCAATCAGCGGCATGTTGCTGTTCGGGGCGGGTTGTGGTTTTCTGACCGTGCTGATTCGCTTGTTCGGCGGATATCCCGAAGGGGTTTCTTTCGCCATCCTGTTGATGAATGCGGCAACGCCGCTGATTGATCGTTACGCCCGGCCGAGGACGTTTGGCACGGTTCGCCAGGGGAGGACACAATGAAAGGCATGCTGCGCCTTGTCCTGGCTTTAACCCTGATCACTGTCAGCGCCGGTCTGATCCTGTCTCTGGTCGAAGCAATGACCCGCGAACCGATTGCCGAGCAGCGCCGGCTTGAAACCCTGCGTGCCCTGCAGGCCGTTTTGCCCCCTGCTGACAACTCACCCGACCAGGACACAGTGCCACTGGTGACCGGTCAGGATAAACGCGGCCGGGATGTTACGCGGACGTTTTACCGCGGACGCCAGGGAAGAACGCTGACCGGTGTGGCATTTCAGGTCACTGCCGCCGATGGTTATAGCGGCAATATCAACATCATGGTGGGTGTCGACCCCTCGGGAACGGTTGTCGGCATCGAGATCCTCAGCCACAACGAAACACCAGGGCTTGGCGATAAGATCGAGCAGCCTGAGTTTAAACAGATGTTTGCCGGCAAAAACCTGGACAACGCCGACTGGCGGGTCAAAAAGGATGGCGGTGAATTCGACCAGATCACTGGCGCGACCATCTCGCCGCGAGCCGTAGTCGGCGCTGTGCACAAAGGGCTTGAGTTTTTTCGCGATCATCGGGCCGAAATCTTAACCGACATTCAAGGAGAGAAGCCATGACCCTCGGCCAAGAGTTTCGTAAAGGGTTCTGGCGTGAGAATGCCGTTTTCCGCTTGCTGCTCGGGCTCTGCCCGGCCCTGGCAGTGACGACCAGTGCGGAAAACGGTCTTGGCATGGGTTTAGCGACCACCTTTGTGCTGGTCTGCTCCAACATTGTCGTGTCGGCCCTGCGTCAAGTCATCCCGTCCAAGGTGCGCATCCCCTCATTCATTGTGGTCATCGCCTCGTTTGTAACTGTGGTACAGCTCTGCATGGAAGCGTACTTCTATGATCTGTACAAGGCTCTGGGAATCTTCATACCCCTGATCGTGGTCAACTGCCTGATCCTTGGCCGCGCAGAAGCCTTCGCCTCAAAGAACCGTCTGCTCCCGGCGGTCGTTGACGGTCTTGGCATGGGCATCGGCTTTACCCTGGCACTTTTCGTGCTGGGCGCGGTGCGCGAACTGTTCGGCTCCGGCGCACTTCTGGGCTATTCCGTTTTCGGCCCGGGCTATCAACCGTTGATACTGATGATCCTGCCTCCGGGCGCGTTTATTGCCATGGGTCTTTTGCTGGCGGCAATGAACCTCATCGACAATCGCCGGCGCTGAATTTCTCCTCTCCAAAATTCCCCATTCGCGAGTCTGAACGGGGGATTAATCACCTCTAAGACAGCTAATTTCAGTGCTTTTTCCTCCTTTGTCTGTACCTGACCAAAATACTCCTAAAGCCGCAAAGGTTGGGCGTTTGTGACCCTTCAGATTGCATACAGTATACGCTATTTTTCCCTTGACAAAGCACTGCATTTATCCTAACTTGCTGTCGGCCGAAGTGCCGAATAGCTATAGTTGCGGCCATCGAATTTTGTGACTTTGCCTGGCAGGAGGACCATATCAATGCTGGATAGTTATCTACCGATTCTCACCCTGATCATTATTGCTCTTTGCTTTTCTATCGGATCGGTCATCTTTTCACGGCTGGTCGGAGAAAAAAAGCCGTCGGCTGTCAAGCTTGCGCCCTACGAGTGCGGCATGCCTCCTGTCGGTTCTGCCCATGCGAAGTTTTCGGTCAAATTCTACATTATCGCCATGCTCTTTATCGTCTTTGATATCGAGGTGGTCTTTATGTATCCCTGGGCTGTTATGTTCAAACGCCTCGGCCTGTTCGGCTTTGCAGAGATGGGTGTGTTTATTCTGATTCTTCTCGTCGGTTACGTATACGTTTGGAAAAAAGGAGCTCTGGAATGGGAGTAGAGGAAACACTGGGTAATAACGTTATTACCACGTCTCTGGACAAGATCGTCAACTGGTCTCGCGCCAGCTCTCTCTGGCCACTGACCTTCGGCCTGGCTTGCTGCGCTATCGAAATGATGGCTACCGGAGCTGCTCGTTTTGACCTGGACCGCTTCGGTGTACTGTTTCGGGCGTCACCGCGCCAGGCGGATGTCATTATCATTGCCGGAACCGTCACCAAGAAGATGATGCCGGTTATCCAGACTGTGTATGAGCAGATGCCGGAACCTCGCTATGTTATTGCGATGGGCGCCTGCGCCTGCTCCGGTGGAATTTTTGATACATACAGCACGGTACAGGGTGTTGACGAGTACTTGCCGGTTGATGTTTATATCCCCGGCTGTCCTCCTCGTCCGGAAGGCCTGCTCTACGGCATCATGAAGCTCCAGGAGCAAATTAAGAAGGAGCGTAATTCCTTCGGTGCTGCCATCGGTGTGGGTGAGCGAATCGCAGGTTGATAGCTTTCTCCCGATCAGCAATTTTAACCCAGATAGACAGGATGCAACCGTTATGAGTGTACAGGCTACTGTTGATAAGCTGAAGGCCAGGTTCGGTGCTACGGTGCTCGATGTCCGCGAGTTCCGCGGCGAGACCACTGTGGTTGTCAAAAAAGAGGAAATTGTTGCCGTCTGCACCTTCCTCAAGGAAGATGCCGGCTTTAATTTTCTGACCGACCTGTGTGGTGTTGATTACATGGGTCAGACCCCCCGTTTTATGGTGGTCTACCATCTCTATAATATCGGTACCCACACACGCTTGCGCATCAAGGCTCCGGTAGAAGAAAGCGATGCCCGGCTTGATACCGTCAGCAAAGTCTGGGCTACTGCCAACTGGATGGAGCGCGAGTGCTGGGATCTGATGGGGATTAATTTCAATAATCACCCGGATTTGCGCCGCATCCTGTTGCCGGAAGACTGGGAAGGGCACCCGTTGCGCAAGGATTACCCGGTGCAGGGACCTGATCGTGAGCCCTACCAGGGCCGACTGCAGTAAAAGCCTTTTTGCGTAAACTCAAGCATATTCTGAATATAGACGAGGCAGAGATATGGCGAATTTAGAAACCATGACCATCAGCATGGGCCCTCAGCACCCATCGACTCACGGGGTGTTGCAGCTGATTCTGGAGCTGGATGGTGAGATTGTCCGCAAGGCTACACCGCATATCGGCTTTTTGCATCGTGGTGTGGAGAAGCTGGCGGAGCACCGCACCTATCATCAGGTGCTGCCCCTGACCGACCGGCTCGACTACCTGGCTCCCATGCACAATAACCTTGGTTATGTGCTGGCCGTGGAAAAACTGCTTGGCATTGCCGACGCAATCCCTGAACGTGCTCAGGTGGTGCGTGTGTTGCTCGCTGAGTTGACCCGTCTCAAGAGTCATCTGGTCTGGCTGGCATGTCATGCGCTTGATATCGGCGCCATGACGGTGTTCATCTACTGCTTTCGCGAACGTGAGCACATCATGAACATCTACGAAAAGATCTCGGGCGCGCGCATGACCTCCAATTATTTCCGCGTCGGTGGTCTCTCGGCGGATCTCCCCGCCGGTCTGGAGCAGGAGATTCGCACCTTTGTCAATGATATGCCGGGTCATATCAATACTTATGAAGGTCTGCTGACCGGCAATAAGATCTGGCAGAAACGCATTCAGAACGTCGGTGTGATCAGCGCGGAAGATGCCATCGATCTGGGTGTTACCGGACCTTCGTTACGCGCTTCCGGAGTAGATTGGGATCTGCGCCGCGATCAGCCTTACAGCGGTTACGAAAACTACGACTTTAATGTCATCGTGGAAGACGGCTGCGATACCTGGGCACGTTATCATGCCCGTCTCAAAGAAATGCGCGAGTCGTGTAAGATTATTCACCAGGCACTCGATAAACTCAAGCCCGGGCCGATTCTGGCGGATGCACCGAAAATTGTGCTGCCTCCCAAGCATGATGTGGTCAACACCATCGAAGGTCTGATTCACCATTTCAAAATTATTACGGAAGGCTTTAAGCCAGAGGTTGGCGAAGTTTATGTCGGCGTCGAAAACCCTAAAGGCGAAGTCGGCTTTTACCTGGTTTCCGACGGCTCTCCCAGGCCCTATCGAATGAAAATTCGCCCGGCCTCATTTATCAACCTTCAGGCCTTGCCCAAAATGTGCGAAGGTTCCATGCTCGCTGACGTCGTGGCGGTTATCGGAACTCTGGACATCGTGTTGGGTGAGATCGACCGCTAATCTGCTGCGAGAATAAGGAACCAGCCATGAATGAAGCAGCCGAAGCTACTGTAGCAGAGCAGGACACGGATCTGACCGGAGCAAACCAGATTCTCGACAAGTATGTCGATTTTCCCGGTGCCTTGATGCCAGTTCTGCAAGAAATTCAGGAATTTTACGGTTATATCCCGGAACCGACGGTGCATCTCGTTGCGGAACGGCTGAACGTCTATACCAGCCAGATTTACGGGGTTCTGACATTCTATGCGCAGTTTCATCTCGAGCCGCGTGGCAAGTATATTGTGCGTGTCTGCATGGGAACCGCCTGCCACGTCAAGGGCGCTGGCCGGATAGCCGAAACCATCAAGGATCGTTTGGGGATTGGTCACGCCGAGACCACAGAAGACCTTAAATTTACCGCCGAATATGTGGCCTGCATCGGTGCTTGTGGTATGGCGCCGGTCATTATGGTCAACGATGGCACCTATGGTTCGTTGACAGTGCAGAAGACGGACGAAGTCATTAAAAAATACCAGCAGTTGGATTGATAACTGACCGAGGATTTTATGGCCGAAACAGCTGAAAATATCCAAGTACTTATCTGTACCGGCACCGGTGGTTTCGCGTCCGGTGCGCAGAGTGTCATCGACGCTTTCGAAGCCGAATTTGAGAAACAGGGTGTCGAGGCCAAGGTCGGCAAGCGTTGTGATATCAAGAAAACCGGTTGCCGCGGGCTCTGTGCCAACGACGTTCTGGTTGATATCGTGTTGCCCGGACAGGAGGCCATCACTTACGATTTCGTGACGCCCGAACTGGTACCGCAGATTGTTGAAGAGCACATGCTCAAAAACGAGCCGGTCGCAAAGAAGGTGGCCGGTCCTTATTATAATAAGTTTCTTGAGAAACAGCAGCGTATCATCTTTTCACGTTGTGGCACCATTGATGCCGAGAGTATGGACGACTTTGTCGCCCACAATGGATTTACCGGCATCAAGAAAGCGGTCACCATGTCTCCCGAGGAGGTTATCGAGGAGGTCAAAAAATCCGGTCTGCGCGGTCGCGGCGGCGGCGGTTTCCCCACCGGCGTAAAATGGTCCTTCTGCAAGGCTTCTCCCGGCGAGAGTAAATATCTGATCTGCAACGCTGACGAGGGCGATCCAGGTGCTTTTATGGACCGATCAGTCCTTGAAGGCGACCCTTATGGTCTGATCGAGGGGATGATGATCGCTGCCTACGCGATTGGCTGCAAGTTCGGTTATGTCTACTGTCGCGCTGAATATCCGCTGGCGATCAAACGCCTGCAAAAGGCAATCGATGTCTGCACCGAGAAAGGTTATCTCGGCAAGGATTGCATGGGGCTCGGTTTTGCTTTCGAGATACGTATCAAGGCCGGTGCCGGTGCTTTTGTCTGCGGTGAAGAGACCGCACTGATGGCTTCGATCGAAGGTGAGCGTGGCATGTCCCGCCCCCGTCCGCCTTTCCCGGCAGTGCGCGGCCTCTGGGGCAAGCCGACCAATATCAATAACGTTGAAACCTTTGCGAATGTCTCATACATTTTTTACAACAGCGCCGAATGGTATGCATCGATCGGCACTGAAGGCACCAAAGGCACCAAAATCTTCGCCCTGACCGGCAAGGTCAAGCATACAGGTCTGGTTGAAGTTCCGGCCGGAACGACAATGAAGGAAGTCATCTATGACGTCTGTGGCGGTATTCTTAACAACCGCAAGTTCAAGGCAGTACAGGCAGGAGGCCCTTCCGGGGGTTGCCTGCCGGCAGAAGCGCTTGATGCCGAAGTTGATTATGATTCGCTGATCAAGGCCGGCGCCATGATGGGCTCTGGTGGACTGGTAGTTATGGACGAGACGACCTGTATGGTCGATATCGCCCGCTTCTTTCTTAACTTTACCCGTGTCGAATCATGCGGCAAATGTATCCCCTGCCGTATAGGTCTTAAGATCATGCTTGAAATCCTCGAACGGATTACGGAGGGCAAAGGCCGGGAAGGTGATCTTGAACTTCTGGAGAGCATGGCTTACGACATTAAAAAGAGCTCGCTCTGTGGCCTCGGCCAGACCGCGCCTAACCCGGTTCTCTCGACCTTGCGCTACTTCCGCCATGAATACGAGGCGCACATTAAGGATAAGGAGTGCCCATCTCACGCTTGCAAACCGCTCCTGCATTTCAAAGTCATAGAAGAGAAGTGTAAAAAGTGCGGCGTCTGTCCGAAGGTCTGCCCGGTCGATTGCATCGCCTGGGAAAAGGGACAGGTTGCGGTAATAGACCGCGAGAGATGTACCGAGTGCACGTCCTGTTACGATGCCTGCCGCTTTATGGCGATTGAATAGACATTATCTTAAAGATTATCACTGACGATAAGAGGACACGATGGTTAACCTGACAATCGACGGTAAACAGGTCACGGTCAGCAAGACGGCCACGCTTTACGAAGCCGCAAAAGAGGCCGGGGTATATATTCCGGTTCTCTGCTATGCCAAGAAATTGCTGCCTTACGGCGCCTGCCGGGTCTGTCTGGTAGAGGTGGAGCAGATGAAGGGCCGATTGATCCCCTCGTGTACCACGCCGGTCAGTGAAGGCATGGTGGTTACTACCAGTTCCGACGAGATCACGAAGGTCCGCAAGACGGTGATGGAATTCCTTCTGGTCAACCACGTTCTTGATTGCCCGGTTTGCGATAAGGGCGGCGAGTGCGACCTTCAGGATCTGGCGTATGAGTTCGAGTCGATCTCCAACCGCTTTGAAGGTGAAAAGTTCGATCTGCCCACCGATGAAGTCAACCCGCTGATCGAGCGCAACATGAACCGTTGTGTGCTGTGCGGCAAATGTGTTCGCGTCTGCGATGAAATTGTCGGTTATGGATCCTACTCTTTTATAAACCGCGGATTTGAAACCAAGATAGCGACAGCTTACGACCGTGGCCTGAACTGTGAATTCTGTGGCCAGTGTTTGTCTATGTGCCCGGTTGGCGCCCTGCTGCCACGGCCGTTCAAGTTCAAGGCCCGCCCCTGGCAGATCAAAGAGGTCGACTCGGTTTGTGGATACTGCGGTAACGGTTGCACCGTGACCCTCGGCGTGCTCAATAATAAAGTTGAGACCATCCGCTTCAATGACAAAATCGGCATCAACGACGGCAACCTCTGTATCCGCGGTCGATTCGGCTACTCTTATGTGAATCACGAAGACCGTCTTACCAAACCGTTGGTACGCAAGGACGGCGAGCTGGTAGAGACAGGTTGGGACGAAGCCCTGCAGATTGTGGCCGATGGTTTTACAAAAGCTCAGAAAGGCCAAGGGGTTGGAATCCTGTCCGGAGCGCGTCTGACTAACGAAGAACTTTTCCTGCTCAAAAACGTCGCTGGCACTCTCGGCACGGAAAATCTCGATCATTCCGGTGGTGAGTGCTACAAGGGCGTTACTGAAGGGCTGAAAGAAACCCTGGGTGTCGCAGCGTCAACCGCGACCTTCCCGCAAATTGAAAAAGCCGATGTCGTGCTGGCGATTCGCTCTGATTTCTACGAGACTCACCCGGTTGTCGGCATGGTAATCAATCAGGCCATACGCCGCAACGGAGCAAAACTTTTGGTTGTTGCCGACAAGCGCGGCAAGCTGGACAAGCTGCCTGGAGCCAAAACCTTGTTGAGCAAGCCAGGCCTGGAGCTTGATGTCCTGAATGCCATGGCTAAAGTGCTGATCGATGAAGGATTGGCGCAAGCGCAAGAGTTTGAAGGTATCAAGGAACTGAAGGCTCAATTGGCAGACTTCAGCCCGTCACAGGTCGCAGAACGTTGCGGAATCGATGCTGAGTTGTTAAAGGCGGCTGCACGCCAACTGGCTGGTGCGAAAAACGCTGTCATTCTGATGGCTTATGGCTTGCCGTATCAGGGCTTTAACAAAGAGTTGGCAATTGCCGCTGCCAATCTGTCGCTGTTGGTTGGCATCCCCGGCCGCCCGGGCAGTGGCGTATACCTCTGCGGAGAAAAAGCGAACAGCCAGGGCGCAATTGATCTCGACATCTTACCCCAGGGCGATGGTCTGGGAGCTCAAGCAATGCTGAGCGCCGCAGCTGAGAGCAAGCTTGATGCCCTGTATGTTATCGCCGAGGATCCGCTGAGCAGCTATCCTGATCGCGACAAGGTTGCCAAGTCCCTCGAAAAAATTCCTTTCCTGGTCGTTCAGGACCTGTTCCTGTCGCCCACGGCACAGCAAGCCGATGTGGTACTTCCCGCGACCTCTTTCGCTGAGAAGGATGGTACCTTTACCAACGCTGAACGGCGCATCCAGCGGGTGCGTCCCGGCATCCCAAGTCCCGGAGAAGCACGTACTGACGGTGCTATTTTTGCTGCTTTGGCAGGCAAGCTTGGGAATCCGCTCGCTTTTACCGGCCCGGCAGCCATCTTTGCTGAAATCGGCAAACAGGTGCCGGCTTATGCCGCGTTTGATTTCAATGAAATCGGTCCTCATGGGGTTGTCTGGGGTGGTGAAACGCTGCAGCCGCCCAAGCGCCGTCTCGTGGTTGCCGGTGCGGGAAAAACCGCTGAGGGCGAATTCAAGCTGGTCACCGGTAGCGCCCTTTATCACAGTGGCACAATTTCTACCAAGGCCAAAGGGCCGATGGCGATCCTGGCTGAGCCTTATGTCGAACTCGGCCGTGAAGATGCCAAAGAGCTCAAGGTTGCTGATGGTGATCTGGTTAAGGTCGCCGGGAATGGTGTCGAGTTGCAGTTGAAGGCCAAAGTCGGTAACCGCTTGCCGAAAGGCGTACTCTTTGCTCCTTATCATTTTGCCGAGGCTCAGATCAATCGTCTGTATAAAGGCGAAGCGGTTGTTTCGGTGAAAGTCAGTAAATAGAGATTAAACGAATAAGACTCCGCGGTCGTCAGTTCAAAGCGTGCCACGGTATGTATGAAATTGGAACTTTAATAGCAATCTGCTGCGAGGAAGAGGAAGATCATGACGCCTGAAATGCTGAGCCTCTCTAATAGTCCTGGATTATTTGTCGGGATAATGCTGGTAAAACTCCTGGTGGTCTTTACAGTGGTCATGCTGACTGTCGCTTATGCTACCTGGTGTGAGCGTAAAGTCATCGGCCACATGCAAACCCGCCTCGGACCAATGCGCACCGGATGGCACGGGCTTTTACAGCCGTTTGCAGATGGTATCAAGCTGTTCTTCAAGGAAGATATCATTCCAACCGAGGCAACCAAAGTACCGTTTCTGCTGGCACCGATGATGATTCTGGTCCCGGCGCTGATAACGGTTGCCGTCATCCCGTTTGGTCCGGATCTAACGTTTGGCAATTTCATTATTCCTCAACAGATATCCGATCTGAATATCGGTGTCCTCTACATCCTGGCTTTTGCCGGTCTCGGTATTTACGGGATTGTTTTGGCTGGTTGGGCATCGAACAGCAAGTACTCTCTGCTCGGTGGTGTACGCGCCTCAGCGCAGATGATTTCGTATGAGCTGGCGGCCGGGCTGTCAATCATTGCTATTTTTATGCTCACTGAAACGTTGAGCCTGCGAGAAATCGTTGCTTTGCAGCAATTGGATCTCTGGGGTGTTTGCTCGTTTGTGCCGAACTGGTATGTGTTCACTCAGCCTCTGGCTTTTTGCCTCTTTATCGTAACCGGACTGGCAGAGATCAACCGGACTCCGTTTGACATGCCCGAGGCGGAGAGCGAATTGGTCTCAGGTTTCTGTACCGAATATTCCTCAATGAAGTACGCTCTCTTCTTCATGGCAGAATACGCCAATATGATTGTCATCTCGGCGATCGCAGCCACTCTTTTTCTAGGTGGCTGGAGCGCACCGTTCAACCTCGCCATTTTCACTATGATCCCCGGATTTGTCTGGCTTCTGCTTAAAATCTACGCGCTGATGTTCTTTTTTATGTGGTTACGAGCCACTTTTCCGCGCGTTCGCTATGACCAGTTGATGCGCCTGGGCTGGAAAGTACTGCTGCCGTTGGCACTGGCCAATGTGGTGGTTACCGGTCTGGTGGTCGTGATTCTGAAATAAACCGTTACCTTTGAGTCTTTAAGAGGTCTGATCATGTTCAAAGAATTTGCCAAAGGTCTGAGCATTACCTTCAAACACCTGCTTCCGGGTCATTCGACGACTGTCCAATATCCTAAAGTCAAGCTCAAGCCATCTGACCGGTTTCGTGGATTGCATCGTCTGGTCCCTACGCAGGACCGCGAAAAGTGTGTTGCCTGTTACCTCTGTCCAACAGTTTGCCCGGCCAAGTGCATAACAGTGGAGTCTGCGGAAAATGAAAAGGGCGAGAAATACCCAAAGGTTTATACGATTGATCTGCTGCGCTGTATCTTCTGTGGCTATTGTGTAGAGGCCTGTCCTGTAGAAGCTATCGAAATGACGGGGGCCTATGAACTTGCCAATTACAAGCGTGAAGATTTTCAGTTCACCAAGCAGCGGCTGCTGAAATAAGCCTGGAGGAGTATAGAACTCATGGAGATTATCTTTTTCTATCTGGTTGCGTTGGTTGCCGTGGTCTCCGGTTTCCTGGTAATTCGTTGCCAAAGCCCTGTCAACAGTGCCCTCGGCCTGGTCAATACCTTCTTCTGCCTGGCAATCTTTTATGTCATGTTGCATGCCCCGTTTATGGCAGCGGTTCAAATCATGGTTTACGCCGGGGCGATCATCGTGCTGATACTGTTCGTTATTATGTTGCTGAATCTCGGTACGGAATCGCGGAAACGCTATACCAACGGAATTGTCTGGTCGAGCATTGCCAGTCTGTTGATTCTGTTCAACGTGATCTACTTCATTAAGCGTGGTCGTGTCACCGGAGCTGAAGGCGACATTACCAATTTTATGGTTGAAAGTGTCGGCCATACCGAATTGATTGGCACGGCGATGTTCACTGAGTTCCTGTTGCCATTTGAGATCGCCTCCGTGCTTTTGCTGGTGGCTATAGTTGGGGCGGTCGTTCTCGCCAAAAGAGAAGTATAAAGCGAAGCTGATTACGGGAGACATACAAATGATTAGCGTTTATCACTACATGACTGTTGCTGGGATCCTCTTTGCCATGGGGACCTACGGGGTTCTGACCAGGCGGAATGCGATTGTCATCTTCATGTGCATCGAATTGATGCTAAACTCGGTCAATTTGACCTTTATCGCCCTGTCGAATCATCTACAAAGTATGGACGGTCAGATTTTCGTCTTCTTTGTCATGACCGTCGCCGCCGCTGAGGCTGCGGTCGGTTTGGCTCTGATGATTACCTTCTACAGGAACCGCGAATCGATCGATGTCGATGATATGAACCTGCTGAAATTGTGAGCGATTTAATCTGCCCACTTCTTTATAAGACGCTTACTTCGTTCGGAGGAGAGATAGATGTACGATAAACTGTGGCTCATACCTTTCTTCCCGTTGCTCGGTTCCATCATCAACGGGTTGCTTGGCAAGCGGTTCATCAAGAATGAAAAGGTAATCGGTGCCATAGGCACTGGTGCGGTATTCCTTTCGTTCCTGGTTTCCTGCAAGTATTTTATCCAGCTGCTAGGCGATACTGTCAAGTCTCATGAGAATATTGTCGCATCGTGGATCTCGGTTGGCAACCTGCAGGTAGACTGGGGATTTCTACTCGATCCACTGTCCGCTCTGATGCTCATGGTGGTCTGTGGCGTCGGTTCCCTGATTCATCTTTACTCCATTGGCTACATGCATGGTGAAGAGGGCTACTATCGCTACTTCAGCTATCTGAACCTCTTTGTCTTCTCCATGTTGATGCTGGTGCTCGGTAACAACGCCCTGGTCATGTTTGTCGGCTGGGAAGGCGTAGGTCTCTGCTCCTACCTGCTGATCGGTTACTACTTCGAGAAGCAGAGCGCAGGTGACGCGGCGAAGAAGGCGTTCGTCATGAACCGCGTTGGCGACTTTGGTTTCCTGCTTGGTCTTTTCTTAATCTACTGGACTCTGGGCAGTAATCACGGTGTCTGGACTATAAATTTTGTCGAAATTACAGCAAACGCTCACCTGTTGTCTGGTGACATGATTCTTGGCGCCGGTGTGACGACGGTTGCGACTCTTTGTTTCTTCCTCGGTGCGACCGGTAAATCGGCCCAGTTGCCGCTGTTCACCTGGTTGCCGGACGCCATGGAAGGTCCAACTCCGGTCTCTGCATTGATCCATGCCGCCACCATGGTGACCGCCGGTGTTTACATGATCGGCCGCATGAATGTGCTGTTTGCCATGAGTCCGACGACCATGTTCGTGGTCGCCATGGTCGGGGCACTGACGGCGATCTTCGCTGCCACCATCGGTTTTGCCCAGAACGATATCAAACGTGTGCTGGCTTATTCGACAGTCTCGCAACTGGGCTTTATGTTTATCGCCATGGGTGTCGGTGCTTTTACCGCCGGCATCTTTCACCTGATGACCCATGCCTTCTTCAAAGCCTGTCTCTTCCTCGGTTCCGGTTCAGTCATACACGCCATGCACCATGCATTGCATCATGCCCATGTCGATGACGATGCGCAGGACATGCGTAATATGGGCGGGCTGCGCAAGAAGATGCCAATTACCTGGGCAACCTTCGGCATCTCCTGTCTGGCAATCTCCGGGCTGCCGTTCTTTTCCGGATTTTTTTCCAAGGACGAGATTCTCTGGTGGGCATTTGCTTCAACCCGCGGCAGCATGCTGGTTTGGGGTATTGCCGTAATCGCCGCATTCATGACGGCTTTCTATATGTTCCGTTGTCTTTATATGACCTTCTATGGCGAGCAGAGAACCAATCCCAAAGCTAAGGACCATATCCATGAGTCACCGTGGGTTATTACTCTGCCGCTGGTTGTGCTGGCATTTCTTGCGACAGTTGGCGGCTTGATCGGTATCCCGCATGTACTTGGCAACCTCCTGGGCCACATTCCGAACAAACTGGAGCATTTCCTGGCACCGGTGTTTGAGCATTCGCAGAAACTCTATCAGATCGAGGCACACGGAACAGCCGCAACGGAATTTGGCTTGATGGGCTTCTCCGTGGTCATTGCTCTGGCCGGAATCGCCCTCGCTACCGTTATGTACATCAAAAATCCTGAACTACCGGGCAGGTTTACCGCTAAATTTTCGCAGTTGCATCGTGTTGTGTTTAACAAATGGTATGTCGATGAGGCTTATGATGCACTGTTTGTCAACACGACCAAGAAACTTGGTATTTTCTGCTGGAGGGGTTTCGATGTCAACGTGATCGACGGCATCGTGAATGGTGTCGCCAAACTGGTTGGAGTCCTTGCCGCAACATTGCGCCATACGCAAACTGGCCTCTTCCAAAACTATGCCTTGACTATGGTTCTCGGCACAGTGGTCATGGTGGCCATTTTTATCCTCAACTAAGGGTAGAACGTTCAAGCGTTGATATAAGGAGCAAGTACTCATGAATGACCATCTTCTTAGCCTGATGACCTTTTTTCCACTGGTGGGGATGTTGATTGTCCTCTTCCTGCCACGGGAAGCCGACCGCCTGATCAAGACGGTGACGTTGATCGTAACGATCATTGTCTTCATAATCAGTTTACCCTTGGCCTTCGACGATGTCTTCATCAATTCATCGGCGATGCATTATACAGAGTTTGCCAACTGGATCAGTATCGGCCAGTATTTCCAGATGAACTACAACATCGGTATTGACGGCATCAGCCTCTGGTTGGTTTTGCTGACCACCTTCATCATGCCGATTGCTATTCTCTCTACCTGGCATGCCATTGATAAGAATACCAAGGGATTTATGGCCCTTGCGTTGCTTCTGGAAACCGGCATGCTCGGTGCTTTCATCTCTCTTGACCTGTTCCTGTTTTATATCTTCTGGGAATTGATGCTGGTACCGATGTATTTCATGATCGGCATTTGGGGCGGTAAAAACCGCATCTACGCAGCGGTCAAGTTTTTCCTCTTCACGGCGGTCGGTTCACTTTTGATGCTGGTCGCTATCATTTATGTCTATTACTTTTCGGTTAAAGCCGGTGTCCCTTTTGAAAACGGCTTCAGCGTTGCCCACTTCGCTCAACTTGATATCCCGGCACACCTGCAAACCTGGCTTTTTGCTGCCTTCGCCTTCAGCTTTGCCATCAAGGTACCGATGTTCCCAGTTCATACCTGGTTACCTGATGCCCATACGGAAGCTCCGACGGCCGGTTCAGTTATTCTTGCCGCCATCCTTTTGAAGATGGGTACTTATGGTTACGTGCGCTTCGCCATTCCGCTCTTTCCTGTAGCGACCATGCAGTTCACGCCGTTTCTCGCGTTTTTGGCTGTAGTCGGCATTATTTACGGCGCGCTTGTCGCGATGATGCAGGATGATGTTAAAAAACTCGTCGCCTACTCTTCAGTCTCTCATCTCGGTTTCGTCATGCTCGGCGTTTTTGCCATGAACCTGCAGGGCTTGTCCGGCGG
The DNA here is from genome assembly GCA_032250875.1 of Desulfuromonadales bacterium. GTDB lineage: Bacteria > Desulfobacterota > Desulfuromonadia > Desulfuromonadales > BM103 > M0040. Next base: position 3,135 of record JAVVDT010000015.1, on the reverse strand, counting down.
TATGCTGCAGATGATCAATCATGGCATCTCAACCGGCGCGCTCTTCCTTATCGTTGGCTTTATCTACGAACGCCGCCATACGCGCCTGATCATTGAATTTGGAGGCCTTTCGAAAGTGATGCCGGTTTTTGCGGTGATCTTCATGATTGTCACTTTCTCCTCAATTGGATTGCCGGGAACCAATGGCTTCGTTGGCGAGTTCCTGATCCTGGTTGGTGCCTTTGAGAGCGAACTGCGGATCTTCGCGGTCTTTGCAACCACGGGGGTTATCCTGGCCGCCGTCTACATGCTGTGGATGTTCCAAAGGGTTATGATGGGCAAAGTGACAAACCCGAAGAATGAAAAACTAAAAGATATGTCGGCTCGAGAAGTTGCCATCATGATGCCCTTGCTGATCTTCATCTTCTGGATTGGTATCTATCCGAACACCTTTTTGGACAAGATGAATCCTGCGCTTGAAAATATGATCAAGCAGGTTAAGGGCAAACAGCATATTGCCATGATGGCCGAGGATAAGGACCAAACCGTCACGCACATTACGGTTAACGATTAAAATAGATTTCTATAGCTTCTGAGGAGCCATTCAATGGAAAACCTGGTGCAAATCGCCCTGCAGAACGTCAATATGGCGGCTATCCTGCCATCACTGATACTGACCTGCTTCGGCATGGGACTGCTGCTGATTAATGTATTCCTGCCTCGTGGCACCACGCGGCATGCTGTCTGGATCAGCTTGATCGGCCTTGTGGTGACGGGGTTCTTTGTATTTACCGGTTGGGGTCATCCTCAATATGGTTTCAATGATGCCGTCGCGCTGGATAATTATGCTGCGTTCTTCAACATCATATTCCTGTTCGCTGCGGGTCTGACAATCCTGATGTCAGATGATTATCTGCACCGCGAGGGTTATCCAGTCAGTGAATATTACCCGCTGATTCTCTTTACCACCGCGGGTGCCATGTGGATGGCCTCCGGCACCGACATGATGACGATTTTCCTTGGGCTCGAAGTCATGTCAGTCAGTCTCTACGTGCTGGCCGGTTTCTTCCGCGGTCAGGTTCGTTCAAATGAGGCGGGTCTCAAGTACTTTCTGCTGGGAGCTTTTTCCACCGGATTCCTGTTGTACGGCATGGCTCTTATTTATGGCGTAACAGGGTCAACCAAGTTGACTGAGATTGGCATTTATTTAAATGCTCATGCATCGTTGCTGGATAACCCGATGACTCTTGCAGGTCTGGTTCTGCTGTCTATCGGCTTTCTTTTCAAAATCGCCGCTGTGCCATTCCATATGTGGACACCGGATGTCTATGAGGGTGCGCCGACGCCGATAGCTGCGTTCATGAGCGCCGGTCCGAAAGCGGCAGCGTTCGCAGCATTTCTGCGCATTATGGAGTATTGTTTCTTCAGTCTGAAGCCGGAATGGACGGCCATGCTCTGGGTCCTGGCGGTTCTGACTATGGTCGTCGGCAACGTAATTGCAATCAGTCAGACCAATATCAAGCGTATGCTCGCCTACTCTTCGATTGCGCATGCCGGTTACGCGCTGGTCGGTATGGTCGCTGCGAACGAGATCGGGTACTCCGGGTTGCTTTTCTACATGCTGGCTTACACGTTCATGAATATCGGTGCTTTTGCGGTTCTGGTTCTGGCGGGTAAAAAAGGTGAAGACAATCTGACTCTGGAAGGTTTCTCGGGATTTGGTTTCAAACGGCCTTTCCTGGGTGTGGCTATGACCATCTTCCTGTTTTCCTTGATGGGGCTGCCTCCTTCAGCCGGTTTTTCCGGCAAGTTCTTTATTTTTGCCGGAGCTGTTGAAGCCGGTTACATCTGGCTGGCGGTGATTGGTGTGCTCAACTCGGCGGTCTCTCTCTACTACTATCTGCGAGTGATGGTTTACATGTACTTCCGAGATCCTGTCGAAGATTATGCCTGGGTTTCCCTGCCAGCAGCTGCTGTGATCTCAATTGTAATCGCGCTCCTCGGTGTTCTCTACCTGGGGATCATACCTGGTGATGTAATGGAGCTGGCCAAGCTGGCTATCTTCTAGCGATTGTCTAGAGATTGCCAATCGTTTGTCAAAAAAGCCCCGACCTGAAAGTCGGGGCTTTTTTGGGTTATGTTAACAGACTGGCGAAGTGAAGTGGAAAGGTGCTTGCTATGCTTATGCGGAACAGTAAGATGAAAAGAACTGCTCTTTGCTAAAAGATTTTGACAAGGTAATAGAATGTATTTTGCCGATCTGCAGAGTTTCATTGCCCACTTGGACGCGCATGATAACCTCGCCACGGTGAAAGTCACGGTTGACCCTTATCTGGAAATCGCTGCTATCGTGGATCGTGTCTGTAAACGTCCTGGTGATACGCGTGCGCTCCTGTTCGAAAATGTGAAGGGTTCCAAACTCCCTCTGGCTGCAAACCTGTTCGGCTCACAACAACGCATCTCCCTGGCTTTGGGAGTTGCCGACGTTGAAGAACTGGTATGTCGACTTCGCAATGATCTCAAGGCTTACAACGGCGTAACTGCTGGTCAGGCCCTCGCGCGACTGACAGGGTCCTGTGTCAGTGAAACCCATCTTCCTCGAGCAGCTCCATGGTTCAAAACGGATGTAAGCAAAGCGGGGCTTGCTAATCTTCCTGCCTTGCACTCCTGGCGAGGAGATGGTGGACGCTACCTTACGCTTGGCCAGGTGTTTACCAGGCATCCGGATGGCAGCAGGCAAAATTGTGGTATGTATCGTGTGCAGATCCTGGACAAGCATACTGCGCTGATTCGCTGTCATCCAGGTTCCGGTGGCGGGGCGCATATGGCCGCTTGGCACGAACAAGGCAAGGCCATGCCGCTGGCGATCGTGCTGGGTGGCCCGCCGGCTTTAACCTGGTGTGCCGGGATCTCACTTCCTGGCGAAGTTTCTGAACTTGAATTTACGCGTTATCTGTCTGGACAATCGATATCAGTCTCACAGTGTCAAGATTCCGATCTGCAGGTGCCGACAAGTTCCGAAATTGTCATAGAAGGACATATCAACCCTGGAGAAGAGAAAACCGAGGGACCGTTTGGCAACCATACCGGATATTACACGCCGGCAGCTCCCGCTCCCATGATCAGAATTACAAGTGTGTTTACGCGGGATGCTGC
>JAVVDT010000159.1:293-5578 GCA_032250875.1 Desulfuromonadales bacterium | reverse complement strand
GAGTGGGCTTGAGTTGGTCCTTTTCATACAAGTATCGAATATTAACCAGGTTCGACCTCGGCCATAATTATATCGCAAGAGTTGCTTGCGCGCTGGCAACTGAATCAAAAGAGGGACAAGAAGCCAGCACGCAGGGATGTCGTTTCTACCTGGCAACCAGAATGCCTGGCACCTTTCAAAGGTGCGCCTGGAGGGCGTTTGCTGTCGGGGGGTGAGGCTGATTGATTTTCAATAGTTTGTTTAAATAGCGAAGGCCGCCATCGCAATTGGTGGTGGTTTTTTTAATCAGTGAATCATTAAGGAGAGTGTCCTCAAAACCACGATCATTTGAATGCCCCCGTTTCCCAGGATTAAACTTTTACAGGCTTGATTTCGGTGCCCAGAAACGGTCTATAAGCGTAGAAAAGGGGGGAGTAGGGGATGTTTTCTGTAATTACAGGAGTTTAAGTTGGTCCGACCCCAATGGCCCCTTGATTTCGAACATGAGCAGGAGGGAGCAGATCGTGAGGACTAGATATCGAGGAACGCCATGTTGAAATCATCCAGGCCCACTACCAGGCAGCGATCAAGCAGCTTGGGGGTTTTCCACAGGACGCTGAACAGCTCGTTGACCATCAGGCCGGCGATGATCACCACGTTGTCCGGGGTCACCGGGATGCTGCCCCGCGGCTGCACCGCCCCGGCGAAGATCCTGTCGAACGGCTGCGACCGCCCGGCCAACAGGGTCAACACCTGGCCGTGGCCGCCGTTCAGGCCGCCATGCACAAAGTAGACGCCGTTCGGCACGGCCCGGTAGAGTGCAAAACGGCTCGGGTAGTTGTCGAGGCAGTCGGCCACTCCGTCCACATCACCGGGCACCTGGAAAGCCTCATCGATCCGGCCGTGCAGTTCGACGATCTCGGTGGCGGCGTTGATCTGGTTCAGGCGCTCTTTGGCCAACAGCAGCTTCGCCCGGCCGATGTCTTTTTCACCATACAGGGTCTGACGGTTCAGGTCGGGCCAGTCGAGGTGGCCGTCGTCGACCAGGTAGAGCCGGCCGACGCCTGCACGCGCCAGCAGCTGGCTGACCGTTGCCCCCAGACCGCCGACACCGGCTATCAACAGCGACGATTGTTCAATGAGCCTCTGCTTGTCGGCTCCCCAGTGGAGGACCTGCCGGGCATAGCGATCAGCTCCGCTCACGCTCACCCCCCGGCCCCCGGCGGAAACAAGGCCAGCACGTCGCCATCGGCGATCGGGGTCTGCAGCCCCTGCAGATGCAGGATGTTCTTGCGATTGACCAGGATGATGGTGCCGGCGTGGGGCGCCCCCTGCTCATCGACCAGCTTGTGCAAAAAGGGCATTGTGATCTGCCGCTGGGTTTTTTCCAGGACCCTCTGCACCGTATCGCCGTCGGCCCAGGCAATCTCGATGGCGTCGCGTTTCAACAGCATGCGGATCAGGCTGAAAAATTGGATCTGTAGCATGGTGATCCTTCCTGCGGACAGCGCATATCCTAGGCCATGCGCTGTTGGAATCCGGCGTAGGTGTTGGTGCGGTTCAGGACCTGCCGGCCAGGGAACACGGCACGGGTGCGGATCCAGTTGTAATACAGCCCGGCATCATTGGTCTCGCCGACCAGCACCGCGCCGACCATCTGCTGCTGCTCGTTGAGAAAAACCTTGCGGAAGCGTCCGGTGGCCAGGTCGTGGCTGCTGACCGTCTGCGCCGTGTCCTTCAGGCAGGAGCCAATCGCGGCGATGTCTACGCCGAACACTTCGGTGATGTTGTTTTTCAGACTGCCTTCGTAGGCGCAAGTCATGCCCAGCATATTCAGAGCGGCATTCTCGCCCTGCTCGACAGCGGTCAGCCAGTTACCCTGGATGATCGGCTCGCCGGTGACGAAATCCCTGCCTTCGGCGACGTCGCCGGCGGCGTAGATGTCAGCGTGGCTGGTGCGGCAGTAGTCATCGACCAGCACGCCGTAATTGACCTGCAGGCCGGCCGTACGGGCCAGGCCGATGTTGGGCACAACACCCTTGCCGACGATCAGCATGTCGCTGGTCAGGCAGCCGCCGGAGGCCAGCTGCAAGGTCAGCCGGTTGCCCTCTTCGATGGCCACGATGTTGTTCTCTTTGTGCAGTTGCAGGCCGCTCTGTGCAAACCGCGCTTCCAGGAGCGCCGAACTCTCCGCATCGACCACCCGGCTGAAGATGCGGTTGGAGCCGATCACCAAGTGCTTTTCAGTGGTGGCCGGAGCATGCGAGAGCAACGGCAGGCTGACCAGCCCGGCGCCGATCGCCGTAATGCTGCGCGCGTTCTGCATGAGGGTTGCCAACTTCTCGGCATCCGCCAGGTGACGTAAGGTGCTGGACCGGTCTGATTTGACCTCGAGGGTGTGCGCCTCGGCCCCGGTCGCCAGCAGCAGTTTACCATAAGAGACACAGCGGCCGTCATCCATCTCCAGCTGGCGACCATCGGTATCGAGCATCATGACGGTTCGGCCGAACAGGGTGGTGACCTTCATCCTGCTGTAGTAATCGCGATCGACGATAAACAGGTTGTCCCGATCGGTCTTGCCGCCGACGAAGTAAGGCGTCAACACCCGCGAGTAAGCCGGGAGGTCCTCCCGGTCGATTATCGCTACGGATACGTCCGCAGCATGTTTGCGCAGGGTGCGAATCGCCTGCAACCCGGCGGCGCTGTTACCGACAACCACGTAATCGAAAAATTCTGCCATGCCCCACCTCATATTAAAGGAAAGGAGCCCGCACGGGATGCGGGCTCCTTCCGTTCATCTGCCCGCGTCGTTAGGCCAACCCGAGCGATTGCAGCTTCGCCTCGGTCGGGATGCCGCCGCTGCTCCAGCCGCGCACTTCATAGTACTCCGGGAGCATCTGTGATAATTTGCTCACCTCGCCCTTGGCCGGCCCGTCCGGCAGCGGTTCTTCGAGCATCCGCTTGGGCAGTGTATCCTGAGAAGGGTCGATCCCCGCCTCGAGGTTGAAGACCCGCTCCAGGTTGTAGATGCGGTCACCGATTTCGAGCAGATCTGCGTCAGTCATGTTCGTCCCGTTCGCTGCATTGCAGAAGTTGACGAACTGGGGCACCCCGATGCCGAAGGTGGTAAACAGGCAGACACCGGACGAATCGACCACCGCCGTGAAATCCTGGAAAATTTTCAGCCACCCGGCCTTGCCTTCCGTCGCATGCGGATCGAGCTTCTCCGGCAAGCCGAGGATCTCCGGCGAGATCAGGTAGCCGCGCACGTGGCAGGCGCCGCGGTTGCTGGTCGCGTACTCAAGCCCCATGCCTTGCACACCGCGCGCATCATAGGCGGGAAACTCCAGCTTCTTGACAGACATCGACAGTTCGGGCACGCCGTAGCTCTCGGCCAGGCGGTAGGAACCCAGGCCGATCTTCTTGCCGAAGCCTTCGCCCTTACCGGTCAACTCGACCATCTTGACCAGGGCATCGCCGTCGCCGAAGTTGAGAGACATGCCAGCCTCCGCTTCGCTGATCAGGCCTTTTTCGAAGAGCTCCATAGCGCAGCCGATCGTCGAACCGGCGGTAATGGTGTCCATGCCGTACTCATTGCAGATGTAGTTGGCCTTGGTGATCGCAGCCAGGTCCGAGATGCCGCAGGCCGCACCGAACGCCCAGAGCGTCTCGTATTCCGGACCTTCGCCGTCGCCCGCATATCTGGCGTCGGCGAGCTTGGTCACCCGACCACAGCTGATGATGCAGCCCATGCAGCTCTTGTTGCGTTTCAGGTAAGTGGAGGCCAACGTCTCGCCAGAGATCGCTTCGGCCCCCTCGAAAGTTCCGGACTGGGCGTTACGGGTCGGCAGCGCGCCACTCTGGTTCATGACATTGACCAGCACCGGGGTGCCCAAAGCACCCAGGCCTTCGCCGGTGACCGGGTTCGCCTTGAGTAGACCATAGGCTTCGAGCGCTGCGTCACGGTAAGCTCTGGGATTGGCGACCTGTACTCCGCCGGTGCCGCGCACAGCGACTGCCTTGAGATTTTTGCTGCCCATGACCATACCGACCCCGCTGCGACCGGCGGCGCGGTGCTTGTCGTTCACAATACAAGCGAAACGCACGCCGATCTCACCGGCCGGCCCGATGCAGGCGATCTTCGCATCACCGTGGAACTCTTTCAGGATCGCATCTTCCGTCTCATTGGTCGACTTGCCCCACAGGTGCAGGGCCCCGACCAGTTCGGCCCGGCCGTTGTGTATCTGCAGGTAGACCGGGTGAGGCGACTTGCCTTCGAAGATGATCATGTCGAAGCCGGCATATTTGAGCTCGCTGGGGAAATAACCACCCGAATTGGAGCTGGCGATGGTGCCGGTCAGCGGTGACTTGGTGACCACCATGTAACGGCCGTTGGCCGCACCGTAAGTGCCGGTCAGAGGGCCCGTGGCCATGATCAACTTGTTCTCCGGGCTCATTGGTTCGACAGCCGGAGAGATCTCTTCGGCCAGGTATTTCGAAGCCAGACCGCGGCCGCCGACATAGGCCTTCGCCCATTCCTCGTTGAGCGCTTCGGTCGTGCAGGTCCCCGCCGTCAAATCAACACGCAGTATTTTGCCTTTCCATGCCTTATTCATATCAGACCTCCATCTGCCCGTCTTTCATCGTGTTGACGAAACGCAGCACTTTCTGCCGCAGCGGCTTGTCTTCCTCACCCAGAGTCAGGCACTTGGTCGGGCAGAAAGCCACGCACTCGGGAGTGTCACCTCCGCAGAGGTTGCACTTGTCCGCCTTGCCGGTGCTGTCGACGTACTTGATCATGCCGAACGGGCAGGCGCTGACGCAGGTCCGGCAACCGACGCACTTGACGTCGTCAACCGTGACGACGCCGCTTGACATGTTTTTGCTGATGGCTGTCTTCGGGCAGGCTTTCTCGCACCAGGGCTCATCACATTGCATGCAGGTCACGGTGATGAACTTGGCTTCCTCGAGAAAAACTTCATTGTAGATGCGGGAACGACTGGGGGCGAACTCACCGGCATTCTTAAAGGAACAGGCCAGTTCGCAGGTCTTGCAGCCAACACATTTGGCCGGTTCGATGCGAATCAGTTTTTGCATATGCAACCTCCCTTGATGTTTCCCGAGCCCGTGTATAACCGACGGATTCAGGCGTTGGAAACCCGTGATGTATCAATCATCAGATATTGAAAAATCGACAGGGGCAGGCCCTCATCGGTACAAAGCATCAGAGCAAACAAGCCTCGGGGCGCACAAGGCATTTTTGTCTCTGCAGGGGAAAACTAATAAAAAATACTAGCACACGACAC
>JAVVDT010000159.1:0-283 GCA_032250875.1 Desulfuromonadales bacterium | reverse complement strand
ACCCGATAGTCAAATCCAAAACCCGGCAAAACCGGCGGAAACGGCAGCGGCTTCCCGGGACGCCAGGCCGTGGCACGACATCCCCTGCCTTTCGACCAGAAGAAAGGGGTCACTCATTAAAAGGTGTGCCTGGAGGGTTGTTGCTGTCGGGGGGTGAGGCTGATTGATTTTCAATAGTTTGTCTGAATAGCGAAGGCCGCCATAGCAATTGATGGTGGCCTTTTCTGATTAATCAGTGGGTCATTAAGGAGGGTGTCCTCAAAACCACGATTATTTGATTGCC
>JAVVDT010000158.1:0-5589 GCA_032250875.1 Desulfuromonadales bacterium | reverse complement strand
ATTCGTTTTGCCATGTTTTCCTCCTGAAGTTTCTGATGACTGACTCCAGTCAAGGTTAAAGAAAAATTCCGGCATGTCAAGGCTGATGGAAATGTATGCTGGTCGAGTCTGACTGGTCATGATATCGTATCATGTATGCCTTCAACCTTTTGACGTAAAGCTGCTCTAATATGATTAATCTGAGTATATTCGCCTGTATCGTTCGACAGACTCCTGAATTGACATAAAATCTTGTTTTCGCTAACCTGTTGTGTCGTAGTCGAGGAGCTTATCTGCAAATGTTCAAGCCTTTTTTCAAATTGTCCAGAAGTTTGTTGCTGATGTTGCCCTGGCTGTTGTTTGCCGGCTGCAATGATCGGCAGGAGGACCACCTGCAGGCAGAGGCTCAACCTCCAGTGGCAGCTCCGGCCCCGGAGTTGCTGATCTCGCAGAAAGCTTTTATTGATGTTTCCGAGAAAGTGACTCCGGCAGTTGTGAATATCCGTGCCGAGCGAGTGCGCATGGTCGATCGCCTCAGTCCGCTGTTCGAGGAATTCTTCGGCGGTATCTTCCGGAAGCCGCCTGAGCAGCAGCGCGAACGCAGCCTTGGCTCGGGATTCATCCTCAGCGAAGATGGCTATATTCTGACTAATGAGCATGTGGTTTCCGGAGCAGAGCAGATCAAAGTGCGTCTTACGGATCAGCGGGTATTCCCCGGCAAAGTCATTGGGGTTGATCCAAAAACCGATGTGGCGGTTATCAAGATTGAAGCTGATGGCCCGCTGCCGGTTGCTGTGCTTGGTGATTCTGATCGACTTAAGGTCGGCCAGTGGGCGCTGGCTATCGGCAACCCCTTTGGCCTTGACAGTACTCTTACCGTCGGCGTTATTTCCGCCACGGGGCGGACCGATATCGGGATTGAGGATTATGAAAACTTTGTACAGACTGATGCCTCGATCAACCCTGGAAATTCTGGTGGTCCGTTATTGAACATCTACGGTGAAGTGGTTGCTGTGAATACCGCCATTGTCGCAAGTGGTCAGGGTATCGGTTTTGCAATACCGATCAACCTGGCCAAACAGGTTGCCGATCAATTGATCAGCAGCGGTGAGGTGACACGCGGCTGGTTAGGAGTCAGTATCCAGCCGCTTGATGCGGACCTTGCCGCATCGTTTGGTTTGGATCGGGTGACAGGTGCTCTGGTTACCGGAGTGTTGCCAGACACGCCAGCGGCAAAAGCCGGTATGCAGCGCGGCGACGTCCTGCTCAGCTTCGATGGTAAGCCGGTTCGCAGCGTTAAAGAGCTACAGTTGCTGGTTGCCAGTTCGCCTCTTGAAAAGGAGCTTCTGGTTGAGGTGTTGCGTGAAGGGACACGCCTGGTTCTTAAAGTGATTATCGTAGCACGCGATGCCGAATCGCAACCCGTTAAGCAGGGCAACCTGGAGTCATGGCTCGGTATGAACCTTGAAGAGAGCGCACAGGGGGTTCGTGTCGTATTGATTGAACCGGATGACGTTGCTGCCAACGCAGGTGTTCAGGTCGGGGACCTGATTCTGGCGATCAATCGTTATGCAGTTAAGACTCTGGCCGATGTGCGTGCAGCCCTCCTCCAGCAGAGCAGAGTGAAAAACAGTGCGCTGTTGCTCCTGCAGCGAGACGAAACAATTCTGTATGTAGCACTTCCCCTCAAGGGATAAGGAACCGGGTGCGATTCACCCGAGAAAATATATCTTCACTCCACCTATGGAGGTCTCATGGCCAGACTGGTAGACAACCCTAAATTGGCGTTTCGTTTAGCCCGTGCCATCATCTCGGATATCGCCCTCTATAATCAGGAGAAGGTGAAGGAAGGGATCAGGAATGACTCGATTTTTGAAGTCCTGACAGCTGAGCTTGAAGAAGGTCGCGAGCATTTTTATGGTCGGGTTTCTCCGGATCTTGAAGACCGTTCACACCTGTATGATCGGGCGATCGTCGATGTTATGATCAAACAGGCCGGCAAGATTGAGAGCTCAATCTGGTAAATTGCATGTCTGAGCCATGCTGTCTGCAGGTCACCGCCGAGCACATTGCAGTACGCCTTGATCGTTTTCTGGATGATTGCTTACCGGAACTGACGCGCTCGCAGATCAAACGTCTGATTGATGAAGGATCTGTAACTCTCGACGGCCTTTCGAGCAAGGCCGGCATAAAGCTGCGCGGGGGAGAAAAGGTTTGCGTCATTCTGCCCGAACCGGTTGCAGCCTCAGCTCAGGCGGAAGATATCCCGTTGCAGGTTCTTTACGAGGACTCTTCCCTGATTGTCGTCAATAAGCCTGCTCATTTTGTTGTGCACCCCGCACCTGGCCATTATAACGGGACATTGGTAAACGCTTTGCTGTATCATTGCAAGGACCTCTCCGGAGTTGGCGGGGAGTTGCGGCCGGGCATTGTCCATCGTCTCGACAAGGACACATCTGGAGTGATGGTCGCAACCAAAGATGACCGCACACATCAACATCTGGCTAAACAGTTTAAAACACATACAATACAACGACGTTACCGGGCACTTGTCTATGGTAACGTGCCTGGCTTGAAAGGAAGCGTCGACCAGCCGATCGGCCGGCACCCTGTACAACGCAAGAAGATGTCGACCGCTGCACGCATCAGCCGCCATGCGATCACGCACTGGCAGGCCGTGCGACGATATGAAGAAGATCGCCTGACTCTTGTTGATCTGCTGTTGGAAACCGGACGGACCCACCAGATCCGGGTGCACCTTGCCGGAATGAACTGCCCGGTCGTCGGTGATCCTCTCTATGGTGGCGCCAACCGTGCCAAAGCAATCAACGACCTGGCCTTGCGGCAGATGGTGAGCCGATTAGATCGTCAGTTCCTGCATGCCTGGCAGCTCGGCTTCAACCACCCTGACGGTACTGCAATGCTCTTTCAGGCCGCACTGCCGTCAGAGCTGCAGGACATACTCGCTTTTCTTGAAGATAAATATAACTATAACCCTACCGACCTCGACATCTCTTCGTATGCAGGTCCGGTTGAAAATGGCCTCAAATGAAAACTGTTAAACAAGGTAAAATTCATTACCTGCAACCTGCCTGGGCAGGCCATGGCAACCTGGTGGCTGGCTTTACCATGCGAAATGGCGGCAGTAGCAGACCGCCTTTCAACTCGCTTAATCTCGGTTTTGGCTCGGGTGATCAGCTGCTGCAAGTGGAAGCCAACCGCGCCGCGGTGGCAAGAGCGTTTGACCTCGAGCCTCATCTTTTTCTGACGGTTAACCAGGTTCACGGCAGTGAAATCCTGGTGATTGATCAGTCCAACCCGGATGTCTCTCATTTTCAGCATGTCGACAGCGATGCAATCATTACCAATCAACGCAACCTCTTGATCGGTATCCTTGTCGCTGACTGTTTTCCGGTTATCCTTTACGATCAGAAAAAGCATGTCGCCGGCGTTGTTCATCTGGGTTGGCGTGGTGTCGCAGCTGGTTTGCTGGGTCGCACGATTAAAGCGATGCACGAGATTTTCGGTTGCCAACCGGATAATCTCTGTGCCGCAGTCGGTCCCGGTATTGCCGCACACAGTTACGAAGTCGATCGTCCGGTTCGTGACGCTTTTCGGCTGGGGACCGACCAGTGGGGACGAATTGCTACGGAAGTAAGCCTTGGCCATTGGCAACTGGATCTGCAGAAAAGCATTCTGTTGCAACTTGATGAAGCAGGTATCGATCGGCCTGCCGTTGATCTTGTTAAAGAATGTACCTGTTGCCACAAGGAGGTTTTTTTCTCCTATCGGCGTGACAATGGTAGAACCGGTCGGCAGATGGGGTTCGCGCTGTTGCGGTAAGTTTGCTTCCGGAAAGAGGAATAGTTAATGGACAGACCGCATGTACTGATCATCGAAGACGATGCCAATGTCTGTGAACTTCTGTTTTCTTGTCTGCGTAAGGACGCCTATCGGGTTTCCGCGGTTCAAAGCGGTGAAGCTGCTTTGCTGGAAATCGAAGAAGACATGCCGGACGTTGTCGTGCTTGACCTCAACCTTCCCGGAATGAATGGCCTGGATGTCTGTCGCACCATGCGTCAGGATCCCTGGATGAGCAAAATTCCTGTGCTGATGCTGACAGGGATGGCTGATGAAGAAGATGTCGTTGCCGGGCTTGAAGTCGGTGCCGATGATTACATGACGAAACCATTTTCCCCGAAACTCTTGAGTGCCCGTGTCAAAGCGTTGCTGCGCCGAGGCAACCGCCGGCAAGGGATGACATCCCTTGTAGAAAAATCTGACAAAACAGGCAGTTTTCCGGATATCCTTATAGTGAAAACCTTGGGGAAATGCGAGTTGCAAATTGCTGATCGTCATTTGTCGTGGATAGAAGAATTCAGTCCCGCGCAGCGTCAGCTCATGTCAATGCTGGTAGGAACCCCCACGGGAAAGATTTCTCAGGAAGAAATTCAGGTGGCGCTCTGGCCGGACAGTTCCCCCTCGCGAGCACGATCAAGTTTTGATTCTCTTCTGTCGCGCGTACGGCGCAGTCTTGATCAGACTCTCGAACCATTCGACAGTAAAAAATACCTGGTGGTCAAACGTGGATACCTCTGCCTGGAGAATTCCCGGATTGACGCTCATGAGTTCTGTCGCTTGATCCATAAAGGCTCCCAGCAGTTTGCTCGCCGTGAATTCTGGCCGGCCGAAATCTCCTTTTCCTCGGCGTTCAGCCTCTGGCAAGGAACCTTTATGCCGGGGAATTTCGGTTGTGATGCAGCGAGTGTCTTTCAGGATGAACTGGAGCAGCTTTACCTCGAAACCAGTCTGACTTTTGCTTGTTTACTTTCTGAAAGCAAGCGTTACCAGCAAGCAGACAAGCTTTTACGTGATGCCTTGCGCTATGATCCTACCAACGACGATATCATCCGGTTGCTCTATCAGTTGTGCCTGGTTCAAAACCGGTCGGGACAAGCCAGCCATCTCATGAAGCAATATAGTGAAGCACTTGCCAAAGATAATTACGCAGCGCAGGAGATTCGAGAAATACTGCTCGATATCTCGAAGGTCAAGCCTGAGCAGAGATGGCTATCTGCCGACTGAAGAAGCACAAATTTTTTTGAATTTTCAACTTTTTCTTTTTAAAAAGCCGTTTATGTAAGAAAATTGTGAGTAGCGGTGAGTATAATACTCATAAAAATCGCTTGTGTTTGCAGGCTTGAAGATTGAAACGAAGAGAGGGTATGTAATCAGATTTAAAGGGGGGCCCCCATCCGATGGATGGGGGCCAATTTTTTTGAATTGCAGAAAGACAGGATTCCTTTTGTCTTTTGATGGTGGTTGTAAGATATTTTTGAGAAGTGGTGTGGTATAAGCTCAATCAGGATTAATTTCCTACCTCCGATTCAAGAATAAAGCCCGGGTCATCGACCCGGGCTTTATTCTTTGTTTCTTCTGCAATATTTCCCGACACATGCCCGGGTACCCTCAGACAAGATGCTGCTGGGCCTGCTGTTCGACTCTCGCGTCAATTTCAGCAAGCAGTCGCGAACTCCCATGAGTATGGTCTAGCAGCCTGTCGGACTATCCATGAGCCGGCTGCAAATCCGGCTGTTTGGCCCATACTTC
>JAVVDT010000157.1:0-5595 GCA_032250875.1 Desulfuromonadales bacterium | reverse complement strand
CGATGATTGACGCCACGATCAAGCTAACCGTGCCGCCCGAAAAGCGGAAAGAGCTTATTCTAACCTTCAAGGCGATACTCGGACCGATTCGCCGCTCGGAGGGATGCTTGGGCTGCAATTGCTATGTCGATATCGAGGCTGAAAACAATATATTTTTCAAGGAGGAATGGAACACACGCGAGGACCTGGACTCCCATCTGAAGTCCAATCATTTCGATGTTCTGGTCGGTGCAATGAAGCTGCTCACCCAGGAACCGGTCATCCGTTTCCGCACCCTCCGGTGACATGAGAGTGTTATGACCCGGATGGCCATCAGGGTATTCCAGCAACTGCATCTTGACGACCAGATGAAGGAAGTTCACCACTATGGGAATCGATAGAAAGAAAAGCCTGTCATCGCCACTCGATGCGACGGAAGACGAGCTGCGCCATCGCGCCGAACAGCGCCTGAGCACTCTGATTACGGAAGCTGGGCGGCCTCAGCCAGAGAATGAGGCACAGTCTCTGCTGCATGAACTGCAGGTCCACCAGATCGAACTGGAGATGCAGAACACAGAGCTTCGTCAGGCCAGGGATGACCTGGAGAAGACACTGGAAAAGTACACCGACCTCTACGATTTCGCCCCGGTCGGCTATTTTACCCTCGCCCGCGACGGGGCAATCCATGCCGTGAACCTCAGAGGAGCCGGTCTCCTTGGTCTCGAACGCACCCCACTGAATGGTCGGCACTTCGAGCAGTTCGTCACCATTGCCGACCGTCCCGTTTTCACCGCCTTCCTCAGCACGGTATTCGAGAGTCAAGTCAAAGTGGTCTGCGAACTGGAACTTTTGAAAGAAGATGAGGGCCCGCTATTTGTGCAGATCGAAGCTGTGACTGTTGCTTCAAGGCAGGAATGTTTGGTGACGATCCATGACATTACCGAACGCAGACTGCTGGAAGACAACCTCGAAATTCTGCACGCCGAAGTGGTTGCCCGCGCCACCGAACTGGAATGTGCGAATATCGAACTGGATGCATTCAACTACAGCATCGCCCACGACTTGCGTCGGCCTTTGACCGTCATCCACGGCTACTGTCAGGCGCTCATGGAATTGTGCAGCGATAAACCCGACGCTCAATGCAAAAAAATCACACAGAAAATGTATGAAGGTTTCCAACGCATGAACCAGATGATCGATGCCCTGTTGAAATTTTCCAGTGTCACCCGCGTCGAAATGCACCAGGAAACGGTTGATCTGAGCGCCATAGCGAATGCTGTGGCGGAGGAACTGAAACTGGTAGATCCGGAAAACCTGTCCACCTTCCGGATCGTCACCGGGATTACGGCCGAGGGTGATCCGGACCTTTTACGGATTGTCCTGAATAACCTGATCGACAACGCCTGGAAGTATGCCGGCAGTCTGGAAGAAGTAGATATTGAATTCGGCGTGACGGATGCTGACGGCAAACCGGCCTGTTTTGTCCGGGACAACGGGCAGGGCTTCGATATGGCATTGGCTGACAAGCTGTTTCTTCCTTTCCAGCGCCTCTCAGGAACTAACGTCGAAGGACACGGCATCGGCCTTGCCACCGTGGAAAGGATTGTCAGACGGCACGGCGGGAGGATCTGGGCCGAAAGTAAACCGGGCGAAGGCGCGACCTTCTTTTTTACTCTTGCTTAGAGCAAATCTGATCGTGGTTATTTGCCGATGATTTTCACCAGTACCCGTTTTTTCCTGCGGCCGTCGAATTCGTCTCGCTGCAACTAACTGGAAAATGGTGAATGAAGCAAGTGTTTAATTTTCTTCATCAAGTAAACAAAGAGCTGACGATGTAAACTTTTGCGTTAAAAAGTGAAATCAAGTGTCGTCTCTACACCTGTTGTCACACTTACATCAGATTGGCGAGAATGGAAAAGAGACCCTTGAGTCGATGAGGTGAAGGCCGCTCTGGACTTTCCGGAAGCAATTCCATATTGCGTTGGAATTCCGACTTATTCCTTTTTTCCTGCGACGAACTATTTAGGCACTTAATGAAATCATGATATAAACATCGTTATGACTAAACGACTGAAACCGACGACTAACGTTACTGAACAAGCCAGGCCCGCTGCGGACGACGATCCTGTGGTGCAAGCGAATTCGCTCTTTCCCATTGTCGGCATCGGTGCCTCCGCCGGCGGGTTGGAGGCGCTGGAGCTGTTTCTGCGGCACGTGCCGGAAAACAGCGGCATGGCCTTTGTCATAGTTCAGCACCTCGACCCGACGCACAAGGGGATCATGCCGGAGCTGTTGCAGCGCGCCACCGGGATGGCGGTTTCTCAGGTCAAGGACCGGATGCAGGTCAAGCCGAACAGCGTCTATGTGATTCCCCCCAACAAGGACATGTCCATTCTGCAGGGCGTGCTGCACCTGTTCAACCCGAAGGAACCCCGCGGCCTGCGCCTGCCCATCGATTCTTTCCTCCGCTCCCTGGCCGAAGACCGGCAGGAGCGCAGTGTCGGCGTCATCCTCTCCGGAATGGGCTCGGACGGAACCATGGGCCTGCGGGCCATCAAGGAAAAAGCGGGCCTGGCGTTGGTGCAGGAGCCGGCCTCAGCCAAGTTCGACAGCATGCCTCGCAGCGCTATCGATGCCGGGCTGGCCGATCTGGTCGCCCGGGTGGAGGAGCTGCCCGGCAAGATCCTCGGCTATCTGCAACACGCCCGCGTCATCGATCGGAACGAGCGTCCGCTGGAGGAGAAGGACCAAAGCGGCCTGGAGAAAGTCGTCATCCTGTTGCGCTCCAAAACCGGTCACGACTTCTCTTTGTATAAGAAGAACACTGTCTATCGCCGGATCGAACGGCGCATGGGCATCCACCAGATCGATCGCATCGCGACCTACGTCCGCTATCTGCAGGAGAATCCCCAGGAGGTGGAACTCCTCTTCAGGGAGCTGCTGATCGGCGTGACCAACTTTTTCCGCGACCCTGCCGTCTGGGCGCACCTGCAGGAAGATGCCATCCCGGCGCTCCTTGCGGAGCACCCGACCGGGCGGGTCCTGCGAGCCTGGTCGGCAGGATGCTCGACCGGTGAGGAAGCTTACACGCTGGCCATCGTCTTCAAGGAGGTGCTTGCTAAAATCAAGCCCAAGGCCAGTTTCACCCTGCAGATATTCGCCACCGACCTCGATCAGGATGCCATCGACAAGGCACGTCAGGGGGTCTATCCGGCCAACATCGCCGCCGACGTCTCTGTTGAGCGGCTGCAGCGGTTTTTTGTTAAGGAAGGCAGCGGCTACCGGATCGGCAAGGATATCCGGGAGATGGTGACCTTCGCCACGCAGAACGTCATCATGGATCCTCCTTTTACCAAGCTGGACATCCTCATCTGCCGCAACCTGCTGATCTATCTGACTCCGGAACTTCAGAAAAAACTCCTGCCGCTCTTTCATTACAGCCTGAATCCTGGCGGTATCCTGTTCCTGGGAAGCGCGGAAAACGTCAGCGCCCATACCGATCTCTTTGCACCTCTGAATCTCAAGGCGAGACTGTTTCGGCGGCGCGATACTATCATACCAGCCGAACCGGTCGTATTTCCTGCCTCTTTTGTTCCTGCCTTGTCGGGAGCGCCCAAGGAGTTGATGATGTTGAAGCCTGCTGCCAATCTCCAGTCGCTCGCCGACCAGCTGCTTCTGCAGCACTTTTCTCCGCCCGCCGTGCTGGTCAACGACAAGGGGGATATCCTCTATATCAGCGGGCGGACGGGCAAGTATCTGGAACCGGCAGCCGGCAAGGCTAATTGGAATATTTCAGTCATGGCCCGGGAAGGGCTCCGCGTCGAGTTGGGGATCGCCTTCCAGAGGACGCTACGGCAGAAAGAGAAGATCACCGTCAAGAATCTCAAGGTCGGTGAGGGTGACACCGCGCAGACCGTTGACGTTACCGTCCAGGCGATCGAAGAACCGGAGGCGCTGCGGGGAATGGTGATGATCGTCTTTTCCGACGTGCCGACGCCCCCGGAAAAGAAAACGCTGAGCCGTTCCCGGAGCGCTTCACCTGGCAACACCAGGCAGCTCGAACTGGAGCAGGCGCTGCAGCAGGCCCGCGAAGAATTGGCAACGACCCGCGAGGAAATGCAGTCCTCGCAGGAAGAGCTCAAATCGACCAACGAGGAGCTGCAGTCGACCAATGAGGAGCTGCAGTCCACCAACGAGGAGTTGACCACCTCCAGGGAAGAGATGCAGTCCCTGAACGAGGAGCTGCAGACGGTGAACGCCGAGCAACAGTCCAAGTTAGAAGAGCTGGAACGAATCGACAACGATATGCGGAATCTGCTCAACAGCACGGAAATCGTTACTGTGTTCCTCGATAAGGAACTTCGTGTCCGGCGTTTCACTACCGGGGCGAACAAACTCTTCAAGCTGCTCCCGGGCGATGTGGGGCGACCGCTTTCCGATCTCGCCAGCGACCTGCTCTATCCCGAATTGACCGAGGAGGCACAGCTGGTTCTGCAGAAGCTGGTTTTTTCAGAAAAGCAGATCGCCGCCACCGACGGGCGCTGGTTCACGGTGCGCATCATGCCCTACCGCACCATGAAGGACGTGATCGGCGGGGTGGTGATCACCTTTGCCGACATCACTGCCACCAAGACGCTGGAGGCGGAATTGCGTGCCGAGATCTCAAGGCTCAAGAAACGTCTTGAGCCTGGAAATGAGTTGAGCAGAGATTGAAACCTGTTATCCCCAAATTCGCTGCGTGAAGGAGCAGCCATGAAAAAAGGAAAAGGCAAACCATGAGAGCCCTGCAGAGATACCACTGGCCCGGCAATGTGCGGGAACTCGAAAATGTCATCGAACGGGCGATTATCACCAGCCATGGGTCCGCGCTCCAGGTTCTGGACCGATTCGATACTTTTCAGGATCCGGAAAGTGAACAGGATGTAAAAGCACTCGCCGACCTGGAACGAGACCACATCCTCCAGGTGCTGAAGCAAACCGGTTGGCGCATCGAAGGGGAAAAAGGGGCAGCGGCTATCCTTGGTCTCAATCCCAGTACTCTTCGCGCCCGAATACGAAAACACGGCCTCCGCTGTCAATAAAGAAGAAGTTCCCTTCACTTTGGCCACCGCGTATGACAGTTATGCCATGTATGACGGATGCCACTAACGGTTTTTCCTCCCCCTCGGTCCGCTCACTTTCCACATTACCCATTGTTATCAGAACGTTGCACTAACATATTCCGCAGTTCTTTTCTGGCCCGTTAGTTGCGATGTATCTATTCACTGGAACATGAGCACTGTCGTGCACTTTCAACCAATTGGTGTCCATCCGCAAACTCCGGATGTCACGACCGCCGTTTCCGGACGAAAACTAATTGGCAGAGAAAAAATTACCCATGATCACCGACCGGAGGACGTCATGAAATCAGGCACCAGAGACAAAACCGAAGGAAAGCTGCACGAGATGAAAGGCAAGGTCAAAGAATTGGCCGGGAAACTTTCCGACAATCCCAAGCTGATTGTCGCGGGTAAAGTCGAGAAAATAGCCGGAAAAATGCAGGGGAAGGTCGGTCAGGCCAAGAAGAAACTGAGGAAGTAAAAGCATGTTATAATTAAAGAACTCGGTGAACCAAGT
>JAVVDT010000156.1:0-5601 GCA_032250875.1 Desulfuromonadales bacterium | reverse complement strand
CCGAAGCAGATTTCGCTGCGACCATGTCATTACTCGAACAGGTTCGATATGCAGAGATTTATTCCTTCATTTATTCTCCCCGTAGTGGCACGGCCGCCGCTGAAATTATCGACGATACCGCTGCGGAGGTGAAGCAGGCGCGCTTTGAAAGTATGTTGTCCACTCAGCAGGAGATCAGTCGACAGACTTGGGAGGCCGATATCGGTAGGATCCAGGAAGTGCTGGTAGAGGGCGAAAGTAAAATGGGGGAGGGCCAGCTTTTCGGCCGGTCTACCTGGAACCGGATTGTTAATTTCTCCGGGCCGGCAGAGTTGGCGGGCCGCCTGGTATCGGTGAAGATCATAAAAGCGTTTCGCAATTCCCTGCTGGGTGAATTGCTTGAAAACTGACAAAGGATGAACGACCATGAACGAACAGGATTTCCGGTTTTTTAAAGAACTGGTTGAAGCTCCGAGCCCGTCGGGCTTTGAACAGCCGGCGCAGAGAATCATTCGCAAAACCCTGGCAGATGATGTAGACAACCTGCGCACTGATGTCATGGGCAATGTCATTGCCCATATCAAGGGTCCCGAGGGTGCTCCACGCCTGATGCTGGCTGGGCATTGCGATGAAATCGGCTTCATGATCAAGTATCTTGACGACCAGGGGTATCTCTTCTTTGCACCGATCGGCGGCGTTGATGCGCACCTCGTTCCGGGCCAGCGGGTCACGATTCATGCCTCTGGCGGTCCGGTCCTTGGCGTGGTCGGCAAGCGGCCGATTCACCAGATCGAGACGCAAGACCGTGACAAGGTCGTCCCTTTCAAAAACCAGTTTATCGATATTGGCTGTGTGGATAAGTCAGAGGCTGCCAAACTCGTGTCAGTGGGTGACCCTGTGACATTCAGTGTTGGTGTCGAGCGCCTGCAGGGAACCCGGCTGACCTCACGTGGCCTGGATGACAAGATGGGTGCCTTTATCGTCGCCCGGGTCATGCAGGAAGTCCGTCGACGGAACAATTTGTCGGTTGATCTTTATGGAGTCTCGACTGTTCAGGAAGAGGTTGGCTTACGCGGTGGGGCAACCAGCGTCTACGGTGTGCAACCCGATATCGGTATCGCTGTCGAAGTCGGCTTCGCCAGCGACTATCCGGGGGCCGATCACAAGGATTCTGGTGAAATTCGTCTGGGCAAAGGGCCGATTATTGCCCGTGGTCCGAACATCAATCCCGCTCTCTTCGAGCTCCTGATGGCTACGGCAAGCGAAGAGGCAATTGCCTGCCAGGTTATGGGAATCCCTCGTGCTACGGGAACCGATGCAAATGTGATGCAGCTGGCGCGAGGAGGCGTTGCGACGGCTTTGATCAGTATCCCTCTGCGCTATATGCACACGCCTGTGGAAGTGCTTGACTGGACTGATCTGCAAAGCGCGGTAAAACTCTTGTCGGCACTCTGCGGTAAGATTAACTCGAGCCATTCCTTCGTGCCGAATTAGTCCTCGTCCGGAAACGGCGCTTGTGTCATCCGGAGTTTGCAGATGGACACGAATTAAGTGTCGATAAAATTTAAATAAAGCTTGACAACCCCAGGCCTTTTGACTAGATTTCGAGTTTCTGTGAGCCCCGTTAACTCCACAGATTCGATATAGAGAGGATTGTAATGAGTACTCCAGTTGCCAAAAAAGCAGATCTCCAGAAAGACTGGTACGTTGTTGATCTGGAAGATAAAGTTCTGGGCCGCATGGCTACAGAAATAGCGAGGGTCCTGCGCGGCAAGCACAAGGCCATTTTTACCCCGAGTGTTGATACCGGTGACTTTGTCATCGTGCTCAATGCGGAGAAAGTACGTCTGACCGGCAATAAGCTGAGCAAGAAGATGTACTACCGCCACAGCGGTTATACTGGTGGTTTGACTGAAACTCCGGCCGGCAAGTTGCTTGAGAAAGCCCCTGAGGAGCTGATCAAGAAAGCGGTCAAAGGCATGTTGCCGAAGAATAAACTCGGACGGCAGATGTACAAAAAACTTAAAGTCTATTGCGGTGCCGACCATCCGCATCAGGCACAGCAGCCCAAAGAACTTCAGGTTTAAGGGAACTCAGGAGATATAGGCGATGGCCGAGCAGAAAATTTACGCCACGGGTAAAAGAAAAACTTCTATAGCCCGCATCTGGATGAAGCCGGGTACTGGTGAGATCACTATTAACAAGCGGACGATTGACGAGTATTTCGGTCGGCCGACATCCAAAATGGTGGTGCGCCAACCTCTCGAGCTGACCGAAAATATCGGAAAGTTTGATGTGACCGTCAATGTTAGTGGTGGTGGTCCTTCCGGCCAGGCCGGCGCGATCAAACACGGTATCACCAAGGCCCTGCTCGAGGCAGATCCGCAACTTCGTGATTCGCTCAAGAAGGCCGGCTTTATTACTCGTGACAGCCGCATCAAGGAACGTAAGAAGTACGGTAAGCGTGGTGCGCGCCGCAGCTTCCAGTTCTCCAAGCGTTAAGCCCTTACGACCTCCTGGGTCGTCGGTATATGTTGGTTGTAAAGGGAAACCCGCGGGTTTCCCTTTTACCGTTGTAGAATGTCTGTCAGGCGAGTCGCAAGAAATACAGGGGATGGATATGCATCGGATCGCAGTTGTTGGTGCAAGTGGTTATACCGGCGTGGAATTGCTCAGGCTGCTTTCGCGGCACCCCGATACGGAATTGGTGTGTGTGACGTCGCGTCAATATGCCGGACAGTCCGTGAGTGAGGTGTTCCCTTCACTGCGAGGCAGCCTGGACCTGGCTTTTGAGGACGTCGATCCAGAGGGGTTGGCAGGGCGCGCTGATCTGGTGTTCACCGCGGTGCCTCATCAAACCGCCATGGGAATCATTCCCGGTCTCCTCGCTGCCGGCTGTCGTGTTATCGATCTTTCCGCAGATTTCCGCATCAGTGATGTTGCCATTTACGAAGCCTGGTACCAGAAACATACGGCCAGAGGATTGCTCTGTGAAGCGGTTTATGGTCTTCCTGAGCTGTTTCGCGAACAGATCCCTGATGCCAGGTTGATTGCCAATCCTGGCTGTTATCCTACCAGTGTGGCCCTGGCATTAGCCCCTTTGCTTGCAAATGCCCTGATCGATACGTCGACCATTATTGTTGACAGTAAATCGGGGACCAGTGGCGCCGGTCGTGCTGCCAAAGTGGACACTCTTTTCTGCGAGGTCAATGAAGGTTTTAAAGCGTACAGTCTGCCCAGACACCGCCACACTCCGGAGATCGAGCAGACGCTCAGTATCCTGGCGGGAAGCAGCGTGACGATCAGTTTTACGCCGCACCTGCTGCCGGTAAGCAGGGGGATTCTCAGCACCTGCTATGCCAGCCTGACCAGCCCATTAACGTTACATGAGCTGCACGATATTTATCTGGAAAAATATGCGGCTGAGACCTTTGTGCGGGTTCTTCCGAAAGGGCATTTGCCAAACATTTCACATGTGCGCGGCAGCAATTACTGTGATATCGGTTTAGCTGTCGATGACCGCACCGGTCGTGTGATTGTGCTTGCGGCAATTGACAACCTGGTCAAGGGCGCGGCCGGACAAGCAGTGCAGAATATGAATCTTATGTTATCTCTACCTGAAAAGACGGGCTTGACGATTTCTCCGGTTTTTCCGTAAAATACGTTTTAAGCCATTGATGGTGTCTGTTGATTTGGTGCTTTAGGGTTGTTCCAGGAGGGTCCCGATGCCTTGCGTTTCCGATGAAAGCCAAAAACATTGTACATGCACCTACACGTCCTGCGACAAACACGGCCACTGCTGCAAATGTGTGACCTATCATAAAGATCGCGGGGAAATCCCGGGCTGCCTTTTCTCCGCTGAGGCGGAACGCGGATACGATCGGTCCTTTTCCTGCCTTGTCAGGGACAGAGGCCTGTTCTGAATATCAAGTCTCTTCGCCCCTCGTTGCAGGTTCTTAATCCGCCGCCGGGGCGGCGCCTTCCCATCCCACAGTACAATTACTGCCGTCCTGCTTGGCTTCGTAAAGAGCGCGATCTGCAAGATTAAGCAGCTCATAGATGTTTTTGCTGTCGCCCGGGAATTCAGTGACACCCAGGGAGACTGTCAAAGTAAACGCCTGATCAAAATCAATATGTTGGGAGAAGTCCTCTTTGATGATTTGCTTGCGCAGCTTCTCCGCGGCGGCAATTCCGCCTTTCTTGTCGGTTTTTGGCAGCAGAATGATGAACTGGTCATTGCCGAAGCGAGAGACCAGATCGATGCCTCGAGTGTTCTTTAAAAGCGTCTGACCAACCCGGCGCAACAGAGCATCTGCATGGATATTACCCAAGGTTGCTTTGTGCTGCTTGAAACCGTCAATATCGCACATGATGATGGAAAATACAGAACTGAAACGACGGGCCTGCGCGACTTCGCGTTTGAGTATCTCCTGAAAATGTCGCCGGTTGGAGAGGCCGGTCAACTCGTCGGTATTGTTCAAGTCCCGGCTTTTTTTCAACAAGTGGGCGTTGTCTATAGCAATAGCCGTCTGATTGGCAACCGCCTGAATCAGACGTTGCTCAGATGTAGAGAAAGCCTCGACTTGCCTTTTGTGCAGATTGATGACACCCACCAGGCGATTCTTGACAACCAGGGGCACGGATATCAGCGATCCGCGCGTAACGAACTGACCATGGTAGCTGAGGTTGCGGTTATCCTCGTCGATGTTTTTCACATAGATTGTCCGTTGACTCTGTGCGGCTTCTCCGGTAACCCCCTGGCTAAAAGTGAAGCGTACTTTGCTCAGGGAGTCGACATCTAGGCCTGCCGTACGCACAACTTCAAGGGCACTGTCTCCAGGATTATGAATCAGCAGGACAATATGGTCGCAAGCCAGGACCTCGTTCAGCACCTGCAGTATCCGATCGAAAAGAACGCTCAGTTCGATTGAGGATGTCATGGCCTGATTCAACTGATAAATGGCCCTGGACTCACGCTGAATAATGTTGAGTTCCTCGTTGAGCTTGTCGCGCTCACGCTCCTTTTTCTCCAGAATCCTTTTTGTCTTGTCCGCCTCGCGCTCGATTGCAATTGCAATATCTTGATTCGCGCGCACCTGATATGTGCTTTCAAGGTCCGCAGCCATCTGATTGAATGAAACAGCAATCTGACCTAATTCATCATTGGAAATATCGTGAATTCTGTAGCTCAGGTTACCGCGGCTGATGGCTTCGGTCGCATTACGCAATTCTCTCGCCGGCAGAGTCATGTTGATGATTGTGCG
Source organism: Desulfuromonadales bacterium (assembly GCA_032250875.1). GTDB lineage: Bacteria > Desulfobacterota > Desulfuromonadia > Desulfuromonadales > BM103 > M0040. The sequence goes on along the minus strand of JAVVDT010000156.1, from coordinate 358 downwards.
GAAGTAAAAAACGCCACCGAAAGCAACCACAGCAAGCATAATCAGAATCAAGTACAGCAAGGGTCCTTTATAAATGTTGGCTTTCCCTTCAAGGGGTGCTGTAACGGAAAGCAAAACCGTATCGCTGCTACCGAGCGGAATCATAGAGAAGAGGTGGCGTTCAGGGTTTGTATCGCTGGCACCATCAAGGTAAAGAAGTTGACCATTGCCAACCAGGCTATTCTGGGCCGGAGTCAAGGTGAGATCAGACGTATAGTTGTTGCTTTTGGCCAAAACTTGACCATCGATCGTCATCAAAGCTGTGGCAACATTTAGTGAGGAGGTTATGTCGCGTAAAAAAGCTTCACCCATTGTTGTC
>JAVVDT010000155.1:0-5622 GCA_032250875.1 Desulfuromonadales bacterium | reverse complement strand
TTTGGTCCATAGCTACAGCTATGAACCTGCAAACGAGCTAAAATCTGTTCTCAAATATCCAAATTTTCGCTTCGGCCCGTATAGTCCGACAGACTGCTAACGCAACGATTTGCCAAGAGGGTCTTTGATGAACTTTGTGGTGATTGCCAATTATCTTCACCGGTATTTGTTTCATTGCCGGTGAATTCTTATCGTAGATGAACATCGTTTTTATTTCCGGAAAACACTTTTAATCAGAGACCAGTGAGCTACAATTAATCACAAAAACAATACGATGAAATGGAGCATTGGATGAATAACAAACTCCCCCTGCCGGGCACAAGGCTCGGCAACTTTCTTGTACAACAGCAACAGCCGGTTCAAGAACTGAACCTGACCGCCGTCACCCTGCAACACGAACCGACCGGTGCGCGTCTGCTGCACCTCGCCTGCGACGATCCGAACAACGTGTTTGCTGTCGGCTTCCGCACGCCACCTCCTGATTCAACAGGCGTGTCGCATATCCTCGAGCATACGGTTCTCTGCGGTTCACAAAAGTACCCGGTGCGCGATCCCTTTTTCGCCATGCTCAAACGCAGCCTGAACACTTTCATGAATGCCATGACGGCCGCCGACTGGACTCTCTACCCGGTTGCCAGCATGAACCGCAAGGATTTCTACAACCTGATGGGGATCTACCTCGACGCCGCTTTCTTTCCCCTGCTGCGTGAGCAGGATTTCCTCCAGGAAGGCCACCGCCTCGACTTTGCCGATCCGAACGACCCTGACAGCCTGATGATCAAGGGAGTGGTTTTCAATGAGATGAAGGGCGCCATGGCCGACCCGTCGTCGCTGCTGGGGCGGCGTCTCAATGCAGAGCTGTTTCCAACCACCTGCTATGGCGAGAACTCCGGTGGAGAGCCACTCGTCATTCCCGAGCTGACCTGGGAACAACTGTGCGCGTTCCATAAGAGCTACTATCATCCAAGCAACAGCTGGATATTTACCTACGGCGACCTGCCCATCGAGGAACATCTGCAGCATATTGAAGAGTTGGCCTTGAGTCGTTTCGAACGTCAGGACGTTGTCAGCGAGATCCCCCTGGAGCAGCGACTGACGGAACCGCAGCGCAGCACGCAGACCTTTCCTGTCGGTGCGGGCGACGCCTTGCAACAAAGCAGCATGGTGCAGATGGCCTGGTTGACCTGCCCGATTGAAGACACGTTCGAGCGCGCCGCCACCGGCATCTTGACCAACCTGCTGCTGGGCAATCCAGCCGCGCCGCTCTACCAGGCTCTGATCGAATCCGGTCTGGGCCGCAACCTCTCTCCGGGCACCGGTTATCACGACGACTATCGCGATACCTACCTGTCTGCCGGCCTGCAGGGAACCGATCCGGAAAAAATGCCGGAGATCGAAGCATTGATCCTCGACACGCTCGCCCGGGTTGCCAGGGAAGGCTTTCCTCAGGAGCGCATCGATGCGGCCTTGCACCAATATGAATTTGCCAATCGCGAAGTGAGTGGCGACCAATATCCATACGGTCTTGGCTTGATGATGCGCCTGTTCGGCCCCTGGCTGCACGCCGGGGATCCTTTCAGCGCACTGATGATCGGTCAGAATCTCGACCGGCTCAGAGAAGCCGCGGCCGACCCGGAATTTTTCCCGCGGATGATCCGTCGTCACCTGCTCGACAACCCGCACAGAGTGACCCTGCTGCTGCGCCCCGATCCCGAGCATGGCCAACGTGAAGAACAGGCCTTTGCCGACTACCTGCTCAAGGTGCGGCAGAAGCTCGACGATGCAGCCGTTGCCGATATCAAGGCGAAAGCCGCCGAACTGCAACGCAGTCAGGAAGCTGAGGAAGATACCAGCTGTCTGCCGATCCTGGAACTGGCCGACATCGAGGTTGAAGAACAAGCGACGCCATTCCACACGCAAACGACGGCAGGATGTAAAACTTACTGGTTCGCCCAACCGACCAATGGCATCACTTATCTGAACCTGCAGTTCGATGTCAGTGGCCTTGACAATTCCTTGCGGCCTTACCTGCCGATCTTTTGTACGCTTCTGCCGCAGATCGGTGCCGCCGGCCATGATTACCTGGCCATGTCGCGGCGCATCACGGCAGCCACCGGCGGCATCCGTCTCGGTACTAACCTGCTTGAGAGTCCGGTTGATCTCGACAGCATGCGGCCGTTTTTGGACGTCAAATGCAAGGCTCTTGACCGTAACCAGACCACCCTTTGCGAGATATTGATCGACATGCTGACCGCTCCGGACTTCAGCGATATCAGCCGGCTTCGCACAGTGATCGGCCAGGTCAGAACATCCATGGAGAACTCGATCCCTGGTGCCGGTCATTCCTTCGCGGCACGAGCTGCCGCAGCGTCGTTGACCCCCACCGCTGCACTCCGTGAAGAATGGAGCGGCATGACACAAACCCGGATCATCCAGCAAGCCAGCGATCTTGATGAACAGGGGATGATCGGGTTGGCTAAAACTTTTGAAGCAATCGCCGCGGAGCTTCTGGTAGCAGCACGAGCAACTGCATCCATCACCGCGGAAGAAGCGGCACATCTGAGTATGACAGAGCCTTTAGCTGCTTTGCTTGCCGCACTTCCCGACCGCTCGGCTCTTCCATCGGATTTACCCTCTGGCTTCACGAGCCGGGCAAGTGCTACAGGCTGGCACTACAACCTGCCGGTTGCCTACGTTTCACGCGTCTTCCGTACGGTTCCCTACACCCACCCCGATGCTCCGGCCCTGATGGTCCTGGCCAAACTGCTGCGTGCCGACTTCCTGCATCGCGAGATTCGTGAGAAAGGCGGGGCCTACGGCGGCATGGCTGGATATAATGCCGACGGTGGCCTGTTCTCCATGCTTTCCTACCGAGATCCGCATCTGCAACGGACCCTTGATGTCTACCGGCAAGCGGTTGAGTGGGCGTGCCAGGGCGAATTCAGCGATGAGATGATCAAACAATCGATTCTAAGCGCTTTCGCCGAACTCGATCGCCCCCTTTCACCAGGCAGCAGAGGTTACCGGGAGTTTGTCCATCAACAACAAGGACTAACCCACGACATGCTGCAGACCTTCCGCAGCGGCATAATCGCCATGGATCAGAACAAACTGACCCGGGCGGCACAGACTTATCTGCAGCAGGGTTTTGCATCCAGTGCTGTCGGAATTCTGGCTGGTGATGAGATGTTCAGTAAAGCGGAAGCTGTTCTCAAGCAGTTGGACATGCAGATGAAACGCTTGGGAAGCCGGTAGTTTTTTACGCAAACCCGCAAAAGAAGCCAAGCCAGACGCACAGTTTACAAGCCTTCCTTGTAAATGCTTTGCGTCTGGCTTTATTCATGCTGCCGTTGCGTTCAAAGTGCGTATCAAGCTATAGTCTCTAACAAGGAAACCCCAGTAATCACTCAGGGAAAGTCTTGAAAACATGATGCAAAAACCACTTAAAAACCAATTCGCCAGCGACAACTACGCCGGCATATGCCCTGAAGCCTGGCAGGCGCTGCAAGAAGCTGACGGCGGCTATGCAACCAGTTATGGTGATGATCCGTGGACAGCCAGGGCCTGTGATGCTCTACGTAACTTTTTCGAAACCGACTGCGAGGTCTTCTTCGTTTTCAACGGCACAGCGGCCAACTCCCTTGCCCTGGCGTCGCTTTGTCAATCGTACCACAGCGTCATCTGTCACGAAACGGCACACGTTGAAACCGACGAATGCGGGGCCAGCCAATTCTTTTCCAACGGCACCAAACTGCTGATCGTTGGCGGCAAAGACGGCAAGGTTGATTTGGCGGAGATCAAACATACTGTTGAAAGACGTACCGACATCCATTATCCAAAGCCGCGGGTCCTGACGATTACGCAGACCACTGAATTGGGAACTGTCTATACCCCCGAAGAGTTGATCGCAATCCATGACCTGACCAAACGCCTCAAGCTCAAGCTGCACATGGATGGCGCACGTTTTGCCAATGCTGTTGCAGCCTTGCGGGTTCATCCGAAAGAACTGACCTGGCAAGCCGGGGTTGATGTATTGACCTTCGGCGGCACAAAAAACGGCATGCCGATGGGGGAAGCCGTGGTCTTTTTCGACAAAGATCTCGCCGGGGAGTTTGACTATCGCTGCAAGCAGGCCGGGCAACTGGCCTCGAAAATGCGTTATCTGTCGGCACCCTGGTTCGGCCTGCTCAAGGAGAACGCCATGCTCAGGCATGCCGGTCATGCCAATAGCTGCGCACGCAAGCTCTCCGAGGCGCTTGCCGCGATTCCGGGAGTCAAGCTGGTTCATCCCAGCGAAGCCAACGCCGTGTTTGTTCAATTGCCGGAAGACACCATCTCCGCCCTGCGTAACAAGGGCTGGGTTTTTTATACTTTTATCGGTTCCGGGCATTGCCGCTTCATGTGTTCCTGGGCAACCACCGAAGCTGACATTACCGCACTGGCAAACGATATTAATGAGGTGATGAAGAGACCGTGATGAAAAACACGTGACAGGTCACGGCCTCTTCATCACGGCCCTTTCAACACTGGAGGATCATGACTGAAACACATAAACAGCACCACTTCGAGGCCTTGACGCCCAGTTTCATCATGGACGCGGTAGAGAGCTGCGGATATCTCTGCGACTGCCGTACCTTTGCCCTCAACAGCTACGAAAACCGGGTCTACCAGGTCGGCATCGATGAGGGTGAACCGCTGATAGCCAAGTTTTATCGGCCGCAGCGCTGGAGCGATGCACAGATTCTGGAAGAGCATCGGTTCTGCTTTGAGCTGGTGGAGCATGAATTGCCCGTGGTCGCTCCGATCATCAACGAGCGTGGTGAAAGTCTCCTGCATTTCGGCAACTTCCGTTTTGCGCTCTATCCGCGCCAGGGTGGCCACGCTCCGGAATTTGACAATCTCGACAACCTGTTGATTATGGGTCGAACCCTCGGACGCATGCACGCCATCGCTGCCACCAAACCTTTCGAACATCGGCCAAGGCTCGACTGTGCAAGCTTCGGTCATGCATCGGTCGCCCTGATCAGCGAAAAGTTCATCATTCCTGAATACAAAGCCAATTACGACGCGCTGACTCACGACCTGCTGCAGACGTTAGACGAAATTCTGGCAGAGGTTGACCATACGAGCTTTATCCGCACCCATGGCGATTGCCATGCAGGCAACGTCTTGTGGCGTGGACAAGCACCTCACTTTGTCGATTTCGATGATGCGCGCACAGCTCCGGCAATTCAGGATATCTGGATGATGCTTTCAGGAGACCGCGTACGCCAGACGGCGCAATTGGCAGAGATTGTTGAAGGTTACAACGAATTTTACGATTTCCGGCCGCGAGAGCTGCGCCTGATTGAAGCCTTGCGCACCCTGCGCATCCTGCACTATTGCGCCTGGCTGGCGAGGCGCTGGGATGACCCTGCTTTTCCGCACCATTTTCCCTGGTTCAATACCGTCAACTACTGGGGAGAGCAGATTCTGCTATTGCGTGAGCAGATCGCGACGTTGCAGGAGAGGCCACTGGAAACCAGTTGACCTGACGGCTTTTGAGCTTTCTGAAGTGTTTTCCGGGGGGGAAGATATGTCACAGCCGTACGCGCTGAACTCACCGAGGAATGAAAGAATCGC
>JAVVDT010000154.1:0-5658 GCA_032250875.1 Desulfuromonadales bacterium | reverse complement strand
GCGGACTGGCTGTCGGCCTGGTTGTCTGGCTGATTTCCTGCCTGTTTGCCACGCTTCCCTGGGCACATCCTTTTGCCGCAATCGCCATGGCCTGTCTGGCCAGCTTTCTGTTTGCCCAGTTCGGTATCATCGCGGCGATTCATGCCGATAATTTTGATTCCCTGTCGATGTACACCAACTTCATCATCCTGCCGCTGATCTATCTGGGCGGGGTCTTCTACCCGATTTCGATCCTGCCGCCGCTGTGGGCCAAGCTCTCGCACCTCAACCCGCTCTTCTACCTGATCGATGGTTTCCGTTATGCTCTGCTCGGAGTCGGCGACCTCGCTTTTTCGGTCTCCTTCGGCGTCGCCCTGGCCATGGCCCTGGTTTTATTCTGCTGGGCAGCCAGCCTGATTGCCCGCAGCTATCGCCTGCGCAATTAATTTTCGATTGCGACGCCAGTTTGCCGAAAATATTTTTTCCGGAACCAGAAGGCGACATGCACCAGACCGATCATCACCGGCACTTCCACCAGCGGCCCGATGACTGCGGCGAAGGCCGCGCCGGAGTTGATGCCGAAGACAGCGATGGCCACGGCAATCGCCAGCTCGAAGTTGTTGCTGGCGGCGGTAAACGCCAGGGTTGTCGTTCTGCTGTAGTCGGCGCCGACCTTTTTGCCCATGTAAAAGGAGACCAGGAACATGACCACGAAGTAGATCAACAGCGGCATGGCGATGCGTACCACATCCATGGGGATCTGCACGATCAGCTCACCTTTCAGGCTGAACATGACGACGATGGTAAACAGCAGGGCAATCAGGGTGATCGGGCTGATCTTCGGTACCACCACGGCGTGATAGCGTTCGCGCCCCATGGTTTTGACGCCGATCAGGCGGGTCAGAGCCCCGGCGAGGAACGGGATGCCGAGATAAATGAAGACGCTTTGCGCGATCTCGCCGATGGTGACCTCGACCACCGCACCCTCAAGGCCGAACAGCGGCGGCAGCACGCTGATGAAGAACCAGGCGTAAACACTGAAGAACAGCACCTGGAAGATGCTGTTGAAGGCGACCAGGCCGGCAGCGTACTCGGAATTACCGTCGGCCAGCTCGTTCCAGACGATGACCATGGCGATACAGCGCGCCAGGCCGATCATGATCAGGCCGACCATGTACTCGGGGTAGCCCTGCAGGAAAACGATGGCCAGGATGAACATGAGGATCGGACCGATCACCCAGTTCTGGACCAGCGAGAGGCCGAGGATCTTCTTGTTGCGGAAGACATCCGGCATCTCCTCGTAGCGCACCTTGGCGAAGGGCGGATACATCATCAGGATCAGGCCGACGGCGATAGGAATATTGGTGGTGCCGACGGTGAACAGGTTGACGAAGTCCTTGACACCAGGGATGAGCCAGCCGGTACCAACCCCCACCGCCATGGCAACAAAGATCCACAGGGTCAGGTAGCGATCGAGGAAAGAAAGTTTTCTGGTCAGGGTCGACATGTTCAATCTCCTTGTAAGGGCGCAATTCATTGCGCCCTGAATGCAGATTCGTGACACCGTAAAACCAGGGCGTGATGTATCACGCCCCTACGATGCCAATTCCTTCTCGAAAAAGTCGCACAGATTAGTTTTGATTTCATCGCGCACCCGGCGATAATCGGGCAGCACTTCCGCCTCGCTGCCGGACAGTCTTGATGGATCCTCGAAGGCCATATGGATCCGCTTGACACCACCAAAGAATAGTGGGCACTTCTCGTTGGCGTCTCCACACAGTGTGATCACATAATCGAAATCCTCACCGTCGAATTCGTCGAGGATTTTGGATCGGTGTCCTGACAAGTCGATACCGATCTCGGCCATGACTTTGGCAACCAGAGGATTGATCCGGGTCGCCTCGGTGCCCGCGGAGAAGGCCGCGACCCGGTCGCCGAGAAAGTGGTTGACCAGGCCCTCGGCCATCTGCGAGCGGCAGGAGTTGTGGGTGCAGAGAAACAGTACTCGTGGTTTGTCCGGCATCATTCGTTTCCTTTCCATCCGCATAAGCAGATATCTGGCAGACAAAAAAAATCAGCAGGCGCGTTGACCCTGCTCTTTTTGAAAATGACGCAGTTTTTGCAAAGCGACAGCGTACTCGTCGCTGTTGATCAGATGATTCGCCAGCAACGGCAGCATGTCGCGAATCAGAACGTGATCGCCAGCGCTGAGACGATAATACATCCAGACCCCCTGGCGGCGGTCCTGCACCCAGCCGCTGTTGCGCAGGTAAGCCAGGTGACGCGAGATGGTCGACTGCGGCAATTCCAGCGCGGCCATGATTTCACAGACGCACAACTCACCCTCGATCAGCAGCGCCAGGATGCGCAGGCGGGTTTCATCGGCGAGGGCCTTGAATATTCGGGCTTGGGTTTGCATGAAATGACAATATCCGCCTAGGCGGATATTGTCAAGTGGCGGTTACAACGCTGAATTCTGATGAGGCGGGGCGATAGGCTTGATCCATTAACGGAGCTTTGTGCACGATCATCTGGTGAAACTTACCCCAGGTATCGCGCACCTGCAGTTCAGTTCGAGCATGCGACTGAATGCGACCGCCAGATGAAAAACCATGTGAAATGCCTTTCTTCATAGATTCACCGACGGTCACTTGGCTGCAATGTTTATTCGCAGACTTCATCCTCCGGCGCGGCCATGGAGCAGCCTTCTTCGATCGGCTTTACCTGGTAAAAATCCACAGGTGAACTGCCGCTCTGATAAAGGGGCAGTGGTGCAACGGGGGTTGCATGCACCAGGCGGGGCGTCAGCACCAGGGGAACCGTATCGGCTCCCAGGCGGGCCAGGGCCATCTTGTTGCGTGCCAGTCGCCAGCGCTGGGTCAGGCCCGGTTTGGCGTCAATCTCATCGGCCGGAGCGAAGACTCTCCGTAATTCCGCCTCACCGACCTGCCCGGTTAAGCGCACCAGCCGCCGCAGATCCTCCTGGTTCTTCGCAATCGGATAGAAGGCCACCTGTCCGCTTAGCCCTGCCTGATCGAGGATATCTACCACTGTCTTCTCACAGGTCGGGCAGGTCGGCGAAAAATAGACCGTCACCGGCGCGCCGACTGAACCCAGGATGGGCCAGGGTTGCAGCAGCAGTTCCTTGCCGGCGGTAACCACTACCGGCACAAAGGCGACCAGCCACAGCAGCAGGGTCAGATTAATGACTGACCTGCGGAATTCGGGAAACGACGCGCGCGCGCCCAGCACGCACAGGGCCAGCAGCAGGGCGACGAGCAGGCAGCTCGTGCAGGGCCAGTAGAGGATCTGCCAGATGAGAAACAGGGTATCGAGGAGCAGGCCAGCCAACAGGACCGCGTACAGCCCCCGGCGAAACAGGGCCAAGCGCGACGACAGCAGCGACAGCAGTAGAAGCACCGCGAAAAAGACGGCGCCGAGCAGGTTGATGGACAGGCCGCCCAGAGTGTAGCCCGCATAGATGTCGCAGCCGCTGCTGACACAGAGCAACTTCGCCCCGGCGGCGTTCAGGGCGCAGAAGATCAGGCCCAGCGCGGTCGGGATGACAACTGCGACAGGGCTTACCTGCCTGCTGTCTACGGCTGTCAAGGCGATCTCCGTGACAGGACACGTTTGCGTTTCATAAGTTTTGCTCCCGGTTAATTTTGACGTTGCGCGTCTTTTTACTGGGGACACTATAAATTATCCAGGCCCCGCCGGCAATCACCAGCAGACCACAGACCCGCTTGATCCAGAGGGTGCCGCGGGAACGTTCATGCCGGTTGAGATACTGCAGGGGATGCATTTGTCGGCGTCGACATCGGCCAGCTTGGGCAGGCCCTGATCGATTGTTGCTCCGCTCTCGGCAATTGTCACCGATTCCGCTTGATTGCAGGCGCTCAGAGCCAGCAACAGAACCAGACCAAAGGATAGACAGCACAACGTGATGAACCGGATCTTTGCCCTGTTCATGCTTATTCTCCTCCTGCCGGCCTCAACAGCTTCATGATCTGATCCGGTTTGAGCAGCTTGCCCTGGGAGACCAGCCGCCCATCGATGGCCAGCCCCGGCGTCGTCATGCAGCCAAACGTCATAATCTCGTTGAGGTTCGTGACTTTTTCGATCTGCACGTCCTCACCAAGGGCTGCGGCTGCTTCCCTGGTATTCTTCTCCAGCTCGCTGCACTTGTTGCAGCCTGTACCAAGTATCTGGATTTTTTTCATCATTTGTCTCCTTTGTCTTCTGAATATTTTCTGGTTCTTGCAGGGGTGACGCCTGCATCACCCCTGCATGCGACAGTCGTTAAAACAGTGCTCCGTAAATCAGGCCGCTAAGCGTTGCCATGACGATCACCAGGAGAACAAACACCACGGTCTTCTTGGTGCCCATTACCGAGCGGATCACCAGCATGTTCGGCAGACTCAAGGCCGGACCCGCCAGCAGCAGGGCCAGCGCCGGGCCCTTGCCCATGCCGGCGCCGATCAATCCCTGCAGAATCGGCACTTCGGTCAAGGTGGCAAAATACATGAAGGCACCGACTACCGAAGCAAACAGGTTGGCCCACAGCGAGTTGCCGCCGACCAGCCCGGCGATCCAGCTTGACGGGATCAGCCCCTCGCTGCCAGGACGGCCGAGCAGCGCTCCGGCGATGAGCACGCCGATCAGCAGCAGCGGCAGAATCTTTTTGGCAAAATCCCAGCTGGTGGCGAACCATTCACGCAGTTCACCGTCATCATCCTTGCTGGTGGCGGTCAGGGTCGAGAGGCCAAGGGCTCCAGCGACAAAGGGCAGCAGCGGATAATCGGGCACGGCCAGGGCCAGCACCACTGCCGGTAAAGCAATGATGAGCATACGCCACTTGCCGACGTTGAACCAGGCGATCAGAATCACCGCCAGAGCCGCGGCGAAGAACGCGGTAATGTTCCACTTCGCCGTGTAAATTGCCGCCCACAGACCGGTCTCTACTGTTGGACTTCCCCAGTTGGCGAAGACCAGGATGGCGACCATCGAGCCGAAGTACAAAGCGTTCTGCCAGAGAGGCCTGCTCACCTCCGGCTCGGGCATGCCAATGGCCGCCTCGATTTTCTCCGTCTCATCCCTGCGAAAGATGACGTGCATGGCCAGGCCGATGACCACGGCAAAGACGATAGCACCTACCGCTCGCGCGATTCCCATTTCGGGGCCGAGCACGGCACCGGTCAAAACGATGGCCAGGATGTTGATGGCCGGGCCTGAATATAGAAAAGCACTGGCCGGACCGAGACCCGCCCCCATGCGGTAAATGCCGGCAAACAGCGGCAGGATGGTGCAGGAACAGACCGCCAGGATCGTCCCCGACACAGAGGCGACGCCGTAGGCCAGTCCTTTATGAGCTTTGGGCCCCAGATACTTCATCACCGCCGCCTGACTGACGAACACGCCGACCGCACCGGCGATGAAAAAGGCGGGAACCAGGCAGAGCAGCACATGCTCCCGGGCATACCAGCGAGCGAGATGCAGCGCCTCCCCCAGGCTTTGCGGTAGAGGCATCTCCTGCTGCAGCCACTCCAGTGGCAGATAGTAGATGGCGAGAAAGACAGTGACAATCGTCGCCAGTGGTTTCCATTCTTGTTTCCAGTTCATGGTTGAATGCCGCTTGAATTGGTCATTTGCCCTAATGGCCAATCTTAATGATAAAAA
>JAVVDT010000153.1:0-5666 GCA_032250875.1 Desulfuromonadales bacterium | reverse complement strand
TTTCAGCTCCTTTTTGCTCTATAGCTACGGCTATGGAGCTGCAAACGAGCTAAAATCTGTTCTCAAACATCCAAATTCTCGCTTCGGTCCGTATAGTCCGACAGTCTCCTGGTGGACGTTTAAAACCGTATTGAACTACAAAAGAACACGTACTGCTGCGCTTGTGGCTAATCCTTGCCTTAACCTGATGTTTATGCAAGCTCAAACCACATCGTCACCCAAACGGTTATCAAAGATTCTCTGACTCTTGCGCTCTGAGCGCGGCAGGTGACCGTAGTCGACCAGTTGCATCTCCGGCGTCACCAGCAGTTGTTTCTTGAACTGGTGCAGCATCTCATGGGTCAGCTCAGGTATCCGGCCAGGATCGACACCCTGGCCGCGTTCGACGATCAGGTGCATGTGATCCCTGCCGTTCTTATCGTCTCGGGAGAGATGCACCTGAAACTCCGATCCCAATCCCGGAATGTTTGAAAGCAGCGTATCGATACTCGATGGGTAGATATTGACGCCGCGGAATTTGAAGGTATCGTCCGAGCGGCCCTTGATCCGTGAGTGCCGGGGCAAAAGAGAACCGCACCGGCAGGGACCGGGGATAATCCGGGTGATGTCGCGGGTGCGATAGCGAATCAGCGGCGCAGCCTCCTTGCAGAGAGTCGTAACCACCATTTCGCCCCATTCACCGTCCGGCAGCAATTCAAGGGTTTCCGGGTCGATGATTTCCACAAGGTAATAATCGCCCCAATAGTGGATGCAGTCGTGCTGGGAGCATTCAATCCCGGTGCCCGGACCGTAGAGTTCCGTGAGGCCGGTTATATCGAAAAGCTCAGCGCCGCCGAACAGTTCGGAAATTTTCTGCCGCATCGAATTGGAGGAGCGCTCGGAACCGTAGATGATCTTTTGTACATTGATTTTGTCGGCTATACCGCGATGATGAATTTCCTCTGCCATCAGCAGCGCCATGGAAGCTGTCGAGCAGAAAACCGTTGACTGGAAATCAAGTAGAAACTGGATCTGCATATCGATGTTGCCCGGGCCGGCAGGCACCGACATGGCGCCCAGCTTTTCGGCGCCGAGCTGGAAACCCATGCCGGCAGTCCAGATACCGTAGCCGACGGCGATCTGCACCCGGTCGAGAGGGGTCACGCCGGCCGTCTCGTAGCAACGGGCAAAGAAATGAATCCAGTCGTCAAGATCCTTCTGCGTATAGGCAAGCACCTTGCGCTTGCCGGTAGTCCCCGAGCTGGCATGAATACGAACAATCTGCTCGAAGGGCACGGCCCGCAATGGAAAGGGATAGCCGTCGCGCAGATCATCCGTCGAGGTCATCGGCAGGAGCTTGAGATCATCAAGGGATTTAATGTGCGCAGGAGTCATCCCGGCCAGGTCAAGGATCTCACGGTAGAAACTCGAGCCCTGGTAGGCGTGCTCAACGGTCCATTGCAGCCCTTTGAGCTGATGGAGCGACAGTTCGTCAATAGATGTAAAGGCAGGCATAAATGTAAGGTGTGACATATCCTGTTTCTCCAGGCGAATATTGGTCAGGCCTGCGGCGCCCAGACGACTGGCGGCAGGATTCTGTTCTGATGCGGCGCCAAGGAAGGCACGTCGCAGATTAGGGTCGGTCAGCAGTCCGCTGCTTTGTCCCTTTTCGACGATCCGGCCGTTGGCAAGCAGATAAGCATAAGACGAAGCCGACAGGGCACGGGCAGCATTCTGCTCAACCAGCAGGATCGTGGTTCCGGAGCGCGTCAACTGGTGGATAATAGCAAAGATCTCATCGGTTACCAAAGGGGCAAGACCCAAGCTTGGTTCATCGAGCAGCAAAAGTTTCGGTTTTGCCATCAGGGCGCGCCCCATAGCGACCATCTGCTGCTCTCCACCGGACATGGTTGACGCGCGCTGTTCAAGCCGTTCGGCAAGTCTGGGGAAGCGCTCGCAGATTTCCAGGATGCGCTCGGCAACAATATTTTCCGGCAAACCCGATGACAAGGCGCCAAGGCGCAGGTTCTCCCGTACGGTGAGATCACCAAACATTTCCCGACCTTCAGGGGAAAGGGCCAGGCCATTACGAACCATGCAAAGCGGCGACATGCCGGTCACATCCTTGCCTTCCAGCAGGATCCGTCCCTGGCTCGTGCGTATCAGCCCCATGACCGCCTTGAGCAGCGTACTCTTGCCGGCACCGTTGGCACCGACCAGGGCAATTGTCACGCCTGTAGGGATCTCAAGATCGACGCCACGCAAAGCTTCGGCGCTGCCATAATGAACGTGCAGATTTTCAATTCGCAGCATCATCAGGCCATTGCTCCGGTTCGACCAAGATAGGCTTCGAGCACCAGCGGGTTGCGGCGCACTTCATCGGGGGTTCCGCCGGCGATACAGCGGCCGCCGTCAAGCACCACCACGTGATCCGAGACCCGCATGACAAGATCCATGTCATGCTCGACCAGCAAGAGAGTATATCCCTGTGCGCGCAGCGCGCGAATTTCTTTTGCGACGGTTGCGGTTTCCTCGTGGTTCAATCCCGCGACCGGCTCATCAAGGAGGATAAGACGCGGTTCGCTGACCACAGCCCGGGCCAGCTCCACCCGTTTACGGTCGCCATAGGCAAGGACGTCAACCGGCCAATCGGCCAGTTCGGTCAGCCCGAAACGATCAAGGGCCGCCATGGCCCGCAGACGCAATCGGCGTTCCCGGTTGCGGACCCGCGGCGGCCGCAAGAGTGCTCCCAACATGCTTTGCCCTCCCTGCACGGTCAAGCCGCAAAGGACATTGTCGATCACCGACAGACGTGGGAAGAGTTTCAGGTTCTGGAAGGTCCTGGAGATCCCCAGACGAGCCACCCGGTAGGCCGGCAGGCCGGTGATGTCCTCACCGGCGAAATCGACTCGGCCAGCGTCGGGGATGTCGACGCCGGTGATGCAGTTGATCATGGTCGTTTTGCCGGCGCCGTTAGGGCCGATCAGGGCGGTCACACGTCCACGCTGCAGAGAGAACGAGACATCGCTCAAAGCGGGCAGACCACCGAAATTGCGGCAGACAGAGACGACTTCAAGCACGTCGCTGTCTCCAGCGGGCCAGACGCACCCGGCTCAGATCGATCAGGCCGGTCACCAGGCCCTTCGGCAAAAAGAGCAGCACCAGAACCAGAATCAGGCCGTGAATGATATCTTTATAGGACTCGAATACATCAATAAATTCGGGTAGCCAGGTCAAAATAGCCGCACCGAACAAGCTTCCCCAGACGGAACCGAGTCCGCCGACCACGACCATGGTGACGAAATCGACCGAGGCGAAAATGCCGAAGGTGTCGGGACTGACGAAGCCGAAGGTGTGCGCATAGAGGCTGCCGGCCAGCGACGCGAGCACTGCTGACAGGACAAACACCTTGACCTTGGCTCGACGGGTGTCAACACCGAGGGAACGGGCCGCCACCTCGTCTCCGGCAAGCGCAGCCAAGCCACGCCCTACCCCGCTGCGCACCAGATTCAGGCCGAGCATCAAACAGATCAGGGCAGCGGTCCAGACCAGGTAGTGCAACTTCAGATCAGTGTCAAATTGCCATGCACCGAAAGATAAAGCCGGAATACCGGCGAAGCCGCTCGGGCCACCGGTCAGCGCGTCCCATTGCACCAGCACCGTGTAAATGACGATATTGAAACCGAGCGTCGCCATGGCCAGATAATGACCATGCAGACGCAAAGCAGGAATGCCGACCAACAGGGCGACCATCGCAGTCGCCAAGGCGACCAGAATGATGGCCGGCCAGGGCCAGACCCCCCATTTCACTGTCAAGACTGCCGAACCATAGGCGCCCAGAGCGAAAAACGCCGCATGCCCTAACGAGATCTGCCCGGCGTAGCCGATAAAAAGATTCAGACCCAGGACTACAATCGTATAGATACCGATCAGGTTGGTCAGGCCAAGGATATACGGATTACCATAAAACAGCGGATAAACTGCCAGCAGCAGTGACAGCGCCAGGACAGTCAGTCCGTTGCGGTGCAGATCGAGGAAATATAGGCTTTTGTCGCGAAGGTTCATATTCTGTAATGACTTCGAGTCAACGATCCGCGAGGCTGTCGGGATTGCCGGACCCCAGCCCTTTGTGGAAGGCCGCAAGGTTCTGTTCAACAAATTTTGCCGGAGCCAGTTGACGGATAGCCGTTTCGCATTCTTCTGCACCGCAGAAGAGAGCTTGCCGGCGAACAGCCAGCCCCAGCAGCACAAGATTGGACAACACGGCATTGCCGAGGTCCCGGGCAATCGCCGAAGCATCGATGCGTTCCCGCTCTTCGGCCGTATCGCTGTTGATCAGCAAAACCCCGGAGCTCTTCATCAGGGAAGCATGGACCGGCAGGTTTGCCTCCCAGAGCAGCAATCCGACATCGGCCTGCCCGGAACGGATCAGGGGGCTGGCAAAATCGCCGACCTTGACTGTCGATAATACGGTGCCGCCACGCTGCGCCATGCCATGCGTCTCGGCGGTCAAGACCGGCAACCCGCGATTCACCGCCGTCTGGGCAATCACACGGGTCAGGAAAAGCACGCCCTGACCACCTATGCCGCTGACAATAATCTGCTGCTTCAAGATTTTTTCTCCTTGATGATGGCATCGACCGGACAGATCGGGAGACAGGTCCCGCAGCCGATACAACGATCCTGATTGACCAGCGCCATATGGCCATCGCTGTCCATCAGCAACGCAGGGCACTCAAAAGCATCGACGCACTTGCGGCAGCCGATGCATTTGTCGTTGATCGTCACCAGAAAGCTTTCTTGCGATTTTAAGACTTTGCGATCCATAACACAGCCGTGGCGAGAAATCAGCACGGCCACGCCACCTTCGGGGCTGCGGGTGTAAGCATCAGCCTGCACAAGCAGCGCTTCAAAAGCATGCTTGTCATAAGGATCACAGACTTCGAGAAAGTCAACGCCGCTGGCCCTGACCAGCGGTTCAATAGCGACAGCTTTGGTAGGCTGTCCGCCGGCGGCAACACCCATGTGGGGAACCGGTTGACCTCCCGTCATAGCTGTCGTCGCATTATCCAGGATGACGATGATAATGCGCGCCTGTTGAATCACTGCGTTGATCAGGGCCGGAATTCCCGCATGAAAAAAGGTCGAGTCGCCAATCGTGACCACGATGGTCGGCACGTCTCCATCCTGTTGATAGGCATGATAAAAACCGGCGCCCTGGCTGATGCAGGCCCCCATGCAGTGCACGGTATTGACTGCCCCCAGGTTCATACCCAAGGTGTAACAGCCGATGTCCGAGGGGAAGATCCCTTTCGGAAAGCACTGTTTGATGCTGGAGAAAGCCGCGCGGTGAGGACAACCGGGGCAAAGTGACGGCCGTTGACCGCGCCGCTCACCAGGCGCTTCTGCAGGAGCCGTCAGACCCAGGAACGCGGCGACCACCTGATGCATGATATCAGGGGTCAATTCACCTTCGCGCGGGACCGCCCCGCTCTGCTTGCCGACCGCTCCCGGATGAGCCAGCTGCAGTTCAATCACCGGATAAGTCTCTTCCAGAATCAGAACCCGGTCGTAATTCTCATGCAGAGACCTGATAAAGGTCGGACTCAGCGGGTACGGCATCAACACCTGGTAGAGATCGATTTTACTGTTCAGGCCCAGGTCATCAAGCAGATCAACCAGATTAC
>JAVVDT010000152.1:0-5682 GCA_032250875.1 Desulfuromonadales bacterium | reverse complement strand
TGACCCGGCCGACACGACCAATGGGATGGAAATCATCGAAGATCTCATAATTAATGGTTCTATAAACCAAAAGAAGTTTTAACGCGGAAACGCAGAGTAAAAAAACATTTCGAGGGCAAAATGACGGACACCTTGGTCATTCTTCTCAGCGTCTCCGTATCTCTGCGTTAATTGTTGGACTGACCTTTGTTTGGGTTACAGGTCCGTAAATAAATGTGCCTGAAAATGAAGTCTCAAAAGGACCGAAGTCGATCCGCACTAGCGGCCAAAAGGATCGCTTGTTTGGTGAATGTTTCGTTAAAATCAGGGATGGCAAGTACGACAGCGAGCAGATCATTGCCCAGTATTTCGAAGGGGTGACTGAACTCGACAGGAGCAATCGGTTTAAATCTGAACGATATTTTACGATCAATCTTGTTTGATTATTGTGGTCCGGCGGGGCGCACCGGTGATTTGCTCAGCAGTCGAATCCCCTCGTCTAGCCCGGCGAGGGTCAAAGGAAACATGCGTCCGTCCATGAGCTGGCGCACCATGCCGACCGACTGGGTGAAGTTCCACCATCCCTGCGGGGTCGGATTGAGCCAGATGGCGTCCCGGTAGGCTTCGAGCAAACGCTGCCCCCAGACGTAGCCCGCTTCGTGGTTGTAATGTTCGACGCTGCCGCCGACCATGGAAATTTCGTAAGGGCTCATGGCGGCGTCGCCGACAAAGATCAGCTTGTAGTCGGGACCGTAGGTGTTAATCACATCGTAGAGATCGATGCGCTCGGCCCGATAGCGCTGATTGTCGCGCCAGACGCTCTCGTAGATAAAATTGTGAAAGTAAAAGTATTCCAGCGACTTGAATTCTACCCGGGCGGCGGAGAAAAGCTCTTCGCAGACCTTGATGTGCTCATCCATGGAACCGCCGACATCAAAGAAGAGCAGCACCTTGACCTTATTGTGCAGCTTGGGCACCATCTTCAGATCAAGGTATCCGGCGTTGTTCGCCGTTGCCCGGATAGTGCCCGGCATATCGAGGACTTCGGGGGCTCCTTCTCGTGCGAAATGCCGCAATCGCCGCAGGGCGACCTTGATGTTGCGGGTGCCCAGCTCCACCGAGCCATCGAGGTTTTTGAATTCGCGCCGATCCCAGACCTTCACCGCCCGGCGATGCCGGGAGCCGTCCTGGCCGATGCGCACCCCTTCCGGATTGTAACCGTAGGCACCGAAGGGGGAGCGGCCGCCGGTACCGATCCACTTGCTGCCGCCCTGGTGGCGCTCTTTCTGCTCTGCCAATCTTTGCTTGAGCGTCTCCATGAGCTTCTCGAAACCGCCAAGCGCTTCAATTTGCGACTTCTCCTCTTCAGAGAGGATCAGCTCGGAAAGCTTGCGCAGCCACTCTTCGGGAATCTGTGTCTCAAGCTCGTCGCTGATCTCGGTCACCCCTTCAAAATACTGGGCAAAGACGCGGTCAAACTTATCGAAGTTGGTTTCGTCCTTGACCAGGCAGAGACGCGCCAGATAATAGAAGTCTTCGACGCTTCCCCAGACCACCTGCTGATCCAGGGCCTCGAGCAGGCTCAGGTACTCGCGGATGGTCACCGGCACCTTGGCCTGTTTCAGTTGCAGGAAAAAATCGACGAGCATGGATGGATGCTTTCATTAAAGGTTCGGTTATTCAAGGGCAAGGCTGTTCTCACGCCCGCAAAGTAAGATTTTGAGCTTTAAACCAAGACCTTAAGGGTTAA
Source organism: Desulfuromonadales bacterium (assembly GCA_032250875.1). Classification (GTDB taxonomy): domain Bacteria; phylum Desulfobacterota; class Desulfuromonadia; order Desulfuromonadales; family BM103; genus M0040. The sequence goes on along the minus strand of JAVVDT010000152.1, from coordinate 3,953 downwards.
CTTGGCGAAATTTGCGGACTTTGCGGACTTTGCGTGAAACATAGGTTTTGAGCTTCACCGCCCGCGCCGCGATATGCCAGATCATGTTCCCGATACCTGTCAAACCATCATCCAACGACCAAAAAGATAATAAAGATTTAGTCATCTACTTAATATCATTCGGCTATTCAAATTAGATCGGTTTATTATCCAGCTCGTCAGATAATAAACTCAATTGTTCACGGTTCTGAACGGGCTTGCAATAAGCCATGTTGCGCTTGACCCTGTCAGGGAGTTGTTCGAGCAAATTCTGGTCAACCCAGGAGCGCAAAAGTTTTGAAGCTTTAAGAGTGTCGAGGCCACCAATCCGGCACAGATCAGCATTGGCTATCGGGCCATTGCGGTCAATCCAGTCGCTCACTTCATCCCAGATGCTCGGTCGCTCATGATTCAGCAGTGTCACGGTGACACTTTCGTTGGTGACCTGACTCTGTTGGCGGTATTGCGGTGGGTAGAGGTGGGCGGCCGCCATTTCGGCGAACATCATCGGTACGCCTTCGTTAAGATCGAAGTTGGGTGGGACAGGGAAATCCCGCAAGGTTTTGACGATCAGTGGATTGCGGGCTTTGGAACCTGCTCTGGTAATGTTGGCCGGGGTGATGGCTCCGGGGAAGACTCCAGGGCTATCGACTTCCAATCGATCGTCAAAGATTCGAATCAGAATATCCCGATTCAGCCGGTAGTCCCGATGAATCACTGCGTTGACGATCGCCTCTTTAACAACACGCTCTGGATAGCGATGCCTGGTCTTGAAGCCACTGGAGGCAAGTTCCACCCCCTGAGTTAACTCATTCAGAACGGCTCGTACGGTATCGTCAATCAATTTGATCAGAGGGCCACGCAGGGTTTGCGGTGCTTTGCGCATGTTGGGATTGGCCCCGGCTTCAGCGGCTTTACCCTTGTAAACGACGAGCCGTACCTCAGCGCGCGTACCTTGTGCGGCAAGCAACCCACCCGGTTCTTCGGCAAAGAGCAGCACCGCAGCGCGGCGCGGTAGCCACTCCCCAACAACCTTTTCAGCCAGACCCAGCTGAGCCATCTGTTCTGCCAACGGACGCGTCCGGCTAAAGCCACGGGCACCCGTAAACTCAACCCAGGCTCTGGTATCGAGCAACCCCCAATCGATCGGCACCGGCTCACTCTCGGCGCTGCGGACACCGCGACGATAGGAGAGATCAGCAATCTCAGTCGCCGTCATTTCCCGGTTGCCGGCGATAAGCCGTGTCCAGGTACCATCATCGACAATAGAATGGACTTTATCGCTCTTGGGCACCTGCACCAGCACCACATGACCGGCGCTGCTATCGCGCAAAGTACAGGGGAGGCGCAGAAAACGGATGGTTTCGATGGGTGGATGGAAATGTGTGCGCACCTTGCGCGTCAGCTCGTCGAGCGCTTCGGGGTTTTCCTGGATGCCAATGAGCCTGGCTGCGCCATGCTCCTGCTTCTCGTCAGCGACGCCCAGCGCCAGTGCGCCACCTTCGGTGTTGGCGAAAGCGCAGATGGTTTCGAGCGCTTTGCCGACCATCTTGCCGCTGACGCGTTTGTAATCGAGGGTTTGGCTTTCGTGGGAGGAGAGCAGGCTTTCGATGCGGGGCGTGGCCTGTTCGGGGGTGAGATCAATCATCGGTGTTCACCTCCTCGCCCTTCCAACCCATGCGGTACTTGATATCGTAATTGATAAAGTAGCCAACACAAAAACCGGAGTGACTTGCAGTGGCAAGCGTGGCCCGAAGGGTTGAGAGCAGCTTATTAGAGATGTTGTCAAAGATTCTTGGCATTGATCAAACCTGGGATGTATTTTCCAGTCAGATGATGCTCTTGCATAAGTCTCACAAGGTGTCATTCCGGCAGGCTTTAAGCCGGAATCCAGACGGTACTTGCTGAAACAACTGGATCCCCGACAAAGACTCTCGGGGATGACAGGCTTTTTGCAACAGGCTCAGATGTGACATTACATTCGGTTGTTTGGGGGCAAAGATAACAGATATATGACCTCAAGAGAAAAGCATATTAATAATTCCTACTCTTAACCCATTACCGCCCGCGCCGCGACATGCCCACCAGCCGTTCAAACAACCCCAAGTCCTGCTCATTCTTCAGCAGCGCACCGTGCAGCGGCGGAATCGACTTGCCGGGCTCCTTGCTGTGCAGGGCTTCAGCCGGGATCTCCTCGGCCACCAGCAGCTTGAGCCAGTCAAGCAGTTCCGAGGTGGAAGGTTTTTTCTTCAGGCCGGGCACCTCGCGCATGCCGAAAAAGGTTTCCAGGGCGCTTTTGAGCAACGACTGCTTGATCCCCGGATAATGGACTTCGACGATCTGCGTCATGGTCTCGGCCTCGGGAAAACGGATGTAGTGGAAAAAGCAGCGTCGCAAGAAGGCGTCGGGTAACTCCTTCTCATTATTGCTGGTGATGATAATCACCGGCCGGTGTTTTGCTTTGATCAGTTGCCGGGTTTCGTAGACGTAGAACTCCATGCGGTCGAGTTCCTGCAGCAGGTCGTTGGGAAACTCAATATCGGCTTTGTCGACTTCATCGATCAAAAGCACTGCCCGCTGCTCGGACTCGAAGGCCTCCCACAACTTGCCCTTGACGATGTAGTTGCCAATTTCATGCACCCGCTCATCACCGAGTTGTGAATCGCGCAGACGGGAGACGGCATCATATTCGTACAACCCCTGGTTGGCCTTGGTGGTCGACTTGACATGCCACTGGTAGAGGGGCATGCCTAAAGCACGTGCCACTTCTTCGGCCAGCATGGTTTTGCCGGTTCCAGGTTCACCCTTGATCAGCAGCGGTCGGCCCAGGGTGATGGCGGCATTCACCGCCAGGTTCAAATCGTCTGTGGCTACATAGGAATCGGTTCCGGTAAATTTCATGGTTGTCATATCCTGCTCAGTTTATTTTGAAAATTGACAATCAATTCGGCTTTACGGCGGCTGAGGAGTTTGTCGGACTATCCATAAGCCGGCCGCTTCACGATTGATTCTATCAGCGTGATGCGGTTCTGTTCAAGGTTGCGCACCTGGTTTTGCGCCATCAGGGGGAAATCCTCTCCCATCAGCAGATGAATTCCGAGCTGCGGCGAACCATCTCTGATGAGCTTCGCTGCCGCGTGTTGGAACCAGGAACAAGCTTTTTCCGTGTTGTCCTGCCAGCTTAAAATCTCAAAGCCGAGCTCCTCAAGCATTTGCCGTAACTGCTGTGGGCTTATCAGACAGCTGATGCCCGGCTCGCGCGCCCAGGGAACGGGGAAATGGACCGGCCCGCCATCACCAGAGAGGACATCATAGATAGCCAGAACTCCGCCGGGCTTCAAAACGCGCCACATCTCCGTATAGAGGCCGGTTTTGTCGGAGATGTTCATTGACGCATGCTGGGTCCAGAGGACATCGAAGCAGCTATCGGCAAAGGGCATATCGAGGGCGTTGCCATGACGATAGGAAACGCGCGAGTCAAGGTTGAGCCGTCGCGCAAGCATCCCTGCGATGCGGCAATACTCCTCGGAAAGGTCGATGCCGGTAACCTGACAACCGAACTCCATAGCAAGGCATCGGGAAGCGCCGCCGAGGCCGCTGCCGACATCCAGAACCTGCATCGTTTCATCAAGCTCCAGTTGCCGGGCAAGCTCGAGCGTGGCCTTGCGGCCGCCAATATGAAATTCATCAATGCCAGACAGGTCTTCAGCTCTGAGCTGGTCCAGGTTTATTCCCGCCTGGCCCAGGGCATCCAGAATCGCAAGCTCGAGATCCTGACGGGCATAGTGATCCTCAACACTGGTTGCCGTTGCGCTCATACAGTTATCCCGTGTTTATCAGGGCTGCCAGATCTTTAACAGCGCCTGCGCCATCTCGGCCGGACTGTCGGCAACGCTCACGCCGCACTCGCGCAGAAAAGCTTTCTTGCTGGCTGC
>JAVVDT010000151.1:0-5774 GCA_032250875.1 Desulfuromonadales bacterium | reverse complement strand
GATAGGCAATCCCCAGGTGAAAAGTAAAAATCAGGCAGGTTATGATCGCTGCCCAGTAGGGACCGAATTTGATGCCGACCAGAATCAGAAACGGGCTGATAGGGAATCCAAACAACGGCAAAATAATCATCATGATGATGAACAAACCCGGGTGCGTGTCCTGGCTCATGAAAAAAGCCAGCCAGTCGCGTGGCCCCCCAGGGATTATATATGCCAGGCTCAACAGGCCTGCCAGTGCCGCAAGAGCCGGCAGCAGCCAACGCCAGATGGTACTGTTAAGCATGTTCATCACCGACAGAACCAAGGATATCTATCACTGTCTGCCGCAAGTCTGACGGCCGCCAGTGGTGGCAGTCCTTGCCGGCTAAAGCGTCCGGCAGCAACAGGAATCCCTGGCATTCCCGACTCCCGGGTCCGCCATGTGCTCCATTCTCCATAGGAAAGGTTACCGGCCGGGCACCTGTCGACCATCCGGAGATGATGAAATCACCCGAGTCTTTATGGTCGACAATCCGTGACAGGTCGTCGCCGGCTTGTTTCGGACAGGGATGTTCAACACCTAAAACCCGAACTGCATTCTCAGCTAACGGATAGCTGCCTTGCCGGTTGACTGCCTGTACCTCTCCACCAGGCGGACGGTATAGGACCAGCGGGATGTCTCCGACAGCCACGAGTTGACCTGCATATTCAGACATCTCATCAGCATTGAGTGTTATCGGCAGGTAAATGTGACCCAGTGGTCCGAGTGCTGTTACGACAATCTTTGCCGGACCGTCAAATTCCTTGTTGCCGGCTGTCCGCATCGTGCCCAGCAGTTTGCGACCACGTCGGAAAAAATAAATCTGGCCAAGCAGTTCTTCGGTCCAGGAGATTTCAAGTCCCGACAGTGGACCTGCCGCGAAAGCGTTCCGAATCCCGGCACTGAGAGATCTGTTAAACGCCGTCTGGTATGGGACCGCGGCTTCCTGACCATGATCGGAATAGATCACCACCTGATAATCGCGGCGTTTCGACTTGCGTGCTTTGTGCTCGATGTCCCTGAGAACACCATCGATTCCGATGAGGGACCAGTGGGCGAAAGCCGAATCGGGGCCGCGACGATGAGCGTGTTCATCATAACCGACAAAGTTGGCGCAGATGATCGGCGCGCCGTTGCGAATATCGAGTTTGACCCAGAATCGCACGAGCTCGCGCAGCACGACACAGACCCAGATGCGGGTCGGTACAAACTTGATTTCCTTGAAAATATTCTGTTTTTGCCGGATTCCCCGAAAAAAATCCGACAGGGCCATTGCGCTTTCAGCCAGGGCCAGTCCGAGAATGCGCACGACTTTGCCGAGATGCTGCAACAGCGTCCAGAAGGTCGCAAATGGTCGCATTCGTTTAAACAGGTTGTGTGGCTCAAGTGTCTCGATGCAATATCGGGCAATCGAAGCACCTCCTACATAAATGTTCGAGTAAGAAGAGCCGTTTTTTAATAAACCTTCCTGCCGCAGCTGTAAATCATCCGCAATCAGTTTAACATGCAGCGGATTAAGCATCAGGCAGTCGTCTCCGGATTTACGGGTTAAAAATCGGATGGCCGGTACGGCAACAGGAATGCCAAAGAAGAGTTCGGCCTGGACGGCTGGCGTAGTCGATGGCAGGCCGGAGTAAAATGCTGCAAGCTGATAATCGTGACTCTCAATTAAGCGTCGCAGAAAAGGCATCCTGCCATCCGCCAGTGCCTGCTGCAGTTGGGCATGAGCCAGTCCGTCGATCTGCAGGAGAATGACGCCCGGTTCAGGAGCTTCCTTTTCTTCTTTTACCGAGCGCTTCAAGCCTGCTCTCCATGGTCTTCGCTATGGTCGCTGACGGCTTCGATGGCAGCCGCGAATTTGGAGCTGACCAGATCCCACTCGGTGCGCAGAGATTCCAACAACGCATCCAGGCCATCGAGCCTGGCTACCTGACCGTTCTGCGTTGACTCTAGGGTCTCCCGGTAGACAGCCTCGAGGCGCTCGGCGCTGGACTGCCGGGAAAACTCTTTCGCGGTTTGCAATGCCTGTTGCTGCCATTCGTCCAGGCGATTCGAAGCAGTGGGCGCGTCGATGATTGACTTGGCAAACTCGTTAACCGTTGCGGTTTGCGCTAACAGTCTGCCGTTAATCTGGTCAACAACAACTTCGCGGGCACCGGGTGCATCGAGGGCGATGACCGGTCGGCCGGCGGCCATTGCTTCGGTCAGCACCATCCCCTGGGTTTCGGATGTTGAAGCAAACACAAACAGATCCATCGCGGCGTAACAGTCGACAAGATCGTCACCCTGCAGTTTGCCCGTCATAACCAGCCGATCTGCAAGACCTGCTGCGGTAAAATCAGCTTGAACTTTGTCTTTGGCCGAGCCTGTCCCGGCCACCAGGAAAATTGCATTATCCAGCGCTTGACAGGTTTTTATGGCAGCACTCGTCAGATAAGCCAAATTTTTCTCGGGAGCCAGCCTGCCCAAGTGACCGAGAACGAATGCCTCCGGGGCAATCTGCAGCTCTTGCCGAAAATGCCGACCCGTGCCATGACCAAAATAATCGGTATCGACCCCCGTCGGGACAACCCGGCAGGGGGTCATAACGCCTCGTTTTTTCAACAGCTCGGCAATACTTTCACTGGGAGCGATAACCCTCTGGCAAAGGTTTGCGAATCGGGTTGCAAGTTCAATAACAAAACGTTGCATGACATGTGAATCGAAAGGAACATAATGCGTGTATCGCTCGTACAGAGTGTGATGTGTGAAAACTACGGGCAGGCCGCGAAAATGTGCTGCACGGATGGCTGCATCGCCGAGCAGAAACGGGTGGTGACTGTGAATGATATCCGGGGCGAAACGGTCGAGTTGCGCGCTGAATTGTTTCGGCAGAAGAAGACGTACCGAAAAATCGCTGCCATTGAAATTCTGAATCGCCGGCACCCTGACCACCTGGCTCGGGTCTTCCTTCGTCTGATCCAGATCGGCGAAGGTCGGCGCCACCACCAGCACCTCGTGTCCTCGCTTGCGAAGATCTTCAGCAAAAGTCGCGACTGAACGGGCCACGCCACCAACATGCGGCAAAAAGGTATTGGTGAACATACAGATTTTCATAGATTCTCCGGAATCAGCGGCAGGAGTTCTCCTCCGGGCGTTGCGATCGTCATGCGGCGATAACCCGGCACTCGGGCTTCCATGACAGGAGGGTTGCCACGCCACTCTGCGTCGACCCCCAGCAGGAGATCCGTGCCACGTTTGACCAGTCGCAGAGTGACCGGACCCCAGGGAGTCGGTGTCGGGCCGAAGCTGAGATCCTCTCTGGCCTGCAGCCACTCGGGAAAGATTCCCGAACCGAGGATCAGGCTGTCAGGTTCTTCGCGCACGAACATGTTGCGCAACATCATGACCCATTCGGCGGCAGCCCAGCCATGTTGACCGTCACCCATGCAGCCTCCTCCGGTTAAAGGATGTATGGCTTCCGGCCAATGGCCCGTGGCGGAGGCCAGCTCCGCTACGCGCTGGACCAATTTTTGAAACCGTGGATTAGCGTTGCGCAGGAAAGTCTGGGCCACGGTCAGAGTCAGGTATGGATTGACTCCAGAATGGATCATGTCCTGAAAAAAAGCATCATGCAGAAAACAGTTTTTGTAAAGGAAGGCAGCGGTCTGTTCGACCCGGGAATTCTCAGGCGCAACCAGCTGCAAAGGATAGTCTGCCGCCAGACAGCCGATCGCGCCAGAATCAAGGCGCCGGTACGGCGATGCCGGAATCGCCCCCCGGCTGCGCGATTCGGGAATCTGTGCAATGCTTCGCCAGATAGCAGAGCTAAATTCTGCCGCCATCGTCGAATAGTATTCGAAGCGGGCATTATCGCCGGCGCGGTGAGCCAGTTTGGAGGCAGCCTGCAGGCCGGCGACTCCCCAGAAATCATCCCAGTAGTAATAGTCGTTGGTTCCGAAATGCTCAGCGCTGAAACCGGGTGGAAGCAACCCGGCATGTGGTGTCTCCGGCTTTTCATCAAGACGTTTGCGTAGAATCCATTCCGCACCTTTCCAGACAGCCTTTTGCCAGGCTGTGGGCAACGATCGGCCACTTAATTGCAAAGAGCGTTCAAAAATCCAGAGTACCTGGCCATTGGAGTCCCATTCGCCTTCCTGACTGAGAAAATAACCCGAACGTTTCTGCAGCTCCGGAAAACTATCGAGACAGCGAGCAGCACGCTCTTGCAGTCCAACGCAAAGCATGGCGTTGAGCATCAGACAGGCATCGCGGAACCAGAAACGTTTGTAGGTATAGGGCCCTGGAACAACCTTGTCGGCGGAAAGCAGGATCAGAGTCCTTACGGCAGCATCATAGAGAAAACGGATGCGCCGGTCGGGAATGTCCAGCACGGCAGAGCTGGACAGAGCCTCCGCCCAGGAGTTGCCGGGACGTTGCAAGGCAGTGAGGCTATCGGCATCGAGTTGATCCTGCAAATCAATCTTTACAGTGAGAGCCTCTGTTGCATGATTGTCGAGCGGAAACAGCAGCGCCGCTGTCGCCATACCGACTTCGCAGCTGATACCGGTTTCCTCGGCGATTTCGGACAAATGTTGACTGACATCGCCCTGTTCATAATTAGCGAAAAGCATGCGAGACGGAGAATTGGAAAATTTAACGCTGGTCTGGCCATTGACCAACAGGCTGCACTGCTCCGGCAAAAAGGAAGCCGATTCAACAAACTGGACTCCCTCGGGGTTGTAAGGCCGCAGGCTGATTACCATCCAGGTTCCCGGTGGACCGGTCCCCTGCAGTTGCCAGCGCAGTTGCGGGGCGGAACCCTGGCAGGCGACCTGGACTTGCCCGGTCAGGACAAGTTCGTCCGTCTGGCATCGGGTTTTCACCACCAGCTCGGGATCAAGCTGCCACTCCTGGGTGGCATCCGCAAGCTGCGAAGGGAACATCCGTTGGTCATCAGCGGTTAACAACCAGGCATCCAGAGACCAGCCATCGAATAACGGCGTAACCAAACCCCGCGGGTCGACAATCGGATAAACCGCCAGGTTGGGATAACCGACCGCTGTCCAGTTGCGGTGAGTCAGATTGATGTGGCTGAAAGAGAAGGCCCTGGGTATAAAAGAAGCGTCTCTGGGATCAAACTGACGCTCAACCCAGTAAGGCCATACCCAGTCCAGGTTATGCTGAATGGCCCGGGTATTGACCAGTCCGCGAGCATGGAACAATATGCCCGCTCGCAACAGTTCGACCGGTTCCTGAAATTCGCTCGGCTGAGCAAAACGCCTCATCCTGGCCATAAGCGTCAGGGGGTCGATTATGCCATAGCGGCGGGCCGCGAATTTAACCAGATAATTCCATGGAATCCATCTTTTCAGCATAATATTCTACTTCTGCAGGCTGAAGAGTCTGCCAGGAAAGACACGTGTCTTTCATGGCATTTCTCGACAGCTGGAAAATATTGAAAATTATTAACCGCTGTGTTCTTTATTAAAATCTAACAGGTCCTTGCACGATTTCCAGCCGGGTCCAAAAACGCCTGGAAGCCGACACATTTGTCATTCTGCCCTGATTCTGAGAGTAGAAAATTTCACCCGTCAGAAGTAGTCAATTGCTTGCTTGTTTTCCTGCTTCTGCCTGGTATGAATAAACTGTGGTCGCGAGCGGACAATTCACCAAAGGTAAGGGTCTGTCAATTAAGCGGAATAACGAACAAAGATATCAAGACCGCTGTGGAAAGTGCTGTTCATATATAAATTCAAGGGGAGGTTGTATGGCA
>JAVVDT010000150.1:0-5827 GCA_032250875.1 Desulfuromonadales bacterium | reverse complement strand
GTGGCAATCTGCGCACGTTTATCGACCAGAAGATGCTCGAGAACCTGTCAATGTATGAATATAAACTGCTGCTGCAGTCATATAAACTGGTAGAAGATATCTGTCTGAACGAAAGAGCAGTCATCAGCAAAGATGGTGAAGAGGAAGCGTCTGTCACTGACCGTCAGGATCTGCTCAAACATTTTTTCGCCCGGGCCAAGAAAGGTCAATATATTCAGCGCTACAAAGGTTTGGGCGAAATGAATCCAAGCCAGCTCTGGGAAACGACCATGGATCCAGAAAAGCGAATTTTGCTGCAGGTCAAAATCGAGGATACTATTGAAGCCGAACAGATTTTTACTGTTCTTATGGGTGATCAAGTTGAGCCGCGCCGTGAGTTTATCGAACAGAACGCGATGAACGTATCAAATTTGGATGTTTAAAACCCGGAACCAGGGGCTGTGGGCTGGGGACTCGCCTGAAGTGCATGTCCAGCATCCCGCGTCCTGCGTTCCTGATTTTCCGGAGGAAAATCTGTAATGCTTACAGAACAGAACCGTATCACAGTCAATATTGAAGATGAAATGCGCAAGTCCTATATGGACTATGCCATGAGTGTCATCGTCGGTCGTGCTTTGCCGGACGTTCGCGACGGCTTGAAGCCGGTCCATCGTCGCGTGCTCTTTGCTATGAATGAGCTCAGTAACGACTATAACAAGCCGTACAAAAAATCAGCTCGCGTGGTTGGTGATGTTATCGGTAAGTATCATCCCCACGGCGACTCGGCGGTATACGACACCATCGTGCGTATGGCCCAGGATTTTTCCATGCGTTATCCTCTGGTGGATGGCCAGGGCAACTTCGGCTCGGTAGACGGTGACTCGGCTGCGGCTATGCGTTATACCGAAATTCGCATGGATCGCCTGGCCCACGAACTGCTCAACGATATCGATAAAGAAACCGTGGAATTTGGTCCCAACTACGACGATTCCCTTGAAGAACCTCTGGTGTTGCCCTGCAAATTTCCCAATCTGCTGGTCAACGGTTCAGAGGGGATTGCCGTCGGTATGGCGACCAAAATCCCACCCCACAACCTCGGTGAGGTGATCGACGGTCTGGTGGCGATGATCGACGATCCGAAGATTGACGATGGGGCCCTGCTACAACATATTCCCGGTCCCGACTTTCCGACCAGCGGTTTCATTCTCGGTCGCGAAGGTATCCGCGAGGCCTATCGCTGTGGTCGCGGCATCATCCAGATGCGTGCTCGGGCGATGGTCGAGCAAAACCGGCGCACAGGGCGTGAAAGTGTCGTGGTTACCGAAATTCCGTTTCAGGTTAACAAAGCCCGTTTGATTGAAAAAATCGCCGATCTGGTCAAAGAGAAAAAGATTGAGGGCATCTCTGATTTGCGTGATGAGTCAGATCGTGACGGCATGCGCATCGTCATCGAGATCAAAAAAGATTCGATTCCACAGGTCATCATCAATCAGCTTTACAAGATGACAGCGATGCAGTCCTCGTTCGGTATCATCATGCTGGCAATCGTGGGTGGACAGCCGAAGATCCTCGCATTGCGCGAAGTGTTGGGATACTTCATCGAACACCGCAAAGAGATCGTCACCCGCAGAACCATTTTCGAGCTTAAAAAAGCGGAAGCCCGCGCCCATATTCTCGAGGGACTGAAAATAGCCCTGGATAATCTCGATGAAGTGATTCAGGTGATCAAATCCAGCGCCAATCCGGCAGAAGCCAAGGAACGCCTGGTTGCACGGTTTGAGCTCTCTGAAATTCAGGCTCAGGCGATTCTCGATATGCGCCTGCATCGACTGACCGGACTTGAACGCGACAAGATTATCGAGGAATACAATCAGCTTCTGGCTGTTATTAAACGGCTTAAGGAAATTCTCGACAGCGAACTCGAGATCCTCAAAATCATCAAGGGTGAGTTGCTCGAAATCCGCGAACGCTACAATAATCCCCGACGCACGGAGATTATTGAGTTGACTGCTGACCTGTCCATTGAAGACCTGATTGTCGAAGAGGATATGGTTGTCACCGTATCTCATTCCGGCTACATCAAGCGCAACGCGGTCTCTCTTTACCGTGCGCAGCGGCGCGGCGGCAAAGGCGCGACCGGTATGCGTCCCAAGGACGAGGATTTCGTTGAGAGCCTGTTTATTGCATCGACCCACAGTTATGTGTTGATTTTTACCAGCAAAGGCAAGGTTTACTGGCTGAAAGTTCACGAAATTCCGCAAGGTGGCCGTGCGGCGCGCGGCAAGGCTGTTGTCAACCTCCTAAATCTGGCGGAAGACGAAACCGTGAGGACGATCCTGCCGGTCAAGGAATTCACCGAGGGTCGCTTTATCATTACTGCCACACAAAAGGGAACGGTCAAGAAAACCGATCTTATGGCGTATTCCCATCCGCGCCAGGGCGGAATCATTGCTCTGACTATTGATGAAGACGACAGTTTGATTGCGGCACGTCTCACCGATGGTTCCATGGACATCCTGTTGGCCAGCCATAATGGCAAATCAATCCGCTTTAATGAATCCGATGCCCGGCCGATGGGTCGCACGACCCGTGGCGTGCGTGGTATGATGCTGGAAAAAGGCGATGAAATTATCGGCATGGAGGTTGTCTCCGACGCGACCGCATCAACGCTTGTATCCGTAACCGAGACCGGTTACGGCAAGCGTACCAGTCTCGATGAGTATCGCGTCCAGAGCCGTGGCGGCAAGGGCATTATCACCATCAAGACCGGCGGTCGTAACGGTCAGGTGGTTGATGTTAAACTTGTGGACAACGAATCCGACCTGATGTTTATTACCGATCGAGGCAAAGTGCTGCGTACACGTGTCAGCGCCCTTTCGATTATCGGCCGTAACACCATGGGTGTGCGTCTGATGGTTCTCGAACCGGAAGAGCGTATTGTCGCGGTTGCTAAATTGGCAGAGAAGGAAGATGACGAAGAGTATCCAGCAATTGAAGAAACAACTCCTGATGGAGGAGTTGAAGCGCCAGGGGAAGGCGCCTAAAAAACGGCTCTGGATTTTTCTTGGTCTGATTGTTTTGTTGACGATGACAGCTGCAGGTATCTGGTACTACAGCAACCAGCAGACAAGACTCGATGAGATCTTCCAGGAAGGCCTGGATCTCAGGCAGGCGGGTAAATATGCCGAGGCGGTTGAGGTTTTTGAAAAACTGCATGTCGAACACCCGGCTTTTGAGCGTCTTCCCGAGGTGCTTTTTCAGATGGCGGAAATCCAGGATGTGTATCTGGGCCGCCCTGCAGATGCTTTGTTGACTTACCTTATGCTGGAACGGGATTTTCCTGAGGCCGCAGAGGTGATACCGGCCATGCAGCAGATCGCGGTCATTTACAAGTATCGCCTCAATGACTGCAGTCAGGCGATAGCGGTTTACCAGAAAGTGCTCGATCATCCTGTTCCGCAAAAAGATCTGCTGCAGTACGAGGTCGCCGATTGTTACTTCCGCTTAAATCATTTCGACCAGGCAAGGATTGAGCTTGAAAGCTTATTGAACAATTACCCGGAAAGCACCTTGATAGCCGAGGTCCAGTACCGTATGGCAGTAACTTATGCTCTTGAAGGCAAGCTTGCCGAAGCAGCCGGAGCTTATCGCCTGGTGATCGAACGCTGGGCGGAAAGTCCGTATGCTCTCGAGGCGGGTTTCGGTCTGGCAACAGTTCTGGAAGAGCAGGAAAAGCTGCTTGAAGCATTGAAAATTCTCGAAGATCTGACAGGATCATATCCCAAACAGGAGATATTGGAACGAAAGACAGATCAGGTGCGTGAACGCATTAAGAAAAAGAAAAAAGCGATTTGAGGTGATATGCATATGAAAATCGGAGTCATTGGCGCCGGAAGCTGGGGAACGACCCTTGCCGATCTTTTGGCGAAAAAAGATTATTCAGTGACTCTCTGGGTGTACGAAAAAGACTTGGCAGAGCGCTTAGCAAAGACCCGCATCAATGACCTGTATCTGGATGGAATAACCCTCTCCCCAAAGCTTGCATATACCCATGATCTGGACGCTGCTGTGAAAGGCTGCCAGGTCCTGGTTCTGGTTTCGCCGTCACAGGTCATGCGTTCAGTGCTCAAACAGCTGAAACCACACCTCGCAGATGATTGTCTGCTGGTTTCGGCGGCCAAAGGGATTGAAAACGATACCTTAATGACCATGTCGGAAGTATTGCAGGAAGTTTTCGGAACAGAGATCAAGCAACGCAGTGCCTTTCTTTCCGGGCCGTCATTTGCTCGTGAGGTTGCCGCAGAGCAGCCTACAGCAGTGGCTGTGGCGGCTGAAAACCTTGATGTGGCTGCTCGCATTCAGGAGCTGTTCAGTGCCGATTATTTCAGGGTCTATACCAACCAGGATGTCGTTGGCGTTGAAGTCGGCGGTGCGATAAAGAACGTGATTGCTTTGGCTGCCGGTGTAGGTGACGGACTGGGCTTTAATCATAACGCCCGTGCCGCCCTGATTACGCGCGGTCTGGCAGAAATGGCTCGCCTTGGTGATGCCATGGGCGCACAAGGTGCGACGTTTTCAGGTCTCGCCGGTATGGGCGATCTGGTATTGACCTGTACGGGTGAACTCTCCCGAAACCGTGCGGTTGGTATTGAGTTGGGGCGAGGTCGCAAGCTGGATGAAATCCTCAAACAGATGCGCATGGTGGCTGAAGGGGTCAGGACGACTCTGTCTGCTTACCAGTTGGCAACCAAACTTGGTGTCATCATGCCGATCACCGAGCAGATGTATCAGGTTCTCTACGAAAACAAGGATCCTAAACAGGCGGCTGCCGATCTGATGATGCGGACGTTGACTTCAGAAAAGGATTAAAGGAAAGGATTTAAAATGATGAAAACAATATTACTGACAATTCTCACCGCAAGCCTCTTGCTGGCTTCTCCGGTGTTCGCTTCTGAACGGGTTGTTATCGAGACCAACTATGGCGACATTACTTTAGAGCTGGATAGCGAAAAGGCACCACTGTCGGTAGCTAATTTTCTCGCTTATGCTGATGCTGGTCATTATACCGATACCATTTTTCATCGGGTCATTAAGGATTTTATGATTCAAGGTGGTAATTTTTCCGCCGAAATGGTGCCGAAACAGACCAGAGAACAGATCAAGAACGAAGCCGGCAACGGTCTGCGCAACCGGCGTGGCACGATCGCCATGGCCCGTACCGGCGTGGTTGACAGTGCAACCAGCCAGTTCTTTATCAACCTTAAGGATAATGGTTTTCTCGATCACAAAAACACTTCGACCCAAGGCTACGGCTACGCTGTGTTTGGCAAGGTTGTCAATGGGATGGAGGTCGTAGACAAGATTGCTGCCAGCCCGACGCACACGTATAAACGCTTCAGCGATGTCCCTGTAGAACCTGTTGTTATTCGAAGTGTCAAACGTACAGAACAGCAATAATTGTAACTTCTGAGTAACTTGACTCTAGTTCTTTGAAAATCAGGTGGTTACAAAGCGTTCAGTTGGCCCCCGGTCGGAACGAGTTCGAACCCGAGGTGCTTTGCCTTGCGCTTCAGATTTTGTACGAGGCGCGTTTGGTAGCGCTCCTCGTAGTAGTCCTGGCCAAGGTCGATGTACGAAGTTCTATTTTTAAGCATGGCGTAGACTATAGTCGCAATCTTCCGGGCGGTTGCCGTTATGGCTTTGGGCGCTCCCAGCCTCGCCTTCATACGACGGAAATAGCTTCCCAAGTAGCTTTTTGACCTAGACAAGCTGAATGCCGCCATACGGAATGCCTGCGCCGCCCGGTTGGCGTTCTTTTTGGTGGAGCTGCTCAGGATCTTGCCGCCGC
>JAVVDT010000014.1:0-26343 GCA_032250875.1 Desulfuromonadales bacterium | reverse complement strand
GCCGAAGGCGGAGTGGAGGATGTCCGCAGTGGCAGCGACTTGATCGGTCTGAACGGTATCCCTTATCGGGAGTGGTAGCGACTGAAATCCGTACAGAAACCGGTCTTGAAACGTTTGGTCACCCTGAAAGTTTTTTACCGAATCCCTGGTGGTCTCTCAAATTTATGCAATACTCGATATGCCCAGACACGATCACACCGTCTTGGCACTTTGCCCAATGATGCAGGAATATGATTCAGCTTTTTAATGTCTGTAAGGTTTACCAGGGTGACCAGAACGCCTTGAGCGATATCACCCTCAAGATCGAGAAGGGTGAGTTCGTTTTCCTGACTGGACCATCCGGGGCCGGCAAGTCGACGCTGCTCAAACTGCTCTATTGTGCGGAACGCCCAACCCGTGGCCAGATTCTGGTCAATGGCCGCAATATCACTCGTTACGGAGCTGCCCGCATCCCTTATCTGCGCCGTAATTTCGGCATTGTCTTCCAGGATTTCAAACTGCTTGTTCGGCGCACTGTCTTTGAAAATGTAGCTTTCCCTCTCGAAGTGCATGGGCGCAAACGTATTGAAATCAGCAAAAAAGTTTATCAGACTCTGAAGAGCGTCGGTCTTGAACATCGCTTGAATTATTATCCCTTGCAGCTTTCCGGTGGAGAACAACAACGTGTTGCCGTGGCCCGCGCCCTGGTCGTCGACCCGTTGATCTTATTGGCTGATGAACCGACCGGCAACCTCGATCCGGAAGTGACTCTGGATATCATGGAGCTTTTCAAGAACGCAAATGCGCGTGGTACAACAATTATTATGGCGACCCATGATCGCAACCTGATCCGCATGTTCCCGCGCAGGATCGTTTCTCTGGCCGGAGGTAGTCTTGCTGTGGACGATTTACCTCTGTTCCAGGGCTCTGCCGGAACGACAGGACAATCCTGATGATCTTGCGCACCGCTTATTTCCTGAAACGTGCATTGCGCAATATGCGACAAAGCCCGGTGCTGAGCATGGCTTCCGTCGGCACAGTTGCAGTTGCCCTGGCCCTGTTGGCATTTTTCGCTATAGCTGTGCTGAACGTTCAGCAGTTGACCGCTTCCTGGGGTGAGACCCTGGCGATTGTTGTCTACCTTGATGATGTGCCGGATGAGAAGACCGTTAATGGTTGGGTCAAGGATATTGAAAACTACCCTGAAACATCAAAGGTTACGTTTGTTTCCCGTCAAAGTGCTTTTGAGCGGTTTCTCAAACGCCTGGGCGATGATGCCGACCTGATTGAGGGGCTTGGTGCGGAGATCTTGCCCGCATCGCTGGAAATTTCTCTTGGCGATGACTGGCGCAGCGAAGCAGCAATTGCAACAGTTGTCGAGCGCCTGCGCAGCGACCATCGCTTTAATGACTTGCAGTACGGTCAGGGTTGGCTGGAAAAACTGCAAGCTTTTCTCCTTTTGCTCAGGGTTTCCGGTTCCGCCCTGGGAGGTTTCCTGGTTTTCGCGGCGCTGGTTATAGTCACCAATACCATCAAGTTGACACTTTATGCGCGTCAGGATGAACTCGAGGCCATGGCCATGGTCGGAGGAACCTCTCTCTTTATCAAGTTGCCTTACCTGGTTGAAGGCGCTCTGCAGGGACTGCTAGGCGGAGTGACCGCTCTCGGACTGAGCTTCCTGGTTTTCCAGGTTGTGCTGCAAAAAAGTCTGGGTAGTCTGTTGTTGATTACCGGTATCGACACGATTCACTTTCTGCCTCTCATCTGGCAGGGCATGCTGGTTGTCGGTGGCAGCCTCATCGGATTGTTGGGAAGTCTGTTTGCCTTACGTAAGTTTGTCCGTTTTGGATCGTCATGAGAACCATGCCGGATATTGTTGGTAAGAAACTTTGCTGGTTATTGCTAATCTGCATGCTTGCACCGTTATTTCCTGTCGCTGCCGCAGACGACGAGCTGGATGCGAGCCGCAAGCGACTTGACCGGATTCAGCAACAGATCGAAGAAACCCTTAAAGGCTTACACAGTAATAAATCACAAAGTGGAGCCTTGTCGGAAGATCTTGAACGCCTTGATGCCGAGACGCGCCGCATCGAACGGCAGTTCAAAAAGAGTGATCAACAGTTGTCGGAAATCTCCGAGCGTCTGGAAAAACAGCGTCAGGCTCTCCTCAAAATCGAAGAACAGCGAGATCAGACAGAACAGAAAATTCGTCACCGCCTGGTTGTCCTTTACAAAACCGGAGAGGTGGGGCTGATCAGAGCTTTGCTTTCCGAAGCGGAGAGCCCTCGCGAGATCGCTGAGAAGTACGCGTTCCTGTCGAGAATGGTGCGCCATGATCGCGATTTGCTCGACGTTTATCACCAGCAGACTCAAACGCATCAAACTGCAGTGAGTGAACTTGAGGATTTACGCAAGCAACAGTCTCGCATCGTTCTGCGCCGCGGCAAGGAACGGGACACTCTGCAGAAAGCCCGAAAGGATAAAGAACTTCTTCTGGTAAAAGTAAAACAGGATGCCGAACTTCTCAACAGCATGCTCAAAGAATTGCGTGCCAAGGCCGCCCGCCTGAATGATCTGGTCAACAGGCTTGAAACGGATCAAGCGCAACCCTATACTGGGAATCTTGAAGGTCTTTTATCTCAAAAAGGGCAGCTGGTGTGGCCAGTTCCCGGTAAACTCAGAGTCGGGTTCGGCACAAGTCGTCACGGTGATCTGGGCACGCTCATAGAGAGTCATGGCTTCGATGTTGAAGCCGCTGTGGGGACACCTGTGCATGCTGCTGCGAACGGCAAGGTGATTTTTGCCAACTATTTGCGCGGTTACGGCAAACTGATCATTGTCGATCATGGTAGTAAGTATTACACTCTTTATGCTCATATAGCGCGTTTTACCAAACAGCTCGGAGATGCAGTTGCGGCTGCAGAGGTCATTGCCTATTCAGGCTACGAAGGCCGTGATGCGGTTTATTTCGAGATTCGCCAAGGCGGCAAACCTCTCGATCCTGCCGGCTGGCTGAAACCACGTTGAGATTCCCGGAGGCGGTATGTCCAAAAACAAGTTGTACGCACTTCTGTTTGCCCTGACGCTCGTTCTGCTGCTTGGCGCAGTATCTTTCGACCGATTTGAAGTGCCACAGGCGAATGCTGCCAATGAGTATCAGGAACTGCAGATTTTTACTGATGTCCTGACGATCGTCAAACGCAGCTATGTCGAAGAAGTAACGACCAAAGATCTGATCTATGGCGCGATTGAGGGGATGCTCGCTTCGCTTGATCCGCATTCAGGCTTTATGCCTCCTGAGATTTATAAAGAGATGAAAATCGATACCCGGGGGGAATTCGGCGGTCTTGGCATTGAAATCTCCTTGCGAGATGATGTCCTGACCATTGTCGCGCCGATAGAAGATACCCCTGCCTCGCGCGCAGGATTGCAATCAGGAGATCATATCCTGAAAATTGAAGATCAATTCACCAAGGGTATGGAAATCATGGAAGCGGTGCAACTCATGCGAGGTGCTCCGGGAACCCCTGTCAGCATAACCATTATGCGCTCGACCTTTGAAAAGCCTCAGGAGTTTATCCTGATTCGCGAAATCATCAAGGTCAAGAGTGTCAAGTTTAAAACCCTCGAAGAGGGATTTGGTTATGTTCGTCTGACCCAGTTTCAAGAGCGCTCCGCAGAAGACCTCGGTAAGGCTCTGGAAAAATTGCGCGAAGATAATGGCGGTACTTTGCAAGGGCTGGTTCTCGATTTGCGCAACAATCCCGGCGGACTTCTCGAACAAGCTGTTGAAGTTGCCGACCGGTTCCTTTCGCAAGGCCTGATCGTTTACACGCGGGGGCGCGAGGATGATGCGAAAATGGAATTCTCTGCTACGCGCCGTGGCACCGAACCCGACTATCCAATCGTCGTTCTGATTAACGGTGGCAGCGCCAGTGCTTCCGAGATTGTCGCTGGCGCCCTACAAGACCATGGGCGTGCCGTAATCATGGGCATCCAGAGCTTCGGCAAGGGATCCGTCCAGACAATTATTCCGCTCAATGACAAGTCTGGGCTGCGTCTGACTACGGCCAGATATTATACGCCGAATGGTACCTCGATTCAGGCTCGTGGCATCGTACCGGATGTTGCAGTATTGCAGAGCGAAATCAAAACAGTCAAAGAGTTTGAACATCTCCGTGAAAAGGATTTAAAGCATCATTTCGACACGGAAAGCAATAGCGTGATTTCCACACCGGAGGAAGCAATTCGGTTGGACGATGAGAGCCGCAGCGATTTTCAGCTTATGCGTGCCCTTGATCTGCTTAAGGGATGGAGGATCTTTCAAGGGTTGAAGGCTGCATGATCCTTTGGCGCACTGAAATGAATTGTCTATGACGAAACCAGCCAAGCGGCGCCACCCTAAGAAGCGGCACCACCCTAAGAAGCGGCATCCTGATTTTTTCCAAAAAAACAGAATCCTGCTGGTTCTGCTGGGAGGGCTCGGTCTGGCGTTAGTCTGCCTGATTCTACTTGCCCGGAAGCAAGATGAAGTTCAGACACCTGTCGTTCCGCCAGTGTCGAAACCAGTGGTTGATTACACTGCAAAGGTTCGTGCAGAAGTTGAGGCCTTGCTTTCAGCTCTCAATGTTGATGGTAAAGATATCCAACGCGAGCTTGACCATGAGCCAGCACGTTACACCATACGGAGCGATTTCCCATCATCTGAACTGGTTGCGGAATTTGATGAGCGTTTGACGCGGATTCCCGGCAATTATTCCGCGCGTTTGAGAGAGGCGAACTCACTGACCGTTGAAAAGTCCGGTCAGACACAAATTATTATCCATTTTATCCTGCCTGCGGCAACGCTTCCTGCCGGCCCGCTGCTGGCGATTATCATGGATGATCTCGGGCGAAGCACCAATACGGCTGATTTGCTGATCTTGATGCCGCAACAGGTGACGTTTTCCATCCTGCCGGGTGAACCCCACGCGGTCCAGGTTGCAGAAATGGCCCATATCGCAGGCCGTGAGATCATGCTGCACGTGCCGATGGAACCGCAAGGGTTCCCTGCTGTCAATCCGGGCCTGGAAGCCTTGTTTGTCAAATACAATGATACCGAGATTCGCAGGCGTTTCGATCAATTCCTTGCCAAGGTTCCTTATGTGACTGGGGCCAACAACCATATGGGCTCTCGCTTTACCGAGGATGCCAGGGCTTTGGCGCCAGTTATGGAGAGTTTGCAGGAAAAAGGTTTGTTCTTTATTGACAGTCGCACAACGGGACATTCACGAGTGACCGAAGTGGCACATCGGTACGGGGTAGCGACGATGAATCGCGATGTTTTTCTTGATAATGTCGCCGAGGTCGAGGCCATTATGCTGGAAATCCGGCGACTCGAAGGCAAAGCACGCAGGCAGGGCATGGCGATCGGTATCTGTCACCCTTACCCTGAGACTTTGGAAGCCTTGAGAAGAGAACTTCCTGGCTTGGCCACTCGCGGTATCACAATTGTGCCGGTTTCTGTGCTATTGCAGAAACAGGCTCTGATTCAGGGCAATTGAGTGCTGACTTTATCCATGATTGCGCAGAAGTCAGCGAAATTCTGGTCATAGAGAATTTCTTCAGGAAGGTCGGTGCTGACCTTGCGTAGCAGCAGGAAAGAATCACCAAGGCGACCTTTCTCGTCAAAAAGAGTCCGCTCGAGCAAGGGGAAAAGATCGGATCGTTCTTTAGAAAGCAGGCGCTTTTCATACTCCTGGAGCTCAATCGTTTTGTGCGAAACCTCTACGCCGTTATCATCAAAGCGATAGAAGGAAAGTTTCTGCTGATAGAAATTACGCGTGTGCGGAGCACGTTGCAAGACGAAGTAGGAGCGCTGAGCGGACTCGCGGAACAGCTCCCATACCGGGTCATGCGGCTCTATGGAGCGTTTCGCCCCGTAAAAATAGCGGAAGACCAGATTGGTAAAACACTCTTCTTCAATCAAACCGGACACCCTTCCGTCAGAGCTCTGGGCAAAGTAGCCGGCTGCACTGATGCCATCATTTGCAACCAGGGGCTTGCCACAGACCAGGCATCCGGTTTCGAGATGGTTACAGCGTGTTTCATAAGCGCTCTGGTGTTCTTCCTCTGCATGGACGATATTTATAAGGTACTCGTCCAGGCGCCGCAATTCAGTCTCAATGGAGTGCAGGTAGACCTGGCGGGCTACATTGGCCATTTGCAGATGCACCTCGGTTTGGCGGCCGTGCGTCAGAATCGGGTAGATTTTTCCTTCGGGATTGGTGTTCAGCGACTCAACTTTGGGGCTTTTGGCGATGAACCCTTCCATACAGCGATAGCCACGGTTGATGGCATAGGCTTTCAACAGCTGGTATGGGTCGCTGAAGGGTCCGTCGTAGTGAATGCGATTGTCAACCAGGCAAGGCAGGATGCGTAACGGTCGACGAGATAAGCCATGAGAATCGAAAAAATCATAAATATGCCGACAATTCTCCATAGACGGAGCATCTTTAACCGGGATGATAGCCCGGTCAGCGGCATAAAGCGCGTTCTGGGTAAAGATGTCCAGATCAGGGCGAGTGTCAATAATCACGATGCCGCCAAAGCTGGATTGAGCCAAAGCTTTTGCCAGTACAGCCGGGTCCTTAAGCTCATGGCGCAGAACATTCAGTTGATTGCTTGAAGGAATGAACTGAACGCCATATTCGCCAGTCTCTATCAGAGAATCAGGATTGCTGCCGGAGAAGAGTCCGCTGACATCGCCCTTTACCGGTTGGCGACTGATCCGGAACATCTGGTCCACTGAAAAGTGGTTGTCAAAACTCAGCAAAGTAACTGGAAGGTCCTCGTGAAGAGCTTTCAGGTAAATTGCCAGGTTGGTAGCGAGGGTGGTTTTACCGACGCCCCCTTTTTCGCTTGAAATTGTGACAATATATGGTGAAGACATGATATCCCTTATGGTTTAAACGTTGTCAGTATATAGGGGGAAGTTGATGATAAGTCAAACAAAAACCACAAGATATAGGGTATGAGCCGTGTGAATGACATGTCTGTGAAATTATCGGTAAGCGGTTTGGTCGCCTTGCTCCAGGAGGTCGTGGAAAGCAATTTTGTCACGGTGACAGTGGAGGGCGAAATTTCAAATTTTGCCGCTCCAGCTTCGGGGCACTGGTATTTCACACTCAAGGACAGCGGCTCGCAGTTGCGTAGCGTCATGTTTCGTAACCGCAATCGACAAGTGGTGGATCTACCTCGGGACGGTATGCAGGTAGTCTGCTCCGGATCCGTGACGGTGTATATCGCTCGCGGAGAGATGCAACTGGTCGTTGACAGTCTGACGCAAAGCGGGGAAGGGCTGCTGCAGGTGGCTTTCGAAGCTCTCAAGGTGAGGCTCGCCGGCGAGGGACTCTTTGACGTTGAACGTAAACGTCCTCTGCCGGCTTTTCCCCAGGCTGTCGGGATCGTCACTTCGGCAACCGGAGCAGCTATCCATGACATCCTCAATGTCCTGCGTCGGCGTGCCCCCGATGTGCGGCTGTTGTTGAGACCGGTCAAGGTTCAGGGAGAGGGTGCAGCAGAAGAGATTGTTGAGGCCATAAGAGAGTTGAACGGTTATGGCGGGATGGATGTTCTGATCATCGGTCGAGGTGGGGGTTCTCTGGAAGATCTGTGGGCTTTCAATGAAGAAATTGTCGCCCGGGCAATTGTCGGATCAAAAGTGCCGGTTATCGCGGCGGTCGGTCATGAAACCGATTTTACCATTGCCGATCTCGTTGCCGACCTGCGTGCTCCAACACCGAGCGCTGCCGCCGAACTGGTTGCTAAAAACCGGCAGGAACTTGAGGCGCATCTCGATCATCTTATCATACGCCTGCAGTCTCGTATCGATCAGACGCTTACCCTGGTCGCTGAACGTCTTGCCGGATTTGAAGGTCGCCTCAAGCGGATCGCTCGTGATTTCAGAGAGCTGCCGGATGATGTCAGTGATCTCGAAAAACGGCTTTCGCTGGCGATAGGTGCCAGAATGAGGCAATATACTGACCGTTTGGGAATGGCTGCCGGCCTTCTGGAGACCTTGTCGCCGCTTTTACAGCTCGATCGAGGCTATGTGATTGCCAGCCATGAACAAGACGGTGCCGGCCTGGTGTCCGCGGAGACGTTGGTGCCGGGTGACCACCTCTGGCTGCGCTTTGCCCGTGGCCAGGCACGCGCCCTTGTGGAGGAAGTCGATTCGTGATGCGTCTGGTTCTTTTGTCGTTTATTCTTCTTTTGTTCACCTGGTCAGCCTGGTGCGGCGAATTGAGCCTGCTTGCACCACGGGTGCATAATGGAGAGGTGGCTGTGCTGCGCTGGCAGGGGGAGCCTCTCTCTTTCGGAGTGGTACGCTTCCGGAACGACGTTTTCCACCTGTATCCTGATCCAGCAGGCGCTGTGGCCCTGTTGCCGGTCGGTCTGGATGTTCCTGCAGGAGCCTATCTTTTACGCGCTGCCTTGGCTGATCTGCAGGGACGGACAACAGAAGCCGAATTGGTGCTGCGGGTTGATTACATGCCACGACCTGAAGAGCATTTGTCTCTGCCGGAACGCATGGTGACGCCAGACGCACAATCTGTTGCCCGCATCAACAGAGAGAGCAACCTTCTCAATGAAAAATTCGCTTTGCGCTCACCGCGACTCTGGACAGGTTTCGAAAGACCCGTCAGTGAGCCGGTCAGCAGTGTTTTTGGTAAACGCAGGGTACTCAATGGCAAGCCGAAATCGCCACACAGCGGTACTGACTTCAGAAGCCCGTCAGGAACCCCGGTTCGTTCCATCAGCAATGGAGTGGTAAGCCTGGTCGGCGACCTTTTTTATACCGGTAAAACCGTTGTGGTCGATCATGGTGAAGGCCTGTCCTCACTCTATGCCCATCTTTCCAAGGTCCTGGTTGAGGAAGGCCAAGAAATCCTGACTGGGGATGCACTTGGTGAAGTTGGCAGCACCGGCCGCTCGACCGGTGCTCATCTGCATCTTACAGTCAGACTGTTGGGAGAACGAATTGATCCGCTTGCATTACTGGATGTTTTTGCAGTTGAATAGCATTGATGAGTTTCTTGACGGGTTCGAAATTTAAGTTGCTTGACACCACGCCGAGAGCGTGGTGTCTTACAGACAAAAGGATCTGAGCATGCCGAAAGAGATGACATTCGAACAAGCACTGAAGAGCCTGGAAGACGCAGTTGCCCGACTGGAGAAGGGGCAAATTCCTCTGGATGAAGCTCTGGATTATTTTGAAGCAGGCGTGCAGAGTGCCAACGTGTGTCGCAAAAAGCTGCAAGCTGTCGAGGCGCGTATCGAAACCCTGCTAAAAAGCAGTGATGGTTCATTTATCACCGAACCTTTTGGTGACAACGAAGATCGGGACTGAACAGGTTTATGGAACTCAGGGACTATCTGCAAAATCGCTCGGCTTTAGTGGATCAGGCGTTGGATCATTGGCTGCCGGCCAAGTCTGTTTTGCCTTTTTCCCTGCATCAGTCGATGCGCTATTCAATTTTTGCCGGTGGTAAACGTCTGCGGCCGATCCTGATGATTGCCGCCAGCGAGGCTGTCGGCGGCACCGCGCAGCAGGTCATGCATGCCGCCTGTGCAATGGAAATGATCCATACGTACTCCCTGGTGCATGATGATCTCCCGGCCATGGATGATGATGATTTCCGTCGCGGTCGACCAACCAATCACAAGGCGTATGACGAGGCTACGGCTATATTGGCCGGCGATGCTCTTCTGACAGAAGCCTTCAGACTCCTGGCCGACGCTGAAGCCAACCGGTTTATACCTCCGGCAACAGCGCTGAAAGTTATTGAACTTGTTGCTCGGTATTCCGGGTCGCAGGGTATGGTTGGCGGTCAGATCGTTGACATGGAGTCCGAGGGAAAGGAGATTGATTTTCCGACTCTGGAATATATTCATACCCACAAAACCGGTGGATTGATTCTGGCTTCAGTCCAGGCCGGCGCCATGCTTGGTGGTGGCAATGAAGAGCAACTCGCAGCATTGACCCGTTTTGGCGGTGCTGCCGGATTGGCTTTTCAGATCACAGATGATATCCTAGACATTGTTGGTGATCAGACTAAGCTTGGCAAGGACGTTGGTACGGACCAGTCGCGTGGCAAGGCAACATATCCGGCCCTGCTCGGTCTTGCCGAGGCGCGGCAACGCGCCGACGAGCTCTGCGACATTGCCCTTGAAGCATTGGCGCCCCTGGGGTCTGATGCGGAAACCCTGCAGGCATTGGCCCGTTTCATTGTCGATCGACATTACTGAAACAAGATGTGGTGAATATGTCCGAAATCCTGAAACAGGAAAATCCTGTCGCAGCACTGAAGGCCCTTCCTGAAACAGATCTGCCGGCCTTGGCCGAGGAGTTGCGGGATGTGATTATCACGACTGTGGCCGAGACCGGTGGTCATCTGGCCAGTTCGCTTGGGGTCATAGAGCTGACGATTGCTCTGCACAGGGTTTTCACGACTCCCAGGGATAAAATTATCTGGGATGTCGGTCACCAGGCGTATGCACATAAATTACTGACCGGTCGTTATGCGCAGTTCAAGACATTGCGACAACTGGATGGCTTGAGCGGTTTTCCCAAACGCGATGAGAGCCCTCATGACTGTTTCGACGTCGGGCATTCGAGCACTTCGATCGCCGCGGCTCTCGGCATGGCGACGGCTCGAGACGCACGCGGCGGTGGCGAGAGGGTCGTTGCTGTGATCGGTGATGGCTCTTTGACCGCCGGGCTGGCTTTTGAATCTTTGAATCACGCGGGGCATCTTAAAAAAAACCTGCTTGTGATCCTGAATGACAACGAGATGTCAATCTCACCGAATGTCGGTGCTCTCTCATCGTTCCTCAGCCGACAACTGACCTCGGACTTCTTTGTACGCCTGAAGCGGGAAACGGAAAACTTCCTCGACAGCGTTCCGAAAATAGGCAAGGATCTCAGACGCCTGGCAAAGAAGGCAGAGGAAGCGGTAAAAGGTTTTTTGACGCCTGGTATGCTGTTTGAAGCCTTTGATTTCGATTATGTCGGTCCGATTGATGGCCATAAGCTCGACGAGTTGATTCAGACCCTGGAAAATATTACCAACATGGATGGTCCGGTGTTGATGCATGTGGTCACGAAAAAGGGTAAAGGTTTTCCTCCTGCAGAAGCGAACCCACACCTCTATCATGGTGTCGGACCCTTCGATCCGGTCACTGGAGAAGTCAAGCAGGGTCGCAGTGCTCCACCAAGTTACACTGCAGTCTTTGGTGAAACCTTGACTGCTTTGGCAGAGGAAGATGATCGCATCGTGGCGATTACTGCGGCGATGCTGGAAGGAACCGGGCTCAAATCGTTTGCCGAGCGTTTCCCGTCCCGGTGTTTTGACGTCGGCATTGCCGAACAGCATGCCGTTACATTTGCGGCGGGTATGGCGACTCAAGGCCTAAAACCATTCATCGCCATTTATTCCACGTTTTTACAACGTGCTTATGACAACGTCTTGCACGATGTCTGCCTGCAGAATCTGCCGGTTACTTTCGCCCTGGACCGCGGCGGTCTTGTGGGCGCCGACGGGCCGACACACCATGGCGTGTTCGATTTTTCTTATCTGCGGCATATCCCCAATATGATTTTCATGGTGCCTCGCGATGAAAATTTTCTGCGTCACGCAGTAATGACCGCCTCGCAGTGCAATGGTCCCTTTGCTTTCCGCTATCCGCGTGGTTCCGGAATTGGCGTTGCCCCTGAAAAGCCACGCTCGCTTGTTTCGGGGCAGGGCGAAAAACTGCGTGAAGGAAAGGATGGAGTCCTCTTTGCTGTTGGAGTTCTGGTTGCGGAAGCTCTGGCGGCGGCTGAAATGCTGGCTGGTGATGGCTTTGACCTTGCAGTCGTTGACCCGATTTTTCTGAAACCACTGGATAAAGAACTGTTGATTACCGAGGCTGTCAGGGCTGGTTTCGTCTTTACTGTAGAAGAGAATGCTCTTCAGGGTGGCTTTGGATCTGCCGTTCTTGAACTCTTTTGTGAAGAAGGAGTTCATATTCCGATCAAAAGGATTGGTCTGCCGGACAGGTTTGTCGAGCAGGGTAGCCAGGCGGAGTTGCGGGAACGCTATGGCTTGGATGCCAAGGGCATTGTTGCAACAGTTAAGGGAGCCCTGGTGAAAAATCAGATTTATACCAAGATCAAAGCCAGTTAATTTACATCCGCAGTTTCCAGATGACGCTGTTCCAATACACCTGCTTTGGTCATCAGGTACAAGAAGCGGTAAACTTCGTAGTCCATCATCGAAGATTCTATGCAGAGGTCGTTGATTGTTTGTTGGCCGTCAATTAATAACAAGACAGCCTGTTGTTGGGCGGAAATACTGACATTCTCAAGCTTGCTGGAGCCATCCGGCGTGAAGTCCAGCAATGTATTCAGATTGGGCAACGCCTGGCGGATTGCAGTCCACTCTGATTGATGGTAAGACGCTTCACGAAGCAGATTAGTAACCTCAATGGAGACACTCTCTTCCGGAGGCAGCGAACCATCATCGGCAAGCACCTGATAGCGGCCTTCTGGAAAGAGAATCAACGCATAAATAGTCGCCTTGGCCTGGCGTGCGAGAGCATGCCTGAACCCTGCCAGATCAATCAGTCTCAATTTCAGCAAAGCCTCTCCGAAACGCAGCCCGGATTCTTTTGTGATCAGGGCCATCCCTTGATCGCTCTGTTCCTTAGTAATCAGTCCTTCTCTGACCAAAAGATTACCGAGCTTGTTCCAGCGCACCCCTGAACCGGAAGTCTTCGCATTCTGGGTCAGCACACCGGAAACCTGCCCGCCGGCAAAATAGACCAGTTTCTCGTTGGAGCCTTTGGTAATTTTCAGGACAACGGGTCTCGGCAGATCGGCACAGCGCTTGAGCAGCGCCGGAACCTTTCCCGGGCCTAAATGGCCGGTTTCAATGACAAATTCTTCAGCCTTTGTTGGGTTTTTTTTTACGGCAACGAGAAGAACCTCTTCATCAGGCTTTGGTGCTGTCCCAAGTTGCGGAGTCTCATGAAAACTGAACGATGATTTTCTCTTGTTCTGCCAGCGCATGGCAAACAGGCAGGCCTTGAGAAGGATTGCAAGAAGGAGAATCAGAGCAGCAAAGATCACCAGCCTTTTGTTGAAAGCAGGCTCATGAGCAGGCTCGGGCTCCGAGGACTGTGCTTTATTGAGCGGTTCTTGCTTGATTGGTTCGGCTTTGCTTTCAGGCGTTTTGTTGGCTTCTGTCAGCTTTACAAGTTCTTCCGCTTTAACCGGCTCCACTAATGTCGAAGTTTGTGATGATTCTTCTGCAGATTCCGATTTGGCAGCTGTCTTGACGGTTGTTTCAGGAACCGTTTCAGATGTAACGGCTTCGGTCTCAGCAGGTTGCCCCTTCACCATTGCAGGAGTCAGTTGCCCTTCTTCAGGCCGTTTTGGCTCAATAGTCACTGTTTTAAGAGCTTTGGGCTCTGCTGGTTGTTTGTCAGTTATTACCGGCGGGGAGACGCTTTTCTCCTTGCTCGGCTGCGCTAATGGCTGTTCGAGCTTGACTGATTTACGCCTGAGAGCTTCTCCCGGAGGGGTGACCCCGGCCAACCCCAGTTTCTCAAGGACTTTACGGCCGCTGTCGTTTGTGCTCAACTTTAGAAAGGTTGTTTTTATCCGGGCTGCCTGGTCGCTGCTCAGGTTGTGGCGGATAACCAGCAGCATCGGCGGTATGGTCTTGTTCTTGGCATGCATGTCAGCAAGATGCTTCAGGGCCCCTGCTGGTTGTTGCTTGATGAATTCGGGTGTAACGACGGCGGCGTCAATTTCCTGGAAACGCAGCAGCCAATTGCCGATGGCAGCGGCATCCTCAAATCGGCGAATCTGAAAAGATGTTCCGTCAATCCTGGCAAGCTCCTTACCAAGTTGGTCTAATGATGTTCGGTCAACTCCGGAGAGCTGTTCGGTCATCATGCCGATGGTCATACGCGCTTGTGCGGGAAGGCACAAGGCAACCAGCAAGGCTGCATTGCACAGACATATCAGGATAAATTTTTTCATAATCCCCGGTGGAATAGATGTCACCATCAGAAGTGCCTGCAAGAGTCGGTGACGATGGCCGTTTCCCATGTGGAAACGTAATAAACTTGATGAATCATAGCGAATACCGACAGTTGAGACAAGCGGTAAACGATTTCACGCTTCCGGACGGAGTCCATGTGATCAATTCCTGCAAAAACAAAAGAGGGTGAAAATAATACCAATCATTCAGTCACTTCCTTTGCGACCTTTAGTACAAGCTCTCTGATTGCCGACAAAGTTAACAATATCATGGCTTTGGCTTAGTAAAAAAGATTCGTTAACCGCCCATGTGTAAAGGTTGACAACGCATGGGAGCAATGATAATTTCACCCTCGAATGAAGATTGTTGCTCCGCAATCGTGCAGATGTCATGTCAGCGGAGCTGGAGGGCTGTCATATGTGATGCCGTGGGTATGGACAGGAAACCTGCGAGCAAATCAACAACTGGGATCACTGCTGATGAAAAAATGGCAAGAAGAGCTTGAGCAGCTTAAGCAGCGAGGAATGTTTAGATCTTTGCGAACTGTTGAGGATGGCCAGGGGCCGAAAGTCCACGTCAACGGTCGCGAAGTGTTGCTGCTCTGCTCCAATAACTACCTCGGCATAGCCGGGCATCCAAGTCTGACTGAAAAGATGATAGCCGCGACCAGAGAGTTCGGAGCCGGTTCCGGTGCCAGTCGCCTGGTTTCCGGTAGCTTGCCGACCCATCTGGCCCTTGAAGAACGTATAGCCGCCTTCAAGGGTGTCCCGGCGGCGCTGCTGTTCAACTCAGGCTATGCTGCCAATACGGGAATCCTGCAGGGTTTGTTCGGCCCGAACGATGTCATCTTCTCCGATGAATTCAATCATGCTTCGATCATTGATGGCTGCCGGCTGGCCCGCGCTCGCACAATTGTTTATCCCCATCGCGATACGGTTGCTCTTGCCGAGCTCATGGAGCAGGAGAAGCCAAAACGAAAAGGTCGCTGGTTGATCGTCACGGATGGTGTCTTCAGCATGGATGGTGACATGGCTCCTCTGGTTGAGCTCTGTGACCTGAAAGAGCAGCACGATGCCCTGCTCATGGTTGACGATGCCCACGGCACCGGTGTGCTCGGGCATAACGGCCGGGGCACAGGTGAATATCTCAACTGTCTCGAACGTATCGATCTGCACATGGGAACGCTCGGTAAGGCTCTTGGCTGTGCCGGTGCCTATCTTGCCGCAGAACGGGTGGTGATTGACTCTTTGATCAATCATAGCCGCGCCTTCATCTTCTCCACCAGCCTGCCTCCCGGCATCCCGGCCGCCGCTGTGGCAGCATTTGACCTGGTAGACAGCGAAGAGGGCAGGGTGCTGCGTGAGAAACTGGAACGCAATCGTGTCCACATGGCTGAGTCGTTAACCGCCGGCGGCATGGATTTACTGGGCAGCACCACCCAGATTATCCCGGTGTTGACAAAAGATCCGCAGCCGACCATGAAGATGACTGCTCGGCTACTTGAACAAGGTGTCTTTCTGCAAGGTATTCGTCCACCAACGGTTGCTCCGGGGTTGTGCCGCCTGCGTGCGACGGTCATGGCCAGCCATGAAGCGCTGGACCTTGAGCGCGCTTGTGAAAAGATTCTTGCCGTTTACCATGAGCTTGTCGCGTGAAAGAAAATTATTTCAAGTTGGCTGATGGCAGGCAGTTGACCTGGTACGAAATCGGCCGGGGACGACCCCTCGTACTTTTGCACGGTTGGTCGATGTCGGCGGCGGTGTTCAATGAAATTGCCCTGTTGCTTGCTTCTGACTTTCGTCTGCTGATTCCGGACCTTCCCGGCCATGGAGGTTCCTTTCCCGCTCTGCAGAACGACCTTGCCGGGATTGCCGATGATCTGATTCATTGGATTGCTGCGATCGAGGAAAACCCTGTCACACTGATCGGCTGGTCGCTGGGCGGCATGCTTTCTCTGGAAATCGTCAGCCAGAACAAGCTGCCGGCTGACCGGCTGGTCCTGATCGGCACCACACCGCGTTTTACCATATGTGATGACTGGATGTTCGGCTTGCCAGTTGCTCAGGTGCAAGCTTTGGTCAGGAACCTGGAGCGGCGTTTCGAGTCAACGCTCGGCGATTTCTTTGCCCTGAGTTTTGCCGGTGAAAATATCTCTGATGAACGCTTGCGCACGATCCGCAATTTCGCCGTGCGCCAGAGCCCTGTGCCTGATCGTGAAGTGGCTCTGGACTTGCTCAAAATGCTGAGAGTACAAGACCAACGTGATATCCTTGCTGAAATCCATCAGCCGGTGCGGGTGCTGCACGGCGGTTTAGACCGGATTGTACCGGTTGCTGCCGGGCGTTATCTCGCAGAGATGCTGCCACATGGGCATTTCATTGAGTTTGCCGCGATTGGCCATGGTCTTTTTTTTAGCCAGCCGCAAAGCGTTGCCGAAAAAATCCGGGAGTTCTGTTGATGATTCCAGGCAAAGCCATTGACAGCAAGCACATGCGCGCCAACTTCTCGAGTCATGCCGGCGATTATGACAGCTATGCACAGGTGCAGAAGCGGGTTGTCACACTGCTCCACGGCAAATTATCAGCTATGAAGAAGCCCGGGCTGATGCTGGATGTGGGTACCGGAACAGGCGCTCTTGCGGCAGAGATTCTCGGTTCCGATTCAGCACAACAACTTGTCGTGATGGATATCGCTCATGGCATGACTCGACAAGCGGTAAAAAGGTTGCCTGCAGTGACGGCCTGTGATGCTGACGCCAGACACCTGCCGTTCGCTGACGGTGTCTTTGCCACGGCTGTTTCAAGTTCTGTCTACCAGTGGGTCGCTTGTCTGCCGTCGGCCTTTACCGAGATCGCCAGAGTTCTCAAGCCCGGAGGGCTTTTTGCCCTGGCAATGTTTGGTGAAAAAACCCTTCATGAGTTGCGATCTTGCCATCACCAGGCGATTGCCGAAAACAGCAAGGCCCGGCTTTCGCATGTCCAGAACTTTCCGACGATCAATGACGTTGCCGCGGCGATTGACCTGGCAGGTTTGTCCAGCCGCGACCTGTTCACTACCATGGAGATTGAATATCATACCGATGTGCCCGATCTGTTGCGACAAATCAAACATATCGGCGCCGGCAATGCCACGGTGGACAGACCTCGAGGGCTGGCGTCTCGCCGTGTCATGCAGTCAATGATCAGTGCGTATGAGGAACAATTCAGGTGTGATGCAGGGATTGCGGCCAGCTATGAGGTGGTTATTGCGGTTGCCGAGAAACCGGAGCTGTAAGGCTTTTCTGTCGTGGTGATAGATAAAAACGGAAGCAACATTGGACCATGTCGCACCCGTTTTTTTGATGTGTGTTGAGCTTCTGCGGCGCAGATCGCGCTAGACTGCAAAGCGCGAGTCTCTATGCGTAGGAAAATCTTCCATAAGTGATTGGACAATTTTGCGGGCTTCTATAGAGGTTACCTGGTAAAAGACTTCAACGCCATCACGCTTGCCTTCGATGACCCCTTTATTCTTGAGCAAGGCAAGATGTTGCGATACGGTCGCCTGGGGCAATTCCAGGCACTCCCAGATTTTTTTGACGTTGCAGGATTGAGACATCAGGCCGGCTACTATTTTCAGCCGAATCGGGTGGCCAAGGACTTTCAGAATTTCTGCTTCACGATCAAAATTGAGAGATTTGTCGAATTCAACGTCAGCCATAAATGATCCTTTTCGGAAAATTGAATATATGGATATTATTCGTTTGGCCGATGAAAAGTCAAGATATTCTTATTGATACTGGCATCGTATGCGTCTTGCTCTCGACACTGGCCGGCGCAGGCATTAAACTGGTCTCGTTTCTGTGTTGCTTCATAACATCTTCTGGAAATCTCTCAGATAGACAAGGTTATAATCATGCTTCTCGGCACCATCCTTGTGCTTGCAGGCTTGCTGCTACTCTATTATGGCGCAGAATATCTGGTAACTGGGAGTTCCCGACTGGCGCTGTCATTCGGAGTAAGACCTTTAGTGGTCGGGCTTACCGTGGTCGCCTTCGCAACCAGCATGCCGGAGCTCATGGTCTCGCTCTTCGCCACAATAAGGGGCGCATCGTCAATGGCTGCCGGCAATATCATCGGCTCCAACATCGCCAATATAGGTTTAATCCTTGGTGTCGCCGCCCTGATTACCCCGGTTGTCGTTGCCCGTTCCACACTGATTCGTGAAATGCCGATTATGATTATCGCTTCTGTCGCTTTGTATGTCATGGCTTTAGATGGTGAAATCTCGTTTATGAATGGACTGGTTCTCTTCTTGAGTCTTCTGGCGTTTCTGGTCTACTGTCTCAGGACGGCCCGTACTCCTTCGATTCCATATGATCGGGAGATTAATAAAGTCATCAGCGAAATATCCACAAGACGCGGGCAAAATATGGCGATGGTCTTAATCGGTATGATCGGGCTCGGGCTTGGCGCCGAACTGATGGTGCGCGGTGCGGTCATGGTCGCGACTCTGCTCGGAGTGTCAGAGCTGATTATCGGCCTCTCAATCGTCGCATTGGGCACCAGTCTGCCAGAACTGGCTGCTTCGGTGATGAGTGCCTGGAAAGGCGAGATGGATATCAGTGTCGGCAATGTGATCGGCAGTAATATATTTAATGTGCTTTTCGTTCTTGGCATCTGTCCCATGATTCGCCCGGTCATGCTTGAACCGAGGGCTTTGACCCTGGATTTCCCGATTATGCTGGCCTTTTGCGCCATGTTGATCGGCCTTCTGACCTTGATATCGCCCAGGCTGCAGCTGGATCGCAAGCGAGGCCTGTTGCTTTTGGGAGCTTATCTTATCTTTATCGCAGGTCTTTTTTAATGATAAACAGAGCTGTTTTACCAATACTCTTTGCCTCGATGCTGCTTTTGTCTGTTCCCGGACAACCGGGAGCTCAACAAGCAGATACTTCAATGCAGATTCAGCGGTTGGTCGGTGAGAATTATCTGTATTCAATTGATTTTCTGTTTTTCAAAAGGCTGGCAGAGGGTGAATTGCGATTTACCGAAACTGACCGGCCGAATATTTATAAGGCGGAGCTGATTGGCCGAACCCTGGGAGTCGCCTCATGGCTGGCCGGTAACCGCACGCAGACTTATACGTCATTGATGGAATTGAGCCCAAACGGTTCTTTGCGTAGCATCGAACACCACGGCAAGATCGTCAAACACAGATGGGGCAAGTGGCAGATTCGGGAACGACGTCATCTCTATGATTATGACCAGGGCAAGGTCTTCGAGGAAAAAACCAAAGAAGGTGTGCTTCGATCAAAGCAAGGGCACGATATCCCTGCGGGACAACATCCTGTTGATATGTTGACGGCATTTTATAACCTGCGAACCGGTGTCTACGGACCCTTGGCAAGGGGTGCTCATTTCCTGATCCCAACGTATTCCGGAAAAGGTTTTGTTGATATGGAGGTCAATGTGCTCACAACTGAGCAGCATGCCAGACAAGAATATTTTCCATCTCACGGTCTGCTGGTGTCGGCTAGAATTGATCCTCAAATTTTTGACACGGATAGCGGCAATCTGTACTTCTGGCTCAATGAAGAGGGTATTCCTGAACGCGGCATAGTAGAAGATGTGATCGGCTTGGGAGACGTTCGTGGCTACCTGGAGAAGGAGGGGATATGAGTCGACCGGAAAAAATTTTCGTTGTTGGACATCGTAATCCCGATACAGACTCTGTCTGCAGCGCAATCGCCTATGCTGAGCTATGTCGATTACAGGGCAAACTCAATGTTTTTGCGGGTCGAGCCGGGCATCTCAATCGCCAGACCGAGTTTGTCCTCGACAGCCTGGGCCAGCAACCGCCAGTACTATTGACCGACGTTTATCCCCGCCTGCGTGACACTGTTGATGATTTCCCCGCAGTCATTGATGCCGAAGCCCCGCTCATGCAGGCGCTGGAATTGATGCGTCAACGTGATATTCGTATGTTACCGGTCGTGGATGCTGACAATCGGCCGCTTGGAGCGCTCATCTTGAAGAGGCTTACCGAGCATGTCTTTCTCCCCCGCGAAGGTCGGCCTATTCGCCAGGTGCTTTCGTCACCAGCTTCAATACAGTCTTGCCTGCAGGCAAGCGCTGCCAACCTCATCGACGAAACGCGTACTGAAGAACTCGATCTGTTCGTTGGAGCCATGTCTGTCGAGAACTTTTATGAGCATCTCTCTGCTACCGACCCACGACGTATCGTCGTGTTCACCGGTGATCGTCGGGATATTCACCAGAGTACTGTTGAACTGGGCGTTCGTCTTCTGGTGGTGACCGGAGGATTCGCTATTGAGGATGATCTGGTGGCGTTGGCGCGCGAGCGGAAGGTCTCCATCTTGTGCACTCCTTTTGATACGGCAACAAGTGCCCTGCTGGCCAGAATGTCGACACCGGTGCGTTATCTGGCCGATGCAGATATTCCCCGGGCGCATCTGGATGATCGCCTTGATGAAATACGAAAAGTGCTCATGCGCAGCACTGCTCCCGGGGTCGTGGTGCTTGACGATGAAGGCAGGGTCTGCGGCGTCGCAACCAAGTCGAATCTGCTGCGGCCATCATCGCTTAAACTGGTTCTGGTCGATCACAACGAGTTGTCTCAGGCCGTACCCGGGGCTGACCAGGTGGAGATCCTTGAAGTGATTGATCACCACCGCCTGGGGAATTTTCATACCGAAGCACCGATTCGTTTCATCAACCAACCGCTCGGCAGTACCTGCTCGGTGGTGGCCACGCTGTATCGCCATGCCGGAATTGAACCGGCGTCCCGGATCGCCTCTCTTCTGCTGGCAGGGCTGCTTTCCGATACCGTCTTGTTGAAGTCACCGACGACAACAGATTTAGATCGTGACCTGGTTGACTGGCTTGAGAAATGCTCCGGTATGGATCCACATGTTTTTGGTCATCAGATGTTCCAGGCCGGCAGCACGCTTGCCGCCTATCCCAGCATTGAAGATCTTTTGACGGCTGATTTTAAGGAGTATGAAGTTGAAACCCGTCGTTTTGGCGTCGGCCAGGTCGAAGTCGTCACGTTTCAGGAGTTTGAAGAACAGCGTGAAGAGATTCTGCGGGGACTGGAAGCCCTTGTTGACAAACGCAGCCTGGATTTGGCCGGATTGCTGGTGACCGATATTGTTCAACAGAACAGCCAGTTTGTGGTGCGTGGCGACAGGGATTTGATTGCGGCGATCGGCTATCCTCAGTTTGGGTCAGGATGTTTTGATCTGAAAGGGGTCCTGTCACGTAAAAAACAACTGATCCCCCACCTCTTGCGGGCATTCAAAGCGGGCTGAAGCAAGACGAAGGGCAAAAAAAGACCCCGCGTAAGGAGGGGGGGGATACGCGGGGTCCATAGGCTCTTCGGCTTGCAGGCAAACGAAGAGTTTCGATGAATATAGCAAAGCAGTTTTTGTTTGACAACTAAATTGTAAGAAAAATGTGAGAAAATTGTGCGAACGCTTTGACTGCTCAGGCTCGCAAGCCTGTTTGCATGACAAGGGTGCTGAATTCTTCAAGCATGTGGTTGCGAACCACTTGAAACCCCCTCTTCTCGTAAGCCTGTCGCACATCAAAATTGTATTCCCACAAAATTCCCGAGAGCAATAGCTTGCCTTCCGGCTTTACTTTGGCCGTTAACGAATCAGCCAGATCAAGCAGGATGTCGCCGTAGATATTGGCCAGTATCAGGTCGAAATCTCCTGCTGAGACAGCGTCCAGGGTCCCGGTGATGTGGGTCGCCTGATCGTTCAATCCGTTAAGGCTGAAGTTGATGCGTGCGGTCTCGACGGCTTTCGGCTCGATATCGATGCAGAAGACATGGTCTGCGCCGAGTTTGAGCGCGGCGATCGCCAGGATCCCCGTGCCGCTGCCAAGATCGAGGACCTGCGTTCCCTTGATATCAGGTAAACCTTCCATGATTTTCAGGCAGCTTTCAGTTGTCTCGTGTTCTCCCGAGCCGAAGGCACCACGCTGCATGATCAGATCAATGCGGCCATCAGTCGAGGGCGAATGGCCGGGAGGAGTGATGCGGAATTTTTCACCGATAGCAAAAGGTTGATACATGAAGGTCAGTGATCCGTGATCTGTGTGCAATTCATCGAAAAGATCATATTCCTTGAAGCTTTAAACACAATCAAAACCTGCTTATTTAGCCGCGATCAAGATCTATGAAAATCTGTAAGATCAAAATCCTGAATCTCTTGGTTTTTTGGTCTAACCATAGACCTTGACAGATTTTCATTGCGGCTAATTTGCCTTTGATCCTTGCTTTCAAAGCTTTTAATGTTGTGAATGTCGCGTCGCGCAGTGGTTTCACAGCCCCTGGCTGCGAAGGATCAGCAGCGCGACGGTGTAGGTGGCTGCAGAGAGCAGGGTGGAGAGCATGACGATGGCTCCGGCCAGTTCAGCGTCTCCGCCGAGTTGATCGGCCATGATGTAGGTGGCCGTTGCCGCGGGTGTCCCGGCTACCAAAACACCGATGCCGAGATCGATGCCCCTGACACCCATGCTGATCAGCAGGAGGGCTGCAAGAATCGGCATCCAGATGGTTTTTATGCTGCTTGAAAGGGTTGCCTTGATCAGGTCACCACGCATTTTTTCGAGCGAAAAGCCGCCGCCGAGCGCCAGCAACGCCAACGGCAGGGTCATGCCGGTCGCGATATTCAGGCTACGCTCGAAGACCAGCGGCACCGGCAGGGCGAGAAAACTCCAGACGATCCCAAGAAATGAAGCCAGGATCAACGGATTCAGGGCGACCTGACGGAACCAGAAGCCGGCGCCACGCTGTTCGCCTTCACCACGATGTGGCCAGAGCAGGGCAAGGATGGCAAACAGATTCAAAAAAGGAACCAGAAAGCCCATCAGAATGCCGGCCCTGGTCAGACCTGTCTCTCCATAAGCATTGAGAGTAATGGCCAGTCCCATGTAGGCAATGTTGCCGCGAAACGAGCCCTGGCTGAAGACGCCGCGGGCATTGTCCGGATACTTTCTGAGAACCGTATAAAAATATGATGCAACGAAGGTGATGGCTACGGCGGCGATCGAGCCGAGAATCAGTCTTGCGTTGAAGTTGGCGAAGAAGTCTGCTGTACCGATTTTATAAAAGAGCAGCAACGGCAGGCAGACATAGTAAACCAGTCTATTGGTCTGCTTAAGGAAGGCGGCATCGATCAGCCCCCAGCGACGCAGCAACCAGCCGAGTACTATAACCGAAAAGACCGGCAGGACTATGTTGATGATATCGAGAAAAAGGGGCATTCGGTTGGTCTCCAGGTTCCTGGGAGTTTGTCGGCTGTTCGGCCCGCATAGTCCGACAGGCTGCTAGGATACAGAATCCGGAATTCAGAATACAGTATAAAAATCAGAAGGATCTGTGATGCGAAAGAGCTGTTGCAAGCGGGCGCAAATAATTTGAGGGTTTCTTTTTGAGGGCATTGTGTAATATCCTACACTGAGTTGCTGTCACTGTCGAATACACAAAATCTGGAAGGCCATGCTGATTCCCAAGAAAAATTTGTATCTGCGCCTGACGATCATCGCTGCCTTGCTGCTGATAGTCACCGCTCTGCATTATCTGACGACGACAGAGATGGTGAGTGCTCACGATATCTTTCGTCGGCTCTATTATGTCCCGATTGTGCTTGGCGGGGTCTGGTTTGCCCTGCGCGGGGGCATAGTCACAGCGATTCTTGCTTCACTGCTCTATATGCCGCATGTGCTTTTTCACTGGCAGCACAATCCGACGATCGCTCTCGAACAATACCTGGAGATCGTTCTGTATAACGTGATCGGCTGCCTGACCGGTTTTCTCGCCCAGCGCGAACGGCAACAGAAATTGCGCTATCAGAAAGCTGCCGAGACACTTGAAGGCAGTTACTTGAAGTTGCGTGAGCAAGCAGACCAGATTATCGAGATTGAAGAACAGCTTAGGCGTGCCGATCGCCTCTCTGCTCTCGGCGAACTCTCTGCCGGGATGGCT
The DNA here is from genome assembly GCA_032250875.1 of Desulfuromonadales bacterium. Lineage (GTDB taxonomy): Bacteria > Desulfobacterota > Desulfuromonadia > Desulfuromonadales > BM103 > M0040. Next base: position 2,299 of record JAVVDT010000014.1, on the reverse strand, counting down.
CATGAAATCCGCAACCCGCTCGGCTCCATTAAAGGAACCGCGGAAATCCTTCGCGACGGGGTGGCGGTTGATGATCCGAAGCTGGAATTTGCCGAGATTCTGATTAAGGAAGTGGACAGACTCAACGGAGTCCTGGAGGATTTTCTGCGTTTTGCCCGGCCGACACCCGTCGAGCATGGACATTTTTTTCTCCGTCCGATTGTTGGTGACGTACTCGATCTGACTCGACGGCAGGCCATTTGCAATCATGTCGAGGTGCATGTCGACCTCGATGAGGACATCGAAATCCCCGGACAGGGCGAGCAGATCAAGCAGGTATTGCTTAACTTGATTTTGAATGCTCTTCAGGCAATGCCCGAAGCTGGCATTCTCGAGGTGTCTTCAAAAAACTTGCCACACGAAGTCCAAATCAAGGTGAGCGACAACGGCCCGGGCATAGCCCTGGAAGATCGGGAGCGCATATTCAATCCGTTTGTAACCACTCGTGATAGTGGTACCGGGCTTGGGTTGGCTATCACGCAGCGCATAGTTCATGGCCACGACGGTCACATCGTGCTCGACAGCACTCCCGGGCAGGGTGCACGTTTCACTGTTTGCCTGCCATTATCCTGAAAACTGGAGAATCACGCACCATGACTGCAGACATGTCTCTTACTGATAAGCCCAGAAGCACGCGCAAGGTCCTTTTGATTGATGATGATGCCTCGTTGCGACGAGTCACCGAGTATTCACTGCAGTCAGCCGGTTTCCAGGTTATCAGTGCCGCTGATGGCAAGCAGGGACTGGCAGCCTTTCGTCAGGATCAACCCGAGGTTGTCATTACCGATATTCAGATGCCCGGTATGTCTGGTTACGAGGTGCTGCAGCAAATCATGGCGGATCGTCCGGAGACCCTGGTCATAGTGGTGACTGCATACAGCTCTGTTGCAAAGGCTGTTGACGCGATGAAACAGGGTGCCCACGACTACCTGGCCAAACCCTTCAGTCGTGATGAGCTGGTGCTGGTTGTCAACAAGGCGTTTAATCTGCTTGGCTTGCAGAACGAAAACCGGCGTCTGCGCGATCAACTGGAGCATCAGATTGATTTCAGTCACATGGTCGGCATCTCCGATGTCATGCAGGAGATCTTTGAGGTTGTCAGAAGGGTTGCCCCAACCGAGGCGAGCGTCCTGATAACAGGCGAGAGCGGCACAGGCAAAGAACTGATAGCGCGGGCAATTCACCAGGGCAGTTCACGGAGCCATGAACCTTTTGTCGCTATCAACTGTGCGGCAATCCCGGCGACCCTTCTGGAAAGTGAACTTTTCGGTCATGTTCGAGGCGCCTTTACCGGCGCGGTTCGAGATCGTGCCGGCAAGTTCGAACAAGCTGATGGCGGCACCCTGTTTCTCGATGAAGTCGGCGAGATGCCTCTGGAACTGCAACCCAAACTGCTGCGCGTTCTCCAGGAAATGGAAGTGGAGCCGTTGGGAGGCAAGATCCGTCCCGTTAATGTGAGGATCCTCGCGGCGACCAACCAGGACGTGGAAACCGCTCTGCAGCAAGGCCGGTTTCGTGAGGATCTTTATTATCGCCTGGCGGTCATACCAATTGAATTGCCGCCTCTACGAGAGCGAGTAGAAGACATCCCGTTGCTGGTCAGGCATTTCCTGAAACGTTTCAGCACAGGATCTACGGTAGACATCAGTCCTGCCGCACTTGAGGCTATGGCAGCCTACCCCTGGCACGGAAATGTCAGGGAGTTGCAGAACGCTGTTGAACGGATGATTGTGTTGAATACCGGTGAGAGGCTTGATGTGCATCACTTGCCCGCGAAAATTCGCTCGACACCGTCCTCGTCAAGAAGCCAGGTCGTGGAACTTCCGCCTGAAGGCTATTCACTCGAAGCGTTGGAAAAAGAAGTGGTTGTGCAGGCGTTGGAGAGAAACGCCTGGAACCAGACACGGGCGGCGGCTTTTCTGCGGGTGCCAAGACATACATTGATATACCGAATGGAAAAGTATGATATCAGGAAGCCGTGAGTGTGAACGAAGACAGGTTGACATTTGTCCTGCCGTAGGGTTACATAAAAGAACATTTCGTTTTTAATATATGGTACCCAATTCGGTAAACAGCTGACGGCAAACAGTAGCGGTTTGTTCCTCCTGAACGTTCCAATAGCTTTCTGGTTGCAACCATTTTTCTGGGAGAGCTTAGCTGATACTGGTGTGTGTATGCATTGTCCATCGTCGCTCCACAAATATAAGTGATAAAACAGAAGGTCTGATTATGCGTCGTTTGGTGCTGATTGTTGTCGTAC
>JAVVDT010000149.1:0-5829 GCA_032250875.1 Desulfuromonadales bacterium | reverse complement strand
GGTGCCTCCACCGACAGCCGTAACCACGCCGAGGACCAGCACACCGAACAGGTCCATGCGCTTGCGCACGCCGACCCATGCGCCGGAGGCTGCGAACGCGGCTGTGCCGATCAGGTCCAGCAAATAGATGATGTTCATGGCAATGTCCTCGCGACGAGGATCGTGGTTGCAGGTGACGGAAGCAACCGTCGTGCGCAGAGGCTCCGATGCGCCCTATCAAGATTCCTGCCTGCAAGGTCAGACAGCTTCGGCCCGTATAGTCCGACAGACTCATAGCCAGAAATTTTGATCTGGGTTTTCAACTGGTCACCGCCCCGCAGGACGCAGACGAAACCAGCCGGGCGTATTTTGCCAGAACGCCCCTGGCATAACGGGCTTGCGGAGGATGCCACTCTGCAAAGCGGCGTGCAATCGTCTCTGCATCAAGGTTCAGATTCAATTGGCCGAGTTTCAGATCTATCTCGATGACGTCACCCTCTTCAACGATCGCCAACACGCCACCGGTCTGCGCTTCCGGCGCCACGTGACCGATCATAATACCGTGGGTGCCGCCAGAAAAGCGGCCATCGGTTACCAGGGCCACATCTTTGCCCAATCCTGCGCCCATCAAAGCCGCTGAGGGTGAAAGCATCTCGCGCATGCCGGGGCCGCCTTGCGGCCCTTCGTAGCGAATCACCAGCACATCCCCTGCATAAATCTTTCCCGCCAGAATCGCTTCGAGGGCGTCTTCTTCCCGATCGAAAACCCGCGCCGGTCCGGTAAAATGGTTCATCTCCTTGCCACTGAGCTTCAACACACACCCCTCAGGGGAGAGATTGCCGCGCAGCACACGGATGTGTTTATTGGGCGGCGCATAAGGTTGGTCAGGACTATAGAAGACATCCTGGTTGCCTGGTCGTAACGGCGCGTCAGCCAAATTTTCGGCCAGCGTCAGGCCTGTCACCGTCATACAATCCCCGTGGAGGAAACCGGCATCCAACAGGGTTTTCATCACCATCGGCAAACCACCGATGGCATGCAGATCGTTCATCACATAGTCGCCGAACGGCTTGAAGTTGCCCAGCAGCGGCACCCGGGCAGTCACCTGTTCGATGTCGGCAAGGGTCAATGCAACCTCGGCTTCGTGAGCCAGGGCCAGCAGATGCAGCACCGCATTGGTTGAACCACCTAACGCCCAGGCGACAGTCAGGGCATTTTCAAAAGCCTTGCGCGTCATGATATCGCGGGCCTTGAGGCCGGATTGAAGCAACGCCATAACAGCCTGGGCCGCACGCTCGCAATCCTCGCGCTTGTCAGCAGAGATTTCGTTACCTTCATCGACGGCCAGATTGGATGCCGCGCCCGGCAGACTCATACCGAGAGCTTCGATCGCCGAAGCCATGGTGTTGGCGGTATACATGCCGGCACAGGAGCCGGCCCCCGGGCAGGCGTGGCATTCGATCGCATGCAGCTCCTGCGCATCGATCTTGCCCGCGCAATGAGCACCGATCGCCTCGAAGGCACTGACGATATTGAGCGCTTTGCCGTGGTATTCGCCGGGCAGGATGCTGCCGCCGTAGAGGGTCAGGCCGATCAGGTTGTTGCGGGCAATCGGCATCAGGGCGGCGGGGATGGTCTTGTCGCAGCCTGACAGGGTGATCACGGCATCGACCCGGTAGCCTTCGGTCATCAGCTCGATGCTGTCGGCAATCACTTCGCGGCTGACCAGGGAATATTTCATCGCCTCGGTGCCCATGGAGATACCGTCCGAAACCACCGGCGTACCGAACACGATCGCCTTGCCGCCGGCGTCTTCTATAGCCTTTTGAACGAGATCACCAAGAACCCTGATATGGTCATTACACGGCGTGCCGTTGGTATGCGGCACGGCGAGAGCGATGATCGGTTTGTCGAAATCTTCATCGGTAAAGCGTACGGCACGCAGCATGGTGCGTGCGGCCGTGCGCTCAATCCATTTAGCCGAATCCTTGCGACCGGTAATTTCCTCGCTGCGACGCTTCATCGTCTCCCTCACTTGTCCATGGCCGTGACGCCGGTGCGGGCGATCTCAATAAAATGCGCTGCACCGACATCCTCCAGAAAGCTGTCGATCCTTTCCGTTGGCCCGGCAATCTGGATAATGTAGATATCGTGCGGCTGGCTGTCGAGAATTTCAAACTTATATTTTTTCTGCAGCTTCTCGAGCGCTTTCTTTTCCAGTTCGAACTTGACGATGGCCACCTCCCGCCAATAGCTGTGATCACGATCGAGTTCCTTGGCACGGATAACTTCGGTGAATTTTTCCAGTTGTCTGATCACCTGGAGGACTTTGGCCTCGTCGTCTTCACGCAGCGTGATCGTCATGCGACTGACGCCAGGCGGCTTGGCCTTGCAGACAGTCAGGGTGTCGACATTGTACATCTTGCGACGGATCATCATGGAAATCTTGTTGAGAGTTCCCGGTTTATTCTGCACGAAGGCCAGAATGGCCCGCCTTTTCATTTTTTTGACTGTCATCTTTGTCTTCCCATAAAAAAATTAGTTGGCAATTCAGGACTTCTCCCGTGACACGATCATATCGCCGAACCCGCCTCCCGAGGGAATCATCGGCAGAATGACCTCGCTCGGATCGCAGATAAATTCAAGCAGGTAAGCACCCTGATGTTCGGCTGCGGTGCGAATCGCCGCATCGACCTGGTCGAGTTCGGTAACTTTCTGATAGGGAATGCCGTAGGCCTGGGCGATCAATCCGTAGTCCGGGCTCTGCATCGGCGTGCCGGCATAGCGGCCGTCGAAGAACAGGGTCTGCCACTGGCGTACCATACCCAGATAACCGTTGTTGAGAATCACGATCTTGACATCCGTACCCTGCTCCATGATGGTGCCCAGCTCCTGAATGTTCATCTGGAAACCACCGTCACCACTGATTGACCAGACCCGCTCATCGGGCCGCGCCAGTTTGGCGCCGATGGCCATCGGCAACGAACACCCCATGGTTCCCGCACCCCCGGAGGTGAACCAGCTGTTGTTGGTCTGGAAGTTATAATAACGAGCCGACATCATCTGGTGCTGGCCGACGTCGGGAACGACAATGTCCTTACCTTCGGTGATATCCGACAGGCGACGGATGATAGTCTTCATCAAAAGCTTGCCGGCAGCACCCGTTCCGGCGGCAAGCTCCTCCGCGACCGAGGCAATCGTCACCTGGCGGTTCTCTTCGACTTCCTGCAACCAGCGCCGGCGCGGTTTGGAAATCAGCTCAGGGTCGCTGAGCATGACATGCAGAGTCCGCGAGACATCGGCATTGATGGCAACAGTGGTTTTAACGTTCTTGTCGAGTTCGGAGGGATCAATCTCGACGTGAATCACATCGGCATTCTTGGCATATTCATTCAATTTGCCGGTCACCCGATCGTCAAAGCGCATACCGAAACTGATAATCAGGTCGGCATTCATGACGGCACGGTTCGCCTCGACAGTGCCGTGCATGCCCATCATGCCAAGGCTCAAGGGATGATCGACCGGCATGGCCGACAAACCGTGCAGGGTGAAGGCCACCGGGATATTGGTCTTTTCGGCAAACTCCTGCAGCATCGCACCGGCATTGCTCGAGATGACGCCGTGCCCGCAGAACATGACCGGCCGCTCACTGCGATTGATCAGCTCGATCGCCCGATGCACAACTTCACGCTCCGGTGAAGGATGGTAGTAAAATCCGGGCAATTTCGGACGAAACTTGTTGGGATCGAAACTGTAATTGTCCCTGGTCTTTTGCACCTGCACATCTTTGGGGATGTCGATCACCACCGGGCCGAAGCGTCCCGTGGTTGCCACATAGAAGGCTTCGTGAATGGTTTTCTCGATCTCTTCAGCAGAGAGCGGCATATAGGTCTGTTTGCAGATCGGCATCATGACACCGACCACATCGCTCTCCTGGAAGGCGTCGGTGGCGATGACACCCGTTGCCACCTGTCCGGTGATCGCGACAATCGCTACGGAATCCATGTGCGCATCAGCAACACCGGTCACCAGGTTCATAGCCCCTGGACCGGAGGTTGACAAGCAGACCCCTATCTGCGGAGTCTCTGTCGAGAGCGAAGCACGCGACAAGCCCTGTGCCATAAAGGTCGCGCCCTGCTCATGACGCGGCATGACGAACGTAAAGAGTTTTTGTTTTTCCATTTCATCAAACACCGGCATGATCGCGCCGCCAGTGTAGCCGAAGATATATTTCACGCCCCTGGCATGAAGCGCTCTTAAAACCAGTTCTGTTCCTTGCATACCAACCTCTTAGCTGAATAGATGATTAAATTCCGAATTATCGCGATCATAGCTATGTGGCCTTATGGATCAATCAAGAATTGCTTGGCCACCAAGACGCTAAGACACCAAGTAACCATGATCGAATCTGACTTGTCTCTTGGAGCCTTGGTGTCTTGGTGGCAATAAGCTCATGGACCAAACAACCATGGTTCCTCAAGCTTGCGCCGCCTCTCGAAGGCCTTGATCTCGTCGACATGCTCCAGAGTCAGGCTGATGTCATCAAGGCCCTGCAGCAGACATTTTCTGCGGAAAGCGTCGATGGCAAAGCTAAAGACCTCGCCTGCTGGCGTGGTGACCTGTTGCTTTTCCAGATCAACATCCAGGCGGTAACCGGGGGTCGCCTCCACCTCGGCAAACAGGCGGGCGACCTCATCACTGGAGAGCACCACCGGCAGGATGCCGTTCTTGCAACAGTTGTTGGCAAAGATATCGGCAAAGCCGGGAGCAATCACGGCCCGGAAACCGTAGTCGAACAAAGCCCAGGGGGCGTGCTCGCGAGATGATCCGCAGCCGAAATTTTCGCGTGTCAACAGGATTTGCGCGCCCTGATAGCGTGGCTGGTTCAGCACAAAAGAGGGATTGAGGGGCCGTTTGCTGCAGTCCATGCCGATTTCTCCATGGTCGAGGTAGCGCCACTCGTCAAACAGGTTCGGTCCGAACCCGGTGCGTTTGATCGACTTGAGAAACTGCTTGGGAATAATGGCGTCGGTATCGACATTGGAGCGATCCAGGGGCGCAACCAGTCCATTCAGTTTGCAAAATGCTTGCATGGTCAAACCTCCAGAGTGCGGACATCAACGAAGTGGCCGACGATTGCTGCGGCAGCGGCCATGGCAGGACTGACCAGATGAGTGCGTCCACCCTGCCCTTGCCTGCCTTCAAAGTTGCGGTTTGAGGTCGAGGCGCAACGTTCCTGTGGCGAAAGGCGATCCTCATTCATGCCCAGGCACATGGAGCAACCGGGCTCCCGCCACTCAAAGCCCGCCTGCTTGAAGATCTTATCCAGCCCTTCAGCCTCAGCCTGTTGTTTAACCAGTCCCGAGCCGGGAACCACCAGAGCCCGGTTAATGTTGGCGGCCAGCTTATGGCCTTTGACAATGCCCGCCGCTGCGCGCAGATCCTCAATGCGGGCGTTTGTGCAGGAACCGATGAAAATCGTTTCGGGATAGATCTCGGTGATCGGCGTATTCGCGGCAAGCCCCATGTAGGTGAGGGCCGCCTGCATTCCCTCGCGCTTGACATGATCCGGCTCCGCTGCGGGATCCGGCACGCAGCTGTCGACGGCAACCACCATTTCTGGCGAAGTGCCCCAGCTCACTTGAGGCTGAATCGAAGCCGCCTCAAGGTGTACAATCCGGTCATAATGGGCCTCGGCGTCACTCTGCAAAGTCTGCCAGAAGGTTTTTGCCTTGTCCCAGCGTTCGCCACGCGGCGCATAGGGGCGGCCTTTAACATAAGCGATGGTCTTGGCATCGACGGCGATCAGGCCGGCACGGGCGCCGGCTTCGATCGACATATTGCAGACCG
>JAVVDT010000148.1:0-5861 GCA_032250875.1 Desulfuromonadales bacterium | reverse complement strand
GTGGGTGCCCCCTCCCTGACCCTCCCCCGCTGGGGGAGGGAATGAACGGAAACGCGAACCAAGCCGGAAGGACGTGCTCTGGCTTTCCGTTGCGGTGTTTCCAGTGGTGTCAAGCTGAATAGTTACGAAAATGCACTAAATCATCGATAATGACCCCTCATCCGGCCTTCGGCCACCTTCTCCCCGGGGGAGAAGGAAACCTCCTCTTGCAGAGAGGGATAGGGTAAGCCCTCCAGGGGTGATGTTTGCCTATTGGAGGGCCCTCTCCCACGAGGAGAAGGGTGCCAGCAGGTTGGGGAGGGGGGCTCGTGAACTGACCATCAACCTGAAGGAGAACAAGCAACAATGGCATTACAATGGACTGAAGACCTGGCCGTCGGTGTCGGCCGCATCGATGCCCAGCATCAGGAAATTTTCAGCAAGTACAACGAATTTCTCGATTCCTGTAAAAGCGGTCAGGGGCGCACCTCGCTGTTGGGTCTGCTCGATTTTCTGGTTGACTATGTCGACGAGCATTTCTCCCACGAAGAGCAGCTCATGGCCGAATACGACTACCCCGACCGGGAGCAGCATATCGCCATGCACCGCGAGTTGACCGGGATCGTTCTCGCCCTGCGCGGCCGGTTTATCGATGAGGGCCCCTCGTTAAGCATGATCACGGAACTGAACCGGACGATTTTCGAGTGGCTGGTCACCCACATTCGCAAGACCGATGTCGAATTGGGGAATTATCTCAACCGAAAGTGGGGATTGTTCTGAGTTATTTCACAACTCCGGTGACGCCTTCACTCCGTCTCTCGTAAGCACGTTAGCCCTTGGTGCAAGGCCACCCCGACTTGATCTGCGGCAGTCTTTTGATGAAGACTTTTGGTGAGGATGGAATCTGCTTGCGAACAGGGCGCTGAATCTTTTTAATGCCTGCATCTCAAGACGTGTCCGGCAGACTCTCTGAGCAAGAAGCTGACTGGAAAGAAGATTATGAGTTACGTTTCAACATAGGTATCGTCATGGCGGAGAACCGAGAAATTCAGGATTCAGAATACAGACTTGAGGAGAAAATCTGGCATCCAACCCTTTCAGACAAAAGATTTATTCAGAATCCTGAATTCTGTATCCCCGTTTTCTCAGAAGAAACGTTCAGGCGGAATGGTGACGATTTTAAACGCTTTATGGCAATCACAGGAGGATCACAGATGAAGCTCGAATGGACCGAGGATCTTGCGTTGGGAGATGCCGAGATCGACGACCAGCACAAGGAGATTTTCGCCCGATTCAACAGGTTCAATACGGCCTGTAATCAGGGACGGGCGCAGAGTGAGCTTCGCGAACTCTACGTTTTTTTGCTTGACTACGTCAAAAAACACTTCGAGTATGAACAACGGGCACATCTGGAGACGGGGTATCCTGATCGTGAGAATCACAAGTGCGAACATGAGAAGTTTGCCGGGGAGATTCAGGAGCTGGAAAAATCCCTTGATAAACGAACCGCTGCCTCCATGGTTGTCCAAACCAGTCTGACACTGTCCCGCTGGCTGATACGTCATATCCAGATGTCCGACCAGGCTTTTGTCAGGTTTTTGAGGGACAAGAACCGGGAATAGGGCCTTTTATGCTCCTTGATGACAAGGCCAAAGAAGTTGCACTGGTCATCAACATCATTAACACCCTGCTGCTCCTCGGCAAGCAGTTGAAGATGTACGCCGCCGGCAACCGCCTGATCGACCTGACAACTGCGCGCCTGCTCGTATTTTTAGACAGTTACTTTCTCTACCACGAAAAACTCGATCTTATCGTTATCCGCCACGGCTTCATGTACAACGAGGCGGTGATCGAACGGACCAACAAGGCGTTCGAGCAGTTTGCTTACGCCTTGTTTCAGCATGGCGTCAGCGCCGTCATCTTCATGAAGAATGTGACCCCGACCGATCTGCAGTCCTTTCTCAGTCTGATCTCGCGATCGCCCGTCGAAAGCTGGGAAGAGGGGGGGATCGTCGCCTCCCTGCGGATGCGCAATGTCGAGACGATTAGGGTGCGGGAAATGGTGGAGAGCGATATCGCTCTCAAATACGGGCTGCAGCCGGAAAGTCGTGACGAGGCGCTACGGGGCAAGTCGACCATCTGGGAACGCTTTTCCCGCGCTCTCGGTCAGGGTCTGGCCGCCCATGGCGATGTTCTCCCCGCCGAAGGCGAGGAACTGCAGCCGGGCCTTCTCGCCAGACTGACCAACCAGATTCTTGCCGGCATGCCGGATCAGGCCAAGCAGAAGTTTGCCAAGGGACTCGGCAACTTCCTGACGACGATCCAGGGGGAAAAGATTGCCCAGTACCGGCAGCGGGCCCTGGTTAAACTGACCGATTTCATCAACCGGATCACACCGGAAATCCGCCATCGGCTGTTCAGTACGATCTTCAATCTCAACCTGCAGCCGCAATTTGCCGAGGAATTCTACGAAGGTCTCTCCGACGAGATCATTCTCGAGATCCTCGAGTCATCAACCAAGGAAAATCAGTATGTGCCGCCGGTGATCCTCAAACTGCTCGGCAAGATTGCCCGGGAGAAACGGCTCGATCTGGCGGATTCCCGGCAGACCGACCAGAAAATCGCCGAGCAGAAAGACCAGATCAGCAAACTGTTCCAGAAAGACGATTTCGAGAAATACGTGCCGGATCGCTACCGGCAGGCACTGTTCAATATCATCCAGCACGACAGCATCCCCCCATCGTCCTCGGAAGGGTTGCAGATTCTGCGGCAAACTCTGGAAGAAACCGGTCAGGAGCGGCACTCGGCCAATATTATCCTGAAAATTCTCGACGATTCCGTCGATCCTCGGCACCTGCCCGGGCTCGATTACAATCTGGCAAACATCGTCGATCTTTACCTGGGCGACGGTGACTACCAGGGGTTGAATGACACCTGGGATCTTTGCGCCAGGCAGGAGGGGGCGGAGCGATTTTCGGTTGTCCGGCGCATGTTCACCCGCGACGACTTCGCGGCACGGGTGGTCGCCGGGGGTGCCCTGCACGACAAGGAAAAATGCGCGGAGGTCGAAAAGCTCGTCCTTGCGATCGGCGTCCCTTTTATCGCCCCCCTGTTGCAGAGCCTGGCGGTCGAGACCAACCGGGCCGCCCGCATGAACCTACTGAACATCCTGCAGCGGCTCGATTCCACAGAGGTCATAGCCCAAGCGGTGCAGTGCCTCGACGATAACCGCTGGTATTTTGTGCGTAATCTCGTGCTACTGCTGCGCAGCCTCAACGATGGACGGGTGATGACTCACCTCAAGCCGCTGACCTTGCATGCGCACCCGAAAGTACAGATTGAAGCGGCGCGGGCCTGTTTGCAATTCGGCTGCCCGGATGCGCGACAGAATCTGCTGCAGCTGCTGGCAAGCCGCGATCCGCACAAGGTCGATATGGGGATTTCCCTGGCGGCGATGGCGAAAGATGCCGCGATCGATGCCAGACTGCTGGAGCTGTTGCGGGAATCGACGCTGCTCGATTTTCGCCTGGAGCGCAAAAAAGCGATTGTCGCAGTGCTGGCGCGAGGCGCTCCGCAAGCGGCCCTGCCGGCTTTTGCTGAAATCCTGCTGAGCAGCAACCGGTTCCATGTGGCGAAGCTCGAAGCACTCAAGGATGAGATTGTCAAGGCTCTGAGTCAGGTCGATCAGGATCTGCTCAAGCCGGTTCTTCAGGAGCTGGCCGCGTGCGCCACCGCCCGCCAGAAAGCCAGGCTGCAACCGTTGTGTCGCCAGCTCGGGGTGGTATGATGGCTGTCATCAGGCAGCTCGAACTGATTCATGAGTTGATTCGGGCCCTGGCCGGCGCCTTGTCCTCGGCCGCACTCTACTCCCCGGAGCATCAGCGGGTGGTCGAGCAGTTGAGCCGGTTTGCCGATCTCGGCCGTCAGTATTTCAGCCTGGAGCGAGAACTGATGCTGGTTGTCGTCGAGGGTGAAGTTCTCTATCAGGGGAAGCCGCTGCAGCATTCGACCAATCTCCGAAGACTGCTCGAAACGTGTGTCCGGCAGGGGGTCGGTTACCTCAGGTTCAGGTCGGGGTTCACTCTGGTCGAACTGCGACAGCTTCTCAAGGTGTTGCTCGGCAGGGAGGATGTCGAATCACTGCACCGGCTGACCGGCGACATTCAACTCGGCAGTGTCGATGCCCACGAAGCTGAGGCCGTGCCGGCGATCGCGCGTTTTGAGGATCTCACAACAGAGCAGAAAGCCGGTCTGCAACAGCAGTTTGGGCGGATTGCCGATCAGGAGGCGCTGGATGTCAAGCAGATTGCCGATCTGGTGGCCGGTTTCATCTCGGCATTCCGGCAGTCGGCCAATCCTCTGCTCGCCCTGGTGCCGATCCGCATGCAGGACGAATACACCTTTACCCATTCGCTTGATGTCGGCATTCTGAATATCGCCCAGGGGATGGCCTTAGGTATCGATGGGCAGTTACTGCACGATATCGGTATCGCCGGCATGCTGCACGATGTCGGCAAGATCTTTGTCGATCGGGAGATTCTCAACAAGGCCGGTAAACTCGACGACGCTGAATTCGCCAAAATCAAGGAGCATCCGTCGCGGGGCGCCCAGTACCTGATGAACCAGGAGGGGATCCCGCGGCTGGCGGTCTTCAGTGCCTATGAGCACCACATGCGTTACGATCTGACCGGTTATCCGCTGGCCGCCGCTGGGTGGCAGCTCAATATCTGCAGCCAGATAACGATGATCTCGGATACCTTCGATGCGCTACGTACCCGCAGATCGTATAAAAAACCCTGGGATTTTTCCAAGGTCAGCGGTCTGATGCTGCGGTTGTCCGGTTCCCAGCTCAACCCCGATTTGACCCTGAATTTTTTGCGCACTCTGGCCCACATCGGTGAGGATCTGGAGAGCTTCGACGACAGCCCCGAGCATCAGGACACTATGGAGATGTTGCTGGCCGGCTGTGACTGCGGTCTGGCGAATCCGCGTTGCGGTTGACGGCGGCTCTGTTACCCTGAAGCTGTCGTAGCGCCTCCGTTTGCAGCAGGTTGGGTCGTCTGTCGATACCGCTTTCTGGTTCCGCCCCCGTTCGCTCTGTTCACTAGAGACGCAGAGTCACTGAAGGGAATAAGGTTCGTTGCTTCGGGCACGATTGATGGTCCCGTATCATTGTTGCAATTTTTTGAATTCTCTGTGCGTCTGGCTAAGGCCTGGCATCGTGAATGCTGAAAAACAAGCTGTAGGGAGTTGGTCGAAATGATCGAATTTGTGCGGAGATGTGTCGGGATTGAAGAGATGGCGGCTCAGGTTTATCGTGAGTTTGCCCGGCAGAGTCAACAGAACCCGGAACTTGTCTCGATCTGGCAAGAAATGGCCAGGGACGAGGAGATGCATGCCGATCAGCTGCGTTTCGCGCTGCGCATGCCAGCCAAGGAGGCTTTCGAGGGGGTGATCGCCGACGTTCCCGATCCGGGCGCGCTCTGCGCGACCGTCGAGGGACTCCTGGCACGGGCGAAAGCTATGGAGCTGACGACCCTCGATATGCTCAAGGACGCGGTTACTCTCGAGAAGGAGTTCCGCAAGGTACATGCAACCTACGTCCTGCTCTTCAAAGAGAAAAAAATGTTCGAAGTCTTTCAGCGTCTGGCCAGGGAGGATGACCAGCATATTGCTGCGCTGCAGGGCTATATTCAGGTTTTCAAGGAACAGTTGCGCACCGACTGAATGTCGCGATCTCCGGCGGTAAATGGCCCGTCAATCGTCGCTGACCAGCTTCCGCCACCAGTGCCGCAGGGCCTCAAGCTGCTTGACAACCAGCGTCTGAATCTTTTCATCGACCAGATTGCCATCCCCGTCGAAGCTGTCACTGAAGGCATTGC
>JAVVDT010000147.1:0-5881 GCA_032250875.1 Desulfuromonadales bacterium | reverse complement strand
GGCTTCCCGTGGCGGTCGAGACCGGAGGCGAAACCCGGGACAGAGTTCGGGGCCCATGATCGGGGATCTGCTCAAGGAGGGGCAGGAGATCCTTGTTCAGATTGCCAAGGAGCCGATCGGCACCAAGGGCGCGCGCATCACCTCACACATCTCCCTGCCCGGCCGCAACCTGGTCTACATGCCTACCGTCGATCACGTCGGCATCTCCCGGCGCATTGAGAATGAAGACGAGCGTGAGCGCCTGCGTCACCTGGTTGATGTCATGCGTCCGGCCGCAACCGGGTTTATTGTCCGCACCGTGGCTGAAAGCCGCGACGGCGAAGAGCTCAAGGCAGACATGGATTACCTGGTCAATCTCTGGGAGCATATCAGCGAACACCGCGAGGACAAAGGCGCGCCCTGCCTGATCCATTCAGACCTTGATGTCACCAGTAAAGTGTTACGCGATATCCTCACCGAGGATGTCTCGCGGATCGTTGTTGACAGCCCCGTCGAACACTGCAAAATTGTGCGTTTTCTTAATACCTTCATGCCCGGTCACAACTTCCAGGTCGAGCTCTATCACGGCAGCGAACCAATCTTCGACACCTTCGGTCTCGAGGTGGAAATCGCCCGGGCCCTCGGTCGCAAGGTCTGGCTGAAGAGCGGTGGCTACATCATCATAGAGCAAACCGAGGCGCTGACCGCTGTGGATGTCAACACCGGCCGTTTTGTCGGCAAGCACAATCTTGAAGACACCATTCTCAAAACCAACCTGGAGGCTGTCAAGGAGACCGCTTTCCAGCTGCGCCTGCGCAATATAGGTGGCCTGATCATTATTGATTTCATCGATATGGAAAAAGAGGCCCATCGTGAGATGGTTCATGCCTCTCTTGAAGAGGCCCTGAAAAACGATAAGTCGAAGACCAACATTCTCAAGATATCAGAACTCGGTTTGGTGGAGATGACCCGCAAGCGCGTCCGCGAAAGCATCGGTCGAACCCTGTGTGAAGCCTGCCCCTACTGCGACGGCAAAGGTTATGTGAAAAGCCGGGCGACCACTGTTTATGAAATTTTCCGCGAACTTCAACGCGAGATGGGCCCGGCACCGGGCTACCGTATGACCCTGCTGGTTCATCCCGATATTGCTGCCCTCCTCTATGATGATGAGCGTCCCGGCATCGAGGAGCTGGAGAAAAACTTCGAAAAGCAGATCACGATTACGGCCCGGCCGAATTTTCATCTCGAACAGTTCGAGATCATTGTCGGCTGAATCATGTCATCCTGAGAGCCTGTTGATATTCAGGCAGGCTCGAGTCCGGCGAACTTGACGAGGAGTTTTTTCGGGCCGATGCGATGGAAATAGACCGTGACCTTCTGGTTATCGCCCTGCCCCTCAATGCGGCGCACAGTGCCGATACCGAACTTGATGTGCCGAACCTGCAGGCCGATACGCAGCCCCTCTTCGGCATCGGGGACCATGCGCACTTCATCGTCCGCAAAGAAGTCTTCATCAGAAAAATCGGGTTCAACCTGATCAAACAGTGACGCCAGATTGTGGCCAGCCGGTTTATGCAGGCCGCTCGTGGCAGGCTGAACGAGAAGTTTTGCCGGGATTTCCGCCAGAAAGCGGCTGGGTGGATTGAACTGATAGTCACCGAAGATGCGCCGTCTTCGGGCGTGTGTCAGATAGAGCTTCTCCATGGCGCGGGTCATACCGACATAACAGAGACGCCGCTCCTCTTCGAGCTCGTCGCGACTGTTGGCAGTGCGGCTGTGCGGAAAGAGGCCCTCTTCCATGCCGACCATGAATACTATTGGAAACTCAAGACCCTTGGCAGCATGCAGCGTCATCAGGGTCACCCGGTCGAGGCTCGGATCGTAGGAATCGACATCGGTAATCAATGCGACCTGTTCCAGGTATTCCTGCAGCGTCCCTTCACTGCCAAAATGCTCTTCCATACCAGCCAGCAGCTGTTCCAGGTTGTCCAGCCGGTTGCGGGCCTCTTCGGTGCGCTCAGATCGCAACTGCGAGCCATAACCGGTCTCTTCGATCAGCTCCGAGGTCAATTGGGGATAGGGCGTTTGCCTGGCTCGCTGCCGGAAATCGTCAATCAGATCGGCAAAGGCTTTGACCTTGGCACCCGCCGCACCTTTCAAAGCCCCACGTTCCAACGCTCGCCGGCAAGCCGGTAAAAAGCCACCGGCTTCCGTTTCAAACGGCGCAATCTTGTCGATGGTAACCGCGCCGATGCCTCGCGCCGGTATGTTGATAATGCGCCGTGCTGAGACTGAATCCGCCGGGTTGCTGAGAATCCGCAGGTACGCCAGGATATCCTTGACTTCCATGCGCGAGTAGAACTTGGTCCCGCCGAACATCACATAAGGGAGGCGCTCGTTGCGCAGCGCCTCCTCAATGACCCGGGACTGCGCATTGGTTCGATAAAAGACGGCGATGTCCCGCAGGCGACGGCCGTTGCTCTTCAAGCGGCTAATTTCACCGGCCAGGTAACGGCCTTCCTCAAGATCGTCAGGCAGAGTTTCGAGACTAACGCCTTCCCCAGCGACATTCTCGGTCCAGAGTTTCTTCACTTTGCGTCCGGCGTTATGGGCGACCACAGCACCGGCGGCGTCGAGAATCGTGCTGGTCGAGCGGTAGTTCTGCTCCAGCCTGATCGTTTCACAGCCCGGATAATCACGCTCGAATCCCAGAATATTCCCGACTTCGGCGCCTCGCCAGCGATAGATCGACTGGTCATCGTCACCGACAACGCACAGGTTGCCGTGTCCGGAGGCCAGCAGATGCACCAGCCGGTACTGGACCTGGTTGGTATCCTGGAACTCGTCAACAAGGATATAGTGAAAACGTTGACGATACTTTTCCAGGACGTCGGGATGTTCTTCGAGGAGACGTACGGTCTGCATGAGCAGATCACTGAAATCGAGGGCATTGGCCTGTTGCAGACGTTTTTGGTAAAGGGCATAGATGCGCGTGATCTGGTCAGTGTGGTCATCACCATCGTCAAGCTGGTCGGGCCACAGTCCACGGTTCTTGGCGCGATCGATCGCCACGGCAACGGCCTTCGCCTTCAGCGTCTTTTCATCAATGCCGAGTTCCTGCAAAATGGTTTTGAGCAGGCGTTCCTGATCCTGGTCATCGTATATGGAGAAGTTTCGGCCAAACCCCAAAACTGCGATCTCCTGGCGCAGAATCCGCACGCACATCGAGTGGAAGGTACTGACCCACAACCCCTGGATATCACCAAGCAAGCCTTCCAGTCGCTCGCGCATCTCTCCGGCAGCCTTGTTGGTAAAGGTCACGGCCAGAATTTGCCAGGGATCGACCTTATGCTTCTGGATCAGCCAGGCGATTCGGTGCGTGAGTGCACGGGTCTTGCCGGAACCGGCTCCGGCCAGCAGCAGCAACGGTCCGCTCTCGTGCTGAACCGCAAGTTGCTGCATCGGATTGAGTTGGGCCAACAGCTCTGCCACGCGAATACCTTGTAAAAAATGGCGCAAAATGGCGCCGAAAATTGATATGCCGTCCAGACGTAATTTCGGGGCCTAATGCTCCTCGAGGCTGCGGGTCATCAGGGCTCGGTTGTAGGCGGCAACGATATCGCGGCGGGAGATAATGCCGATCAGCTTGCGATGGCTGACACGATCGACCACCGGCAGCTGTTCGATATTACGGTAACCGATCTTGCGCATGGCTTGATCCAGATCCTCATCGGCGTGGGCGGTAATCACATCAGTCGTCGCCAGTTCCTTGACCACCACCAGGTTCATCAAGTCGCGCTCGAACACCACCCCCATGAAATCCTGTACGGAGATGATGCCGGTCAGTTCACCCTGTATATTGATCAGTGGGAAATTCGTATGCTGGGTCTGTTCAATAAAACGTGCGAACTGGCCGAGCGTCATGTGCTCCGGAATCGTCTCCACCTCTCGAACCATGATATCGCCGACCTGCAGCGACTTCATGATGTTACGCTCCTTGCCCGCTTCCAGATCGATGCCGGCGCGCGAGAGTTCGACCGTCTCCAGGCTGTCCTTCTTGAAGTGCCGTGCCACGGCCGTGCCGATGACGCAGGTAAGCATGATCGGCACGATAACTTCGTAACTGTCGGTGATCTCGAAGAGCAAAAAGATTGCCGTCATCGGCGAATGGGTGGCCGCCGAGAGAAACGCCCCCATACCGACCAGGGCATAGGCGCCCGGTGCAATGTGGACCTGCGGAATGAACATGGCGGCGACAGAACCGAAGCAGCCGCCGGTCACCGCACCAAGGTAGAGGCAGGGGGCGAAAACTCCGCCTGGCAGGCCTGACCCGAGAGTAATCGAGGTGGCGACTGCCTTGACGATGACCAGAGTGCCGAGCAGATACCAGGACGATTGGTGCAAGAGCTGATCACCCATCAGAACGGTTTCAATGAACTCGTAGCCGTTGCCGAACACCTGGGGGAAAACAAAGCCGATAACACCGACCAGCAATCCGCCAACGACCGGCTTGACCAGCTTTGGCATCTGCAGAACAGTAAAACGGTCCTTGATGCGAAAATGGGTCTCGATAAACAGTGCCGCCAGGGCGCCGATCAGCAGCCCCAGCATTACATATAAAATCAGTTCCCAATAACTCTGCACCACGTACAGTGGCGCCGTGATCTCCGAGTGATTGCCGAGCAGGGCCCGCGACACGACGGTGGCCATACCGCTGGCAATGACGATCGAGGTGAAACTGGAGAGTTCAAAAGCAGAGAGCAGGACGATCTCCTGGGCAAAGAAGACTCCGGCAATCGGTGCATTAAAGGTGGCTGCGACGCCGGCGGCCGCTCCGCAGGCAACCAGGACCTTAAGACGGTCGCCGCTCATTTTGAAAAGTTGGCCGAACTGGGAACCGATTGCACCGCCGATCATGGCAATCGGCCCTTCCTGGCCGGCCGAGCCACCGGTGCCTATGGTAATCGCCGAACCGAAGCCACGGGTGAATATCGGTCTCAGTTCCAGCTTGGCGCCGCGCAGGTTGACTTTTTCAAGGAAAGCGGAAAAGCCCCCCTTGAGATCCTTGCCGTACCAGTGCCAGAGCGGAATGACCAGCAGCCCTCCGACCACCGGGCACAACACCACCGCTAAACGCGTCAGGCTCCATTCATCCATGGAATAACCGAACAACTGCTCGCTCTGTTCAAAAACCGCCCAATGGACAAACTCTATCATTTTGCGGAAAGCGTAGTTACCCAGGCCTCCGAGCAAGCCGATAACGACAGCCAGAATAATCAGGAAGGTATTTTCACTGATGTGGAAAGAACGCTGCAGAGGCGCGATAACGAGTCGTAAGCGTTCGAAGAATTTGCTCTTTGAGAAAAATGTTGGGCACATAGGATTTTTACAATAGCCGAGACTTAGAGGATATCAGGTCATGCCATATTGCGAGGAAAGCTGGCAAAGGCATTAGAATTGCCGAAAATTTCTTTATCGTAGTGCTTATGAGCTTTACCCGCAAGAAGAAATAGAATGAATGTGTCAAAGGAAACAACTCAGGAAGTTATGGACAGGCAGATTTTGCTGTGCTCCCCATCGGGAAAGCTGCGGCGAGTACATCTTCGATCCGTTCGACAAAGATTAATTCCATGCCGGTCCTTACCTGATCCGGCAATGAACTCAGGTCCTTGTCATTCTCATGCGGCAGGATGACACGATTGATCCCTGCCCGCCGGGCCGCAAGGATTTTTTCTTTGATGCCGCCTACAGGCAGAACCAGACCGCTCAAGGTAATTTCTCCGGTCATTGCTGTATCGCTGCGCACGGGTCTTCCGGAATAAAGAGAAGCCAAAGCCGTTGCAATGGTGACTCCGGCCGAAGGCCCATCCTTGGGGATTGAGCCGGCCGGTACGTGGATATG
>JAVVDT010000146.1:0-5894 GCA_032250875.1 Desulfuromonadales bacterium | reverse complement strand
AAAGGTGGAGGGTCTCCGTATCGCTGGCGCGTTCGAGCAGATGTGCAAAATAGCTGATCAGATTGCCTTTATAGGTAATCGCTGCCTTCACCAGCTGGTCGAGATCCGTTCTTGCACTTTCGTCCAGGATGTTCGCCTCGGCCAGCGGAAAAGCGATCTCAACGCCTTTAAACCAGTGGTCAAGGACGTGAGGCGATGCATCGCGGCAGAATTCCCCCAGTGCCAGCGCCCGGTGTTGTTCGTGGTCGATCAGATAGTCGAGCATCAGCTGGACGCGCGGAGAGACGCCGGTTTCCTGCATCGCCTGGTAGTAATGGCTGACGGTGCGGTGGTAGTCCGGCGCCAGATGCTGCAGAATGGTTCGTGTCTGTTCGTAGCGCATTGTCAGCTCCTGACGGCGGTTAGAGGCCGAAATCATCGAACAGAATGTTTTCCTGTTCCACGCCCAGGTTGAAAAGCATTTCGGTGGCAGCCTTGTTCATCATTGGCGGACCGCACAAATAATATTCGCAGTCTTCCGGTGCCGGATGGTCGGCGAGATAGCTGTCGTATAGATACTGATGGACAAAGCCGGTGGGACCCTCCCAGTTATCTTCGGGTTGTGGATCAGAGAGCACCAGATGCCATGTAAAGTTATCAAATTCTTCTGCCAGGTCGTCAAACTCATCCACGTAGAAGGCCTCGCGCAAACTGCGGGCACCGTACCAGAAAGAGATCTTGCGCTTCGAGTGGAGTCGCTTGAGCTGATCGAAAATGTGCGAGCGCATCGGCGCCATACCGGCACCGCCACCGATAAAGACCATCTCGGCATCGGTTTCTTTGGCAAAGAATTCGCCGTATGGCCCCGAGATCGTCACCTTGTCGCCCGGTTTCAGGTTGTATATGTAGGAGGACATCTGCCCCGGCGGCGCATCGGGAGCCGACGGTGGCGGCGGCGAAATGCGCACATTGAGCATGATGATGCCTTTTTCTTCAGGATAGTTGGCCATCGAATAGGCACGCATGACCGGCTCATCGACTTCTGACCGGTACTGCCAGAGGTTGTATTTGTCCCAATCCGCTCTGAAGCGTTCGGCAATCTCCATGTCCTTGTATTCGACAACATGCGGCGGCGCTTCAATCTGTATATAGCCACCGGCGCGGAAATCCAGATCGGCCCCTTCCGGCAATTCCAGGACCAGCTCCTTGATAAAGGTTGCGCGGCTCACGTTGGAGCGTACCCGGCATTCCCACTTGCTGATGGAGAAGATTTCCGCCGGCAGTTCGAGTTCCATGTCCTGTTTAACGTTGACCTGACAGGACAACCGGTAGCCCTCATTCTCATCCCGCTTGGTGATATGGGCGGTTTCCGTCGGCAGGATTCCGCCGCCGCCAGATTTGATCTTGACCCGGCACTGGCCGCAGGTGCCACCACCGCCGCAGGCTGAAGGGATGAAGATGTCATGTTCGCCAAGCACGTTGAGCAGTTTGCTGCCGGGTTCTACCTGTAGTTTTTCTTTATCTTTATTGATATGGAGCGTGACGTCGCCAGACGGCAGCAACCAGGACCTGGTTATCAGAATAAGGACAACCAGACTCATCACGATGCCGGTAAATATCAGTACGCCTAAGCTTATTTCAGTCATAGTTTTTATCGTTTACAGCGTTACAGCTGAATTCCGGAAAATGCCATGAATGCCATGGCCATCAAACCGGCGATCATGAAGGTGATCCCCAGACCGCGCAGGCCGGCCGGAACATCGGCATATTTCATCTTCTCGCGGATACCGGCCAGCGCGACCAATGCCAGCGCCCAACCGGCGCCGCTGCCAAACCCGAAGACGACGCTTTCGGTAAAATTGTAGTCGCGTTCAACCATGAACAGCGAGCCGCCAAGGATGGCGCAGTTCACGGTAATCAATGGCAGGAATACACCCAGCGCATTGTACAAAGCCGGTACATAACGATCGAGAACCATTTCGAGAATCTGCACCATTGCAGCAATCACGCCGATGTAGCAGATCAGGCCGATAAAGGTCAAATCGGTATCGCTCAGGCCGAGCCAGGAGAGTGCCCCCTCCTTGAGAAGGTATTGATAGATCAGGTTGTTGGCCGGGACGGTGATCGTCTGCACAACGATCACGGCGATGCCAAGGCCGATGGCCGTGTCCACTTTTTTGGAAACAGCGAGGAAGGTGCACATGCCGAGGAAAAAAGCCAACGCGATATTCTCGATAAAAATCGAGCGGATCAGGAGGCTCAGATAATGCTCTAACATCTATCTAGTTCTCCTCTTCGATCTGATCGGTTTTCCAGGTGCGTAACACCCAGATCAGCAAGCCGATGATAAAGAAGGCGCTCGGCGGCAGCAACATCAGGCCATTGGGCAGATACCAACCGCCTTCGCTGGTGGTTGACAGAATGGTAAAACCGAGCAGTTTGCCGGCACCGAGCAACTCACGGAAAAATGCCACTAACAGCAGCACCAGGCTGTACCCCAGGCCATTGCCGACACCATCAAGGAAACTGAGCCCCGGAGGATTCTTCATGGCAAAACCCTCGGCACGGCCGAGCACAATACAGTTGGTAATGATCAGACCGACGAAAATGGAAAGTTGTTTGCTGATGTCGAAGGCATAGGCCTGGATAAACTGGTCGACGATGATAACCAGCGTCGCGATGATCGTGATTTCGACGATTATGCGTATATTGCTCGGGATCTGCCGGCGGATCAGGCTGATCGAAACGTTGGATCCGGTGATAACGAAGATGACCGCCAGGCACATGGCCACCACGGTCTCCAGTTTGGAGGTGACGGCCAGGGCAGAGCAGATGCCGAGGATCTGCAAGCCGATCGGGTTTTTGTTGAACAAGGGGTCCAGTAAAACATCTTTGGCTTTGCTCATGGTTTGACGCCTTCCTCTTTCAACTTTTCGAGAAAAGGTTTATAGCCATCTTCACCCATCCAGTAGCGAAGCAGGTTCTCGACACCGCGCGCGGTCAACGTCGCTCCAGCCAGACCGTCCACCTGATAGACGGCGTTTGCCGAATCTTCATCGACCGTTCCTTTCAGGACATCAATTCGGGTCTCGCCCGACGGACCGTAGACTTTCTTGCCGGGCCACTGGTTTTTCCATGACGGGTTGTCGATTTCGCCGCCAAGCCCGGGGGTCTCGCCGTGTTCGTAAAAGGCGAAGCCGTTGATCGTGGATAAATCGTCAGCGAGGGCGATAAAGCCGTACATGGTCGACCACAGCCCCTTACCGTGGACTGGCAGGATCAACTGCTGCAGGTTGTCGTCATTATCCATCATCAGGTAAACGACCTTGTAGCGGGAACGGGACTTGATACTTGCAAGATCTCGCTCCGGCGGTATCCGATAGCGGGTTTCGGGGTCACGCGCGGCTGCCCGGCTATCGAAAGTGGTCGGATCGAAATCGCGACTGAATGCGTCTTGCTGCAGATCGACCAGCCTGGGCTGAATTTTGTCGAACTGCTCATTGATCGGCCGGCCTTCCTCATAGAGGCCTGCAGCCTGCAGGATGTTTTTTCTCTTTTCCTGGATCTTGTTCTGCTCCTGGCGGCTGCTCAAGCCTACGGCTGCCGCCGAAACCAGAATGGAACAGATCAGGCACAGCAGAAAAGCGACGGTCAAAACCTTTGCGGTGCTATCCCTCGACATGACGCAGTCTCCGCTTGATGTGGAATTTGAGGACCATCTGATCGATCAACGGGGCGAACACATTGCCGAACAGGATGGCAAGCATCATCCCTTCAGGGAAAGCCGGGTTGACCACCCGGATCATGATGCACATGGACCCGATCAGGAATCCATAGACCCACTTGCCCTCCTCGGTCATCGCTCCGGAAACCGGATCGGTCGTCATGAACACCAGACCGAAGGCAAAACCACCAAGCACCAGATGCCATTGGGGGCCGAGTTCGAACATCGGATTGGTGCTACTGCCGATAAGCGGAAACAATATTGACAGGAACAAGGCGCCGAGCAGTGCCGAGAGCATTATACGCCAGGAGCCGATGCCGGTCAGAACCAGGACTGCCGCACCAAACAGGCAGGCCAGGGCCGAGGTCTCCCCCATCGAGCCGGGGATAGTGCCGATAAAGGCGTCGAACCAGCTGATCGTGGCGGTGATTGCTTCGACGCCACCTTCCGCAGCGCGGCTCAACGCGGTTGCCCCACTTACACCGTCGGCGGCAACCCAGACCTTGTCGCCGGAGATCTGCGCCGGGTAGGCGAAAAACAGAAAGGCGCGTCCAGTCAAGGCCGGGTTCAGAAAGTTTTTACCGGTGCCGCCGAAGATCTCCTTGCCGATGACAACGCCGAAGCTGATACCGAGCGCCACCTGCCAGAGCGGCAGAGTCGGCGGGCAGATCAGCGGGAACAGCGAGCCGGTCACCAGAAAGCCTTCATTAATCTCATGACCGCGGATGCTGCTGAACAGGGCTTCCCACAAGCCGCCGACGATGTTGGTCACCAGGTAGATGGGTATGAACCATGCTGCCCCGAGCAGCAGGTTGTCCAGCATCCGGTCGGGGCTGGCGGTGTAGCCGAGGAGGTTGAGCAAGGCGCCGCGCCAGCCTTCGACACTGCCGCCCGAGATCTGCATGATGCTGTTGGCCTGATAGCCGGTATTCCACATGGCCATGAAGAAACAGGGGAGCAACGCGAACACCACGGTAATCATCACGCGTTTCAAGTCGATAGCGTCCCTGACATGTGGAGCCCCGCCTGTAACCTCCCCCGGGGTATACAGGAAGCTGTCGGCCGCCTCGAAGAGAGGATAGAGCCGTGCCAGTTTGCCACCCTGGGTAAAGTGAGGGCGAAGCTTGTCGAGAACAGTGCGTAGTGCTTTCATCAGCCCTCTTCTTCTATTTTCTGTAAAGCCTGGCGTAAATGATGGCCGTAATTCATTTTCCCCGAACAGACAAAACTGCACAAAGCCAGATCCTCTTCGTCCAGCTCCAGGCAACCGAGATTCTGTGCAAGGTCGGTATCCAGGGTAAGCAGCGAACGAAGCAGCCAGGTTGCCTTGACGTTGAGCGGCATCACCTTCTCAAATGAACCGATCGGCACCATCGCTCGTAAGCTGCCGTGCGTACTGGTGGTCATCGGCAACGGCCGCCGCGGCAGCAGCGACGAGGCGAAGACATGCTTGACCGAGAACTGTTTCAGCCCCGGCATGGCCCAGCCGAGGAATTCACGACGCCGATCTTCTTCGAGAACGGAAACCTGGTTGTGATAGCGGCCAAGGTAATCGCTGGCTTCCGCAGCGCTGTGACCATTCAGGACAGATCCCGAAATGACCCGGTTGCTGCCGGCATGCAGCTGGTCTGTGAGCAGCTCCGACAAACAGGCGCCGATACGAGTCCGGATCAGACGCGGATTTTTGACTGCCGGGCCGCAAAGCGCAATAATCTTTTCGGTAAGGAGCCTGCCGGTGAGAAACAGGTGGCCGATGGCAATGACGTCCTGGTAGCCAATGTGCCAGACGCTGCGCTGTTGATCGACCCGTTCGAGGAAGTGAATATGGGTACCAACCAGGCCGGCTGGATGACAGCCGGAAAATTCACTGACGGTAATCCCCTCGGGAACCTCAATTTGCGCATCCGGTTTTTTGCAAAGGTAGCTTTTCCCTTCAGTCAGGTGGTGGATGACCTTCAAGCCGGCCGTGAACTCTGTCGCTTTTTCGGCAATTGCAACCTGCGGGTCCGCCGCCAGCGGGTTGGTATCGATCGCGGTGACAAAAAGTGCTGCGGGACGGCTTCCAGGCGTTGGTATCTTGCTGTATGGCCGGGTGCGAAACGATGTCCACAAGCCGGTATCGATCAGTTGCTGTTCAACCTCTTCAGCGGAAAGTTGATTGAGCTGGTCGGCTGACGTTGCCGGGAAGGTT
>JAVVDT010000145.1:0-5898 GCA_032250875.1 Desulfuromonadales bacterium | reverse complement strand
TCGAGGGTCTCGCCTTTCCAGGCAAACACCGGTACGCCTTTGGGGTTTTCAGGAGTCCCATCGCGGCCGACGGCAACGGCCGCAGCGGCCTGATCCTGGGTCGAGAAAATATTACAGGAGGCCCAGCGCACCTGGGCACCGAGATCGAGCAGGGTTTCAATCAGCACGGCGGTCTGGATCGTCATGTGCAGGGAACCGGTGATGCGGGCACCTTGCAGCGGCTTCTGGTTGCCGTATTCTTCACGCAGCGCCATCAACCCCGGCATTTCTACTTCAGCCAGGTCAATCTCCTTGCGGCCCAAGGTTGCCAGGGAAAGATCCATGACTTTAAAATCATGCTTGTTTGTCATTTAATGTCCTCCATTGGTGTTTTGTGATGATTATCTGATACCGGCAGTCAACAACGAGACAGTCTGTTGACAGGCGGAGTCTCCGAATTCCTGATAAGAGGTCAGCAGCAGGTCTGCTTCCGCAAGCCAATCCTCAAGTTCATTCTGTTTAAAGCCAAGCCATTGATCAGCCAGGCGATCGCGCGTCCAATCGTGTGCATGGCGTGTCAGATCGGCCACTACTAACAAACCTTCACGTTCGAGAATACGGTGAATCTCTCTGAGAACCTCAGCGGGTTGCTCCGCATGGTGCAGAACCTGGTTCATCACAACCGTTTGCACCGAACCATCAGCAAAAGGCAAGTGCTTCATTTCAGCCAAACGGACTTCCACTTTATTCTGAAGGTGATGCCGCGCTACATTTTCCCTGGCCAGTGCAACCATCGAAGGTGAATGGTCAAGTCCGACTGTCTTTTCACCCTTCTGGGCCAGCAGAGGCAGCAGTCTGCCGGTACCGACACCGATCTCAACAACCAGGCCACCAACCGGCAGCAGGGCAAGCAGATTGTCCTGGTAATCAGGCAGGTTCAGAAGTTCAACATGCATGCGATCCCAATCATGAGCGTGATCATTAAAAAAGATTTGGCTGCGCCGACGTCTTTCCGCCATCACTTGCAACACGCCGATTGAATCCCGCTCTTGTCCTTCAATGCCAGCAAGTCGCAGCTCAATAGACGGCCAGATATCGCTGAACAGGCCCTCTCCGGCAGACAACCGGTAGTAATGCCAGGTTCCCTGTTTCTCAATGTGCAGAAGGCCGGCCTCACTCAAAAGTTTTAAGTGTCTGGATATTCTCGACTGGCCCATTTCAAGGATCTGCATCAGATCCTGAACCGTAAAATCCCCTTGACGCAGGATGCGCAGGAGTCGCAGGCGAGTACTGTCAGCAAGAGCTTTAAATAAGTTCAGCATATATCAACACCACCAACCTATATATATCAGCTTTTTTTGATATAGCATATCACTTCATTTAGCAAGGGAAATGCGTAGTGAACGCGAGATTAATCACGTTGGTTTGTCATAAAGCTGCCAGGCAAACCAGAGCCTGACCAGCAACGCGGTCATGACATAACCGACGTAATGATTGGTCAACGGCTCAAACCATCGATCAAACCAGCTCAACCATCTGCCGGTCTGCTGCAGTGGCACAACGCCCTTGCGGAAAGCTTTACGGCAGTCCAGAGCCAGACCGATCTGCCAAGCCTGACTGCGCACGTAACGACCGGTTGCCAGCCAGATAGCCCACCGGCTGCGCAGGGGCATTTCGCTGAACAGCTCTTTTAGCAAGTGGAAAAAAGGCGACAACTGCAGTTGCTGGGCATGATCCTGCCGGCGATAGATATCCGGTGCTTTATGCAAGAACTCCAGCCAGCCGATGGCAAGAAAATTCATCATTAAAGCATTGAGTGTCTGGCGAGCCTTCATCCCCTCTGCCTGAAATCTTCGGGCAGAGGTTTCTATCTCTCCCGGCAGGAGCAACCATTGCCCGTGAGAACGGATGTCTTCCGCCAAGCAGGTGTCTTCCATCACCGGCAGGTCTTCACGGAAGGGGCCGATTCTGTTAAAAAATGCTTTCGTCAGCAACATCCCCTGATCACCGTGGATACATCCGGGCCGGCCAAGCCGCGCCTTGGTTTGATAAAAAAACAGGCCGAAATTATTTTTATCATGAGAACCAAAACTCAGCGCGAAACGCCCGGCTGAATGGTCCGAAGCGTTTCGCTGCTGGTGAATGCGCATGCAGTCAAGAGCCTTTTGCAGCTGATTCACATCAGCCAGACGACTGTCGGCATGCAGGAATAGCAGCCATTCGCCATTTGCCAGGGAAACACCGGCATTCAATTGCCGTCCACGCCCAGACGGACCAACATGGCATCTTCCTGCTAATCGACCCGTGGCAAATAACGCGTTGGCGAGCTGGCAGGTTGCATCGAGCGAACCACCATCGGTCACGATGACTTCAAAGGAGACCCCCTGCTGACGAACAAGGTCATCAAGCAACAAAGGTAAAGCCGCTGCCTCGTTAAGGGTGGGGATAATAATGGAGAGATCAGGTTTCGGCATAATCAACAGCTTTGTACTTGGCAGACGCAAATGGGCGGACCGCTCACACGATCCGCCCAAAACTGTCAGGAGTCAGATGACGATACGCTCAGAGACCGGCGCGCTTCTGCAACGATGCAACTCGATCGGTTCGTTCCCAGGTGAAGTCCGGAAGTTCACGACCGAAGTGTCCATATGCAGCGGTTTTAAGGTAAATCGGGCGCAATAGGTCAAGGGTTTCGATGATAGCGCGAGGACGCATATCAAATTCTTCACGCGCGATTTTAGCAATCTCGTTGGACGGTATCTTGCCGGTACCGAAGGTATTGATCATCACTGAAACCGGCTCGGCAACGCCAATTGCGTAAGCCAACTGGACTTCGCACTTATCAGCCAGACCGGAGGCGACAATATTCTTGGCAACGTAACGCGCCATGTACGAGGCGCTGCGGTCAACCTTGGAAGGATCCTTACCGGAAAAAGCGCCACCGCCGTGGGAGCCCTGCCCGCCATAGGTGTCGACGATAATCTTGCGTCCGGTCAGTCCACAATCTCCCATCGGTCCGCCGATAACAAAACGGCCGGTCGGGTTGATAAAATACTTGGTATGATCATCGAGAAGCTCAGCGGGAATCACCTTGCGTACAACTTCTTCAATGATCCCTTCCTTGAGGTTTTCATAAGTGACATCCGGTCTGTGCTGTGAAGAGACGACCACCGTATCAACCCGGATCGGCTTGTCATTGATGTACTGGATCGAGACCTGAGATTTGCTGTCAGGCCGCAGAAATGGCAGCAGTCCACTCTTGCGCACATCAGCAAGGCGCTTGGTCAACTTATGGGCAAAGGTAATCGGCATCGGCATCAATTCGGGCGTTTCGTTGCAGGCATAACCGAACATCAACCCCTGATCACCGGCACCCTGCTCCGCAAACAGCCCTTCGCCTTCAGTCACCCCCTGGGAGATGTCGGGAGACTGACGATCGATCGACGTCAATACCGCACAGGTTTCATAGTCAAAACCCATGGAGGAGTCATCGTAGCCGATCTCCTTGATGGTTTCACGAACGATAACCGGCATATCAACATATGCAGTCGTGGTGATCTCGCCGGCAATCATAGCCATACCGGTTGTTACCAGGGTTTCGCAGGCCACCCTCGCCTGCGGATCCAGGGTAATGATTGCATCAAGAATAGCGTCGGAGATCTGGTCGGCAACCTTGTCTGGATGCCCCTCTGAAACCGACTCGGAAGTAAACATAAAATCAGTCATAGCCATAAATTCATACTCCTTGAAAATCTTTATTAAGAGCCGAAACGTTAATCGTTTGCAATGGCACTGTCAAGTTTTTTGACCATGGATGCCGGCGATCACAATGAAATAACGGGACATGAATACTTTTCGACAGGTTCCTAAATATGTCTTTGAGAAAAAATTTGCGGGTATCGCTGGTTCATTTCCTTTTCGAGAACGGCAGTGACTTCCGCGGCCGTCGATAAAGTCAAAAGGTGATCAAGAATCTGTTTGGCCTCGGGTATTTTGATCTGGCGAACAATGCGCTTGACTCGCGAAATGTTCATCGCATTCATAGACAGCTCCCGGAAACCAAACGCAATCAGGACCAGCGAATATAAGTCCTCGCCAGCCATTTCACCACACATACCGACTTCTATGCCAGCAGCCTCGGCAGCACGACACACTCGATGCAAAGCTTGCAGCACCGCCGGATGCGTCGGCTCATAGAGATAGGCGACATGTTCATTGCCACGATCAATCGCCAAACAGTATTGTATCAAATCGTTGGTGCCGACCGAGAAAAAATCAACTTCTTTTGCCAGCAAATCTGCGATCAGAACAGCAGCCGGGGTCTCGATCATAATACCAATCTCGATATTTTCACCACAGGCAATGCCTTTCGAGGCCAGTTCCTGACGTTCTCGCTCGATAAACTGTTTACAATCTCGTACTTCTGCAACGCCCGAGATCATCGGGAACATGATACGAATCGGTCCGAACACCGCAGCCCTGAGAATTGCTCGCAGCTGGGTTTTAAACAGATTGATTTCTTTGAGTGAAAAACGTATGGCACGCAGCCCCATGGCCGGGTTGACCTCATCGACGAGATTCAACTCCGGGACAAATTTATCGCCACCGACATCAAGGGTTCTAATGGTGACCGGGAATGGTGCCATTTGCTCTACTGCTGCACGATAGATGGCAAACTGCTCATCTTCTGAAGGCGGTCCTTCTGCTGACATGTAGAGAAATTCGGTACGGAACAATCCGATACCTTGTGCGCCCTGCTCCCGTGCAGAAGAGATCTCTTCGACAAAATCGATGTTGCTGCGCAGAGCCAGAGAGTAGCCGTCTTTGGTTACGGCCGGCAGACTGCGATACTGGGTTAGCTCAGATTCCAGGTAGTCGTAGTGCTGCTTCTTGATTAAATACTCACGAAAAGTCTCTGTAGACGGCTTGAGGATGACAGTGCCAGTGCTGCCGTCTATAATCATCGGCGTATCATCTGGCACCAGCGAGGTCACTGTTTCCAATCCGACCACCGCAGGTATGCCGAGCGAGCGCGCCAGGATTGCGGTGTGTGAGGTGCGACCACCGATATCGGTCACAAACCCGATGACCTTTGATCTATCCATCTGCACGGTATCTGTGGGTGATAGGTCGTGAGCAACGACAATCACCTGTTCCTTGACGTCAGCCAGCGATTCATGGCTTTCACCAAGCAGATTGCGCATCAAACGGTCGCCGACCGAGTCGATATCCGAGCGTCGTTCCCGCAGATATTCGTCACTGATCCGGTCAAACATCTGCCGCAGTTTACGCAACACCCGATTTAGAGCACCCTCCGCATTGATCAGTTCGTCACGAATCAACCGAACTGTCTCGCCGATCAACATCTCATCGTCAAGAATCATTAAATGCGTATCGATTACATAGAGGTGATCAAACAGCTCCTTGCTGCCGGCCTGATCTTTAACTTCAAGCAATTGGGCTTTAGACTTCGCAACCGCATCCCTAAACGCCGCTGTCTCGGGATCGATCTCTGCCGGGAGAATCCTGCGTTCAATGGCAGTCATTCTGTCGCGATTGACCAGATGGCTCCTGGAGATGACAATCCCCGGAGATGCAGCGATGCCGACGAGGATCGTATCCTCGGCTATATCAATCTTCACCGAAGCCGTCATTGATCAAATTCCCTATTGCCTTCATTGCTTCTTCAGCATCCTCGCCAGACACCCTCACGCGTATGATTGACCCTTGAGGGGCCGCCAGCATCAATAAACCCATAATGCTCTTGCCATTGACTTCATCACCATCCTTTTCCACCGTCACGTCGGACAGAAAGCGGTTGGATGTCTGAACCAGTTGAGCGGCAGCCCGGGCATGCAGTCCCAAACGATTCACAATCTTGAATTCTGAACTTTGCATCGGCATATCATCCCCTCGATC
>JAVVDT010000144.1:0-5898 GCA_032250875.1 Desulfuromonadales bacterium | reverse complement strand
AATGCGATACTTTTCATAGGACGCCTTTTCTCTCGTGTAGTGACAAGATTATAAGGCATCTGTTTCCACTAAAGGAGGCAAAAACGCCTCCTTTAGTGGATTATTTTGTCCCGCTAGACCGGATGGATAGAGTGTTTGCTTTGAATGGGACGGGCTCTATTTAATGTAAGGAGGATTTCAGTTTCCGATTGTTTTTTTGGGCAAGACGGTAACGATTCGCCCCATGGCGGCAGAGAATGGGCTTTGCCCCAACTCTCACTCATCATCCGAGAAGATAATACCCTTGACACCGTACCATGGTACGGCAATTAAGCTTTTAAGCAGGAGGACGGCCCATGACCCATCCGACCATCGGCCAGACCGCAAAGCTCTCCGGCGTCGGCGTTGAAACGATCCGCTTTTACGAGCGCCAGGGGCTTATCGAGCAACCGCCGAAAACTGATAATAGATTCCGTCGCTACCCTCCGGAAACGGTCCGCAAAATCCGCTTCATTCGCCGGGCCAAGGAAATCGGATTTTCTCTCCGGGAGATTCGCGAACTGCTCGGTTTCTATTTCGATACGCAGACCAGTTGCGAAGAAATCCGGGAGAGGGCCACGATCAAAATCGCCGATATGGAGGCCCGAATCGCCGACCTGGAAAAAATGAAGTCGGCCCTGCAGGCATTGGTCGATGAATGCGGCAGCCGGGATGGCGTCTGTCCCATCCTGGAGACCCTTGCCGAGGACCCCTTGAGGGAGCAAGGAACATGAATACGGCCGAAACCCTTTATCGTTTGCACGGCTTGCTGCCCTTGAAGAAGCGACAGCAGGGGCTTTCACAGGCAGAAGCGGAACTGCACCGGGCGATCCTGCGCTCCTTCGTGGAGCGGGGTCGGCCCCTTGCAAGGATGGAAATCGCCCGGTCGCCGGACGCAGTCGATCCCGACGACATTCTGTCCCGCCTGCGCGATAACGATCTGGTGGTGCTGGATGAGCGCGGCGAGGTGTCCGGCGCCTACCCGTTCACCATGGAAAGGACGCCCCACCGCCTGGAGGTCAACGGCCACCGGATGCACGCCATGTGCGCCCTTGATGCCCTGGCGGTCGGCCCGATGTTCGAACTGGAGGTGCGGATCGATTCACGTTGCGCAGTGAGCAACGAGCCGATCCATCTCCGCCAGCGGAGCCTCGACATGCTGGAGATGAAGCCTTCAAAGGATCTGCTGCTCGGCATCCACTGGCGGCAGGCCACGACCTGCGCCGCTCACAGCCTGTGCCGGGAGATGGTTTTTCTGAAAGACCTCGATGCCGCCATGATTTGGCAGCAGGCCGCCCCCGGAGACAGGGAGCTCTTCGACCTTCGCGAAGCGGTCAGTATCGCAGCGCAATTTTTCGTTCCTCTTTTGCAGGACGAATTATCAAATTAACAGACATAAAGGAGATCCAGTCATGGAATCAAAGGAAGTCGCCTCCCAAGGAGGGAAAAAGCTCATCGGAATCGGTTTGGCCGGCGCAATGATAACCGGGTTTCTTGCCTCGGCCTGCTGCATCGGTCCGCTGCTGCTGGTCTTTCTCGGCCTCGGCAGCGCCGGTGCGCTGACCACCCTTGAGCCCTACCGCCCCTACATGATGGTCCTGACCTTTTTGTTTCTCGGCCTGGCTTTCTATCTGACCTATCGCAAACCGAAGGCCGCCGGCTGCGAAGCAGAGGGTGCCTGCTGCACCAACGGCCGGAAGAGATTCCAGAAGACCATGCTTTGGATCGCCACCCTGTTTGCTCTGACCATGCTGTTTTTCCCGCAGATTCTGCTGACTCTGCTCGACTGAAAGGAGATACGCGCCTCATGAAGAAAATCTTGCAACTCTCCGCGATTCCGCTCCTCCTGGGCGGTCTGATCGTCGCGCCCGCTGCCCTGCCGACCTCCTGCGGTTGTTCCGGCACATGCGGTGTTTCATCCGCCCGGGCGGCGGAAAGCAGCACCGCCCATCTGGCTCTTGACGGGCTGACCTGCGCCGCTTGCACGTTCGCGGTCAAGGGTGCTCTGAGCCGCCTGGACGGCGTTGAGCAGGTCGATGTCAGTTATGAGGACCGCAGAGCCAGGGTCCTTTACGATCCCGAGAAAGTGACGCCGCAGCAACTGGTTGAAGCCGTCAACAATACAGGCTATCGAGCCAATGTTCCGCCCACAACGGAAGCCCACTGAGAAACGAATTGACCGAGAGGAGTTTTCAATCATGGCCGACTGTTGTTCGTCCAAAACGTGCGGTGAAGAGAAGACCGCAAAAAGGTACCTCACCTTCCGCCGCCAGGACGGTGCCCCTTGGACGCCGATGTACGTCCGGAGTGTCGATCCTGCGAAATGCATCGGTTGCGGTCTGTGCGTTAAGGTATGCGCGGGGGAATGCTATGAGATGCGGGAGGTTGAGGGGAGCCAAAAAGCTGTTATTGTGAACCCGGGAACCTGCCTGGGTGACTGCCACTGCCATAAGATCTGTCCGGTGGAAGGCGGGGCCATGGCCTGTCATGCAGTAGAAATCGTTTGACCGCGACCGTTGATAACTTTTTGGAGGAGATGAAGATGACTTCAAACTATGATCTGGTCATCCTCGGCGGCGGCGCGGCAGCCTTCGCCGCCGCGACCGAAGCGGACCGCCGCAACCTGCGCACGGTCATCATCAATGCCGGCCTGCCGCTGGGCGGCACCTGCGTCAATGTCGGCTGCGTGCCGAGCAAACACCTGCTGGCGCTGGGCAAGGAACGGCATCACCCCGCCCACCCGAATTTCGCCAGTGTCGGAGCGACCGCTCCGTCCTTCGATTTCTCCCGGGCCATGGCCGAAAAGGACGCCCTGGTCACCGCGCTGCGGCAACAGAACTACCAGAAGGTTCTGCACAGCTTCCGGCAGGTCGATTATCTGGAAGGGCGCGGCAAACTGATCGATCCCCACACGGTCGAGGCCGCCGGGGAAAGGCTGACCGGCGACAAGATCCTGATCGCCACCGGCAGTTCCACCAAAATTCCACCCTTTAAAGGCCTGGCGGAAACCGGCTACCTGACCCACATCGAGGCCCTGGCGCTACAGCGCCTTCCGGCGTCGCTGCTCATCTTCGGCGCCGGATTTCTCGCCCTGGAATTCGCCCAGATCTTCAGCCGCATGGGCACCCGGGTGACCCTGGTGGCGCGGGCGCCGCGCATTCTTCGCATCCAGGAAAAAGAAATTTCCGTCGCCCTGCGAAACTACCTGGAAGCGGAAGGGATCGAGATCGTCACCGAAGCCGGAGTACGGGAGATCGGTAATATTCAGGACGGCAAGCAGGTGACCCTGACCACACCCACGGGGGAGCGCCGGCTGGAAGCCGAAGAGATCATGGTCGCCACCGGCGTTCGCGGCAATATCGACGGTCTTGGTCTGGAGCAGGCCGGCATCGCCACCGAACAGGGTGAGCGGATCGCGGTGAATGAACATCTGCAGACCAGCGTACCGCATATCTATGCAGCCGGCGACGTCACCGGCCGCAAACAACTGGAGACGGTCGCGGCCAGGGAAGGGAAAATCGCCGTGGAGAACGCCTTTGCCGACGCGGGAAAAAACTTCGATCTCCACAGCGTCCCCTACGCCGTGTTCACCGACCCGGAGGTGGCCAGCGTCGGTATGACTGAAGCGCAGTACATGAATATTCACGGCACCTGTTCCTGCCGAACGATCTCCATGGATCGGATTCCCCGCGCCGTGGCGGTCATGGATACGCGGGGGCTTTTGAAGATGGTCGCCCATCATGAAACGGGACAGGTAATGGGGGTCCACATCCTGGCTCCCAATGCCTCGGAGATGATCCACGAGGCCGTTCTGGCGGTCAAGTTTGGCCTCACCGTGGACGATCTGATCGATACCGTTCACGTCTTTCCGACCTACAGCGAGGCGATCAAGATCGCCGCCCAGGCCTTTCGCCGCGACGTCACCACCATGAGTTGTTGTGTGGAATAGGGAGCAGAGATGATGAGAAAACCAGAAAAACCGTACCGCAAGCGCTTCATCGCCGCGCTGGTAGGAACAGGCGTGGTCGCCCTCTGCTGCTTCACCCCGGTGCTGGTTGTGCTGCTGACGGCGGTCGGCCTGGCCGCCTTCACCCCGTACCTCGATTGGGTGCTGCTGCCGACCCTGCTCATTCTGATTGTCATCACCATACGTTCCTATCGGAAATGGCAGGCAACACAACCGTAGGATGAACCTCAACTCGAAAAGGAGATCATGATGAAACGGATGCTGTTACTGATGACCGGATTGATTCTGCTTGCCGCCCCCGCCTTTGCCGGTATTGGCGACGGCAAAACATTCCTGATCCACGCCAAGACCTCCCTGAAGATTGACGACGCCCAGATCTGCGCCGTGCCGAATGTGGCCTGGACGGCACTGCAGAAAGGGTACAAGGTCGTCATCCTCTTCGACGCCAGCGGCGTGACGGCCCTGAAGAAGGGTGGACTCTTCGGCGGCGACAAGACGCCGCTCGACAAGGCGGCGCTGCCCGAGCGGGAGCGGCAATCGCTGACGGAGCAACTCGGCGTTCCCCTGGAGTCCGTGCCTCATGATTACGGGGAATACATCCGTCTACTGGGGAAAAAAGGGGTCGAACTCTACGCCAACCGGACGATGATGCTCCTCTACAAGATCGGCGAGGATGAAATCGAACCGGCGGTTACCCCTGTCGGATTGGAGAAGATGCTCGAACTCCTCGCCAATCGGGATGTGTACGTGGCCTACTGAAACAAGACAGCCCGCGGCATGGCAAAAGGCACCACATAATCCCGAAGGTTCAGGCCCCTTTTCCGAGGGGGAGCCGGTGCGAAAAAGGAGAACCCAAAATGCTGCGACGAACCCTGATGTCGATTCTGATCCTGCTGATGTCGCTCTCTATCCTGCCGGTCCCCGGGCAGGCCGAAGTCACGCGGGCGCAGGTCGCGGTGGAAGGGATGTCCTGTCCCTTCTGCGCCTTCGGCGTGGAAAAGAAGCTCAAAGACGTGCCGGGCGTGGCGAAAGTGACGGTGGACATGGCCGGGGGTACCGCCACCCTGGTCGCCGGGGAGGGGAAGTCCCTCGACCTCAAACAAATCAACGCCGCCGTCAAGGCATCGGGATTCACCCCGGGAGCACTGAAGATCACCGCCGTCGGCACGGTGTCGAACGGGGAAAAGGGGGAGGGTCTGCTTCTGCGGATCAGGGGCACCGACCAGGTCTTCCGTCTCGTCAACATGCCGGACTCTCTTCGCGACCGGCTGCAAGCCCTGGCACATTCGAGCGCCACAGTCGAGATCTCGGGTGAAGCCCACAAGCACGTGGGCAGGCGCACCCGCGACGTCTCCGGGCTGGGGGATGTCACCGTCCTGGCCCGCTACACCGCCTTCCAGCGGGACCGGCCCGGGCGGACCTTTCGCCTGGCCCCCTTTGCGGGCATCAAGACGCCGACCGGAGAGGATGACGAGAGCGATTCCCTAGGCCGCCTGCCGCCTGCCGCTGCCGCTGCCGCTGCAGCTCGGCTCCGGCTCCTGGGATCCTTTCTTCGGCGCCGTCGCCACCTTGCAGAGCCTGGAGCGGCAGTTCGACGCCGCTCTCTCCTACCGCTTCAACACCGAAGCCAACGACTTCGAGTTCGGCGACGTGGTCCGCCTCGATCTTTCCTGGCAGAAACGCTCCGTGCTCAGGACCTCCTGGGGCAACCCCTTCGACAACCTGAAGAAAAACGAAGACGGTTCCATCGTTCTGACCGCCAAGATCACAGGAAAAGAGCACCAGGTCCCTCAGATCAAGGACGCCGAGTTCTTTTCGGATGGGCACGCGGCCATGGTGGCGATCCCCGCCCACATGGAGAAGATGGAGTGCTACGGCTGCCATGCCAAGCAGGATGTCAGCAAACCTGACGG
>JAVVDT010000143.1:0-5924 GCA_032250875.1 Desulfuromonadales bacterium | reverse complement strand
GTCGGCATGCTTTGCGAATAGCCACCCATGATACGGTCATCAACAGCTTGCCAGTTATTGACAACTTGTGCATCGCTGAAATCAAAAAGCATCTTCTCAGATGAATCTTTCATGGCTACTCTCCGGTAAGATGGACACCATTTGACTGACTGTAGTTTACAGGTAAGGCTTCTACCGCGACTCAGGGTCAGATGTCAACTCCATGCACTCTGAAACGAAATCGGATCTGGGCTGCTGCTGATCGATTATCGCTCGCACTGGCAAAAACAACCTCGGCTGTCTGAGCGGAGATATGATAGTTTGTACTAGAAACTGGAAGTTTCCTGTTGCCTATTTCAGAGCTTCGGGATCAGATTTATAAAGATTAGAGTGAGGACGAATCTATGTCTGTGCCGGTGAAAAGGAATTTTATGGTCAATTTCTCCAGAGGTTTTTTTACACCGTTTCGCAGCGTCAGAATTTTGCGTAGCAATCCCCGTCTCATTCAATACATCCTGATCCCTTTTTTGATCAATGCCGTTGTGTTCTCGGGTGCCGTGTATCTTGGCCTGGATTTTTTCGGTAGTACCGTTGTCGGTTATATCCCCCAGGGAGAAGCCTGGTACTGGTCTGCGGTTTACTGGCTTATCTGGATTATTGCAGTGCTGCTGACTGCGGTTCTGGTCTTTTTCAGTTTTACGGTAGTGGGTAATCTCCTGGCATCACCATTCAACGATCTATTGTCGGAACGCACAGAAGAGGTTTTAAGCGGCAACGTCAACGAGGAACCTTTTTCTCTAAGAAGCTTCTTCCGTGATGCCTTAAAGACGATGTTGATGGAAGCTAAAAAGATGGGGATGTTTGTTATCGTCATGGTGTTTATTCTGCCGCTCAACCTGATACCCGGAATCGGTAACAGCATCTACACGCTTTTAGCAGTCAGCTTGACGCTCTTCTTCCTCTGTTTCGAATACCTGAGCTTTGTTTTCGTGCGTAAACATCAATTTTTTCGTGCGCAGAAAAATTATATTTTCTCACGAAAATTTCTCATGCTTGGCTTTTCGTCCGGCGTTCTGGCCCTTCTGTCGATCCCGTTTTTGCAACTCTTCTGCATCCCTCTCGCAGTGATCGGTGCAACCCGTCTGTGGTGTGAGGAAGAAGGCCTGGTCAAATATGATCAGACGATGAACCACGAAAAGGAACAATAAGAGGCTTTTGCGATGAAAGATTTACTTCTTCATGCCGTACTTGAAGCGGGAACATTGCTCATGGAAAAGTTCAAAAGCGGCATCCGGGTAGAGTTTAAAGGCAAATATGACCTGGTAACCGAGGCAGACCGTCAATCAGAAGCTCTGATTGTGACCCGGATTCGTGAGCGGTTTCCGGATCACGATATTCTGGCGGAAGAGGCTGACTATGGTTGCCTGGGCTCCGATTATCGCTGGATCATTGATCCACTCGACGGTACGACGAACTATGCCCACGGTTTCCCCTGGTTTGCCGTATCGGTCGCATTGGAGATTAAAGGTCGATTGGAACTTGGCGCTGTTTATAACCCCTATGTTGGCGAACTCTTTTTTGCGGAACGTGGTGCTGGTGCGTTTCTGAATGAGCGCCCTCTGCAGGTCTCCGCAATCAGCACGCTCGAGCGTTCGCTGGTGGCGACGGGATTCGCTTACAATCACAAGAGATGCAAGGCGAACAACTACGATTATTTCACACGATTCCAGAAAGAGGCCCAGGCTTGTCGTCGACCCGGGGCGGCCAGCCTTGACCTGTCCTGTGTGGCAGCCGGACGTTTTGACGGTTTTTGGGAGATGTATCTTAAGCCTTGGGATCTTGCGGCCGGGGTTCTCTTGATCAAAGAAGCCGGTGGATATGTGAGTGATTTCGATGGCCGACCCATGACTCTTGATTCACTAGAGTGTCTGGCCAGCAACCGTCTGCTACACGCAGAGATGCAGGCCATTCTGCAGCCGGGATGTCGGCCTCATGATGAGCCTGCCTGAGTTGATGAAGTTTTACCAGCGTGAAGGGGCATATCGCTTCAGCTCCGGCACTTGTCTGCTCCTGCTGTTTCTAATGCTTGTGATGCCGGCTACGAGTACCGCCTCGACGAATCAAAAGATTGAGGAAGCTGTTCATCTTCTCCAGCAGAAAGAATATACCCAGGCACTCGATCTTTTGCACGATCTTGAAACAAGCCTCCTTAATCCCGGTCAGATCTCAAATCTGCTTGGCATCGCTTATTTAGGCAGAGGCTATCAACTGCTTTCATCCGGGGACTTTTCAAAAGCTCGCGAGGCTTTTATGGAAGGCCGTCGATATAATGAGGGTGATATGCACCTGTGGCAGGGTGAGGCAATGACCCTGTTCAGACAAGGTCGTTACGCTGAAGCGGTCTCACTGCTCGATCAGGCGCTTGGTATCGCTCCGCACAATGCTGAGATATATCATCTTCTGGGAAAATCCTACTATGCCGATGGTCGTATGGCCGAAGCTCTGGATGCTTTGACCAGCTCAATTGAACAGGGCGGTGGCTCTGAAATTACAAGCTTTCGAGAGAAAGTCCTTCGTGAATGGCAAGTTGAGCAGGAGATGCGGCAGCAAGTTCGCGGTCATTTTCAGCTGTCTTTCGTTGACGGTGGTCAGAGTGATACCCTGGCTACGGCCATCCTCGAAACTCTGGAAGACGCATTCACAGAACTAGGCTCTGATCTGGCGTACTATCCTGACGTCAGAGTGCCGGTGCTGCTCTACTCGCATAACGATTTCTCCGCGGTAACCAACTCTCCGGATTGGGCCGGCGCCTTATATGACGGCAAGATTCGCCTGCCGCTTGGTGGCATGTCCGAGATGACAGAACAACTGGCAGCACTGCTTTATCACGAATATATGCATGTACTGTTACGCTTTCTGGTAAAACAGCATATACCTGTCTGGCTCAATGAGGGCTTGGCAGAATTGGCGGGACGGCGTGTCCACTCTTTATCATTAAGGCAATTGCAAAAGGCCACAAAGGAAAACAGATTGATCCCTTGGCATGATCTTGCCGTGCCTTTTACAGGTCTTGCTGATGACAATGTTCCTCTGGCCTACGAACAGAGTTACTCGCTGGTGGTTTTTCTGGTCGATAGATTCGGTTGGCATAAAATCAAGGAACTGCTGGAAAGGCTTGGACAACGGCAGGAGTGGCAGACAGCCATTGCCGGCACTTACCGGGATTACGGATTGGATTGGCCTGCCATCCTCACGGAATGGCAGGCCAGCTTGACTCAATGATCTTTATTGGGATTTCTCTTGTTCCCGCTCCTCTTCGCGAGAG
This sequence comes from Desulfuromonadales bacterium, assembly GCA_032250875.1. Lineage (GTDB taxonomy): Bacteria > Desulfobacterota > Desulfuromonadia > Desulfuromonadales > BM103 > M0040. The sequence continues at coordinate 2,620 of JAVVDT010000143.1, read as the reverse complement.
TGTTCCTGGGGCGGTTCCTCAACTCTGATCCGTTCTACTTCTTCTTCAATGGCCACGGCTTCGGCTTTCAGTTCGTCAATTCTCTTCAATGCTTCCCTAACTTCAAACATGTTTAAAATATCCTGTTCTTCAGACTCACGCAAATCGTCTATCAGTTTTCCCAATTCGCCATGCGCCACATGGATCTTTTTATGTATTGCCGATTGGTCAATTTTCTTTTGAACCAGTTTTTTGTACTGGTTCGCTTTGAACGATGCCGTGCTCCAGACGTGCTTGGTGCCACCCCAGATCTTTTCCGTCGTTTCTTTTAATCGATCGTGCTGTTCAGGATGTTGCTTTTCATGGTCTTCCTCTGGTGTTTCGATATCAGAAGTAGGTTGGTCCGGTGTTTTTTCCTGATCAGTCATGGTTCTCTCCTGTTCGCTAATGTAATATTATTCTTACTTATTGATAGTATCATTTTTACATAGACCGTCAAGAAATGGTCTATGGTGCATGCTCGAGTTGCCCCTTCAGCGGATTTGGTCTAAAGTTACGTATTTACTAAAATCAGATGGGATAAAAGGAGAGAGAGATGACAGCTACAGTTACTGATACAACACCACTGCAGATAGATCTGCGTCGCCATCTTCGCGAGTGTGATGAAGATCGGGATCTGACCCGCTTGATCTGTGAAATCGCTGATGCGTCAAAATACATTATTCATGCAATCCGCACCGGGGAGCTGGGCATGGCCGGGACCTCGAACCTCTACGGTGAAAAGCAGCTGGCCCTTGACGTTCTGTCCGATCGGATCATTATCAAACGTCTGCGCCATTCCGGTGTGGTCGCTAATCTTGTTTCGGAAGAGACCAGCGAGATTGTCGCGATTGATCCCGACAATGATGATAAATTTTCAGTGGCCTTCGACCCGCTCGACGGTTCCTCGCTGGTTGATGTTAACCTGGCGGTGGGCACAATCATTTCCATTTATAAGGGCAGGAATCTGTTGCAATCCGGATGTAATCAGGTGGCGGCAATGTACATTCTCTATGGTCCCCGCACTACGCTGGTGTATTCCACCGGTAAAGGCGTTCATGAATTCGGTATGAACAGCCTGATGGAGTACACTCTTAACTATGAGAACATGCGTATGGCCGGACCTGCCAAAGTCTATTCGCCCGGTGGCTTGCGCAGCAAATACACCCCGGGAACGGAAAAGTTTGTCCGTAAGCTTGAAGAAAACGGCACCAAACTGCGATATTCAGGTGGTTTTGTCCCTGATATTAATCAGGTGCTGATTAAACGAGGCGGGATTTTTTTGTACCCGCATTTGACCGATGCACCGCAAGGCAAATTACGCCTGCTCTTTGAACTGAATCCGATGGCTTATCTGATTGAGCAGGCCGGCGGTGCGGCCTCGGATGGTCGGCGGAGAATCCTTGACATCGAGCCGGATGGCGTCGACTTGTGTGCGCCGGTGTTTATTGGTACACCGGAAGCAGTAACCATGGCTGAGCAGATTCTTCGTGAAGAAGAGGGCTAATCCGGAATCAACGATTGACTGCATACCACCAAGAGCACAGAGGGTCTATACGTATTTATGTCTTCGCCATAATGCTCAAGAACAAAGCCCGGCAGAAAAATCTGCCGGGCTTTGTTCTGTCAAGCCTTGTATGATGTTTAGCTTGTCAGTTCCTTGCCTTTTGAGTAGCCCAGGTTGTAGGCTTTCTTGTTCAGATCCTTGAAGGCTTCCGGTACTTTGCGCAACACAGCCTGTTCACCGGCGTCTTTGGATACGACACCAGTCAGGCCGATCACCGCACCGAGAGCAACGACGTTGGCGACAATTTCGCGACCGATATCTTCCTTGGCCAGACGCGTGATCGGCAGACGGTAAACCGTAAAGTTACCTTCTGGAGCGCGCTGTACAAAGTCAGCGTCGAGTAGCAGGATGCCACCTTCTTTGATGCCGTTCGCGTACTTGTCGGCAGCTTCCTGGGTCATGGCGAGGCAGGCATCGACGATGGTTGCTTTCGGATAGTCGATCGGCGCATCGGAGATGATGACCTCGGACTTGGAAGCGCCACCGCGGGCTTCAGGGCCATAGCTCTGAGATTGTACGGCATTTTTGCCTTCGATGATTGATGCAGCCTCTGCGAGGATGATTCCGGCAGTGATCAGGCCCTGACCACCCGCACCGGAAAAGCGAAGCTCATAACGTTCAGCCATGGTTCTTTCTCCTTTTCGTGGTGATCAGGCGCTTTGCGCCTTTTTGATGACATCTGCATATTGTGCGCAGTATTCAGGTTTCTCCGTATCCTGAAACAGTATCCCTGTCAGGAACTTGCCTTCGAGCTGTTCAGCGGTCATTTTGGATGCCGCCTTGGCGGGAACAGCACTGGCCTTGAGATACTTCATCATGTCGATAACGGAGCGGAACTTGTTGCGGCGACCGTAAGTGGTCGGACAGTCGTCCAGAACCTCAATAATCGCCATGCCCTTATGCTGGATCCCCTGGACGATCAACTTGTCGATTTCGCGGGGATGGGCAGCGGTCGTGCGCGCCACGAAAGTGGCACCGGCGCCGATGGCCAGTTTTGAAATATCGAAGATCGGATCCGGGTTGCCATAAGGAGTG
>JAVVDT010000142.1:0-6017 GCA_032250875.1 Desulfuromonadales bacterium | reverse complement strand
GCAACGGCACGTTGACCAAGTACTACAGCAACACGGTGCGTGACGGACATCTGGCTGAACAACGAAGCAAACGCTCGCGACAGAAAACCTCCAACAGCTTTTCGTTCACAAGTTGGTGGGCCGACGCGAAGAACCATCCCATCACCGAGCTGACAGGCTTCACCAAGACCTTCTTCGCTAAGCACACGCTGTTGAACATCCTGACCCGGTACTGCGTGTTCGACGTAGACCGCAAGCTACTGGTGATGCGGCCCTATCAGATCGTGGCGGCTGAACAGATTCTGCAACGCATCGCGACCTCTACCTCCCACCGGCAGCTGGGCAAAGCAAGCGCAGGCGGTTACATCTGGCACACCACCGGCAGCGGTAAGACGTTGACCAGTTTCAAAGCGGCGCAACTGGCGCGGGGCCTGCCGGAGATCGACAAGGTGCTGTTTGTGGTAGATCGTAAGGATCTGGATTATCAGACCATGCGCGAATACGAGCGGTTTGAAAAAGGTGCAGCCAACTCCAACACTTCGACGGCGGTGTTGCAGCGGCAGATGGAGAACCCACACGCTCGCATCATCATTACCACGATCCAGAAGCTTAGCCGCTTCGTGACAAAGAATAAAAAACACCCGATCTATGATGCACATGTGGTGGTGATTTTCGACGAATGCCATCGCAGCCAGTTCGGCGACATGCATGCCGAAATCACCCGGGTCTTCAAGCGCTACCACTTGTTCGGCTTCACCGGTACGCCGATCTTCGCCGACAACGCCGGGAGCCACGGCAATCCGCTCAGACGCACCACTGAGCAGGCCTTTGGCGACAAACTGCACACCTACACGATTGTCGATGCCATCAACGACAAGAATGTGCTGCCCTTCCGCATAGATTACATCAACACGATCAAATCACGCCCAAGTATCAAGGACAAAAAGGTGTCGGCCATCGACACGGAGCGGGCGCTGCTGGCCTCGGAACGCATCACGCAGGTTGTGAGCTATATCCGAGAGCACTTCGACCAGAAAACCAAGCGCAGTGCCAGCTACCGCCATGATGGCAAGCGTCTGGTCGGGTTCAATTCGCTGCTTGCCACAGCCAGTATCGATGCCGCCAAACGCTATTACGCCGAATTTTTCGCGCAAGAAAAAGAGCTGCCGCCCGCGCGGCGTCTCAGGGTGGGCCTGATCTTCAGCTTTGCCGCCAACGAGGAAGAAGTCGATGGACTTCTGAGCGAGGAGGAATTCGAAACCGAAGGGCTTGATCAAAGCTCGCGCGATTTTCTGGATGGTGCAATCAAAGACTACAACGCCCTGTTCGGCACCAGCTTCGACACCTCGGCCGACAAGTTTCAGAACTACTACAAAGACTTGTCGCAGCGTCTGAAAAAACGCGAGCTGGATATGGTGATCGTGGTCAATATGTTCCTGACCGGCTTCGACGCCACCACGCTCAACACCCTGTGGGTGGACAAGAACCTGCGTGCCCACGGGTTGATCCAAGCCTATTCGCGCACCAACCGTATCCTAAATTCGGTCAAGACCTACGGCAACATTGTATCCTTCCGCGATCTCGAACAGGAAACCAACGACGCCCTGGCCCTGTTCGGTAACAAGGATGCCAAGGGCATTGTGCTGCTCAAGCCCTACGCCGAGTACTACAAGGAGTACGAGAAACGGGTTGGCGAGCTGGTGGGTGGATTTCCGCTCGGCAAGGCCATCGGCGGCGAAGCGGCCCAGAAGGCCTTTATCAAGCTCTTTGGTTCGATCTTGCGACTGAAAAATATTCTCACGGCATTCGACGATTTCGCAGGTAACGAAATCTTGAGCCAGCGCGATTTCCAGGATTACCAGAGCCTGTATCTCAACCTGTATGCCGAATTCCGCAGCGCATCCGAAGCGGAAAAGGAGTCGATCAACGACGATGTGGTGTTCGAGATCGAGCTGATCAAGCAGGTTGAGATCAACGTTGATTACATCCTGATGCTGGTCGAAAAGTACCTGAAGAAGAAAGGTTCGGGCGAAGACAAAGAAATTCGGGCGACTATCGAACGTGCGATCAATGCCAGCCCCAGCTTGCGCAACAAAAAAGACCTCATCGAACAGTTTGTGGATTCCGTCTCCACGAAAGCCAAGGTCGATGCGGAATGGGTCGCATTCATTACGACCAAAAAGGCGGAGGAACTTGACCGGATCATCGCGGATGAAGGTCTCAACGTAGACGAGACGAAGGCGTTTGTTGACAACGCGTTCCGGGACGGCGCGATCCCTGCCACCGGCACCGCCATTACGAAGATTCTGCCGCCGGTTTCAAGGTTCAACAAAAACAACGGCCATGCGGTGAAGAAGCAAAAGGTGTTGGACAAGCTGGGTGCGTTCTTCGAGCGTTTCTTCGGTTTGATTTGAAGACATGACGATGACGACGAAACTGGCAGAAGAAGAAAGGGGGCACCATGGACGTTAAAACGGCCGCCATTCAGGTTTTACAGCAGGCCCGAACGGCGCTGCGCGCCAAGGACATCGCCGAGCAGATCATGGCTGCCGGACTTTGGCAATCCGAAGGTAAGACCCCAGATGCCACCGTCGGCGCCCGGCTCTACTCCGACATCAAGAGCAATGGAGAAAAGTCACCCTTTGTAAAGGTCGGTCCTCAGACCTTCGCGCTTCGGGATTCCGTTGAAATACCGAGCGGCGCTGAACCGGTTCCTGCGTTCGCCGAGGACGCTCCAAAACCGCCTTCTGTAAATTCCTTCACCGATTGCGCTCAGAAGGTGCTCGAGGAGTTCGGTGGCAAGAAGCCGATGCATTACAAGGAAATAACCGAGAAGGCTCTGCAAAAAGGCTGGCTGGTGACAAACGGCAAAACACCCGAGGCCACCATGTACGCCCAGGTGATCACCGAGATCAAACGCCAGCAGAAGCGCGGTGAGCGGCCCCGCTTCGTTCAGCACGGCCGTGGCTATGTGGGCCTGAGCCAATGGATGGGGCGCGGTCTCGCGTTCCAAATCGAGCAGCACAACCACCAGGTCCGCAAGGTCCTACGTGAGCGCTTGCTGGCAATGAAACCCGGCGAGTTCGAGGAACTCATCTCGCAGTTGCTGGCAGAGATGGGTTTCGAGATGGTCGAGGTGACCAAGCTCAGCGGCGACGGCGGCATCGATGTCCGGGGCACCCTGGTGGTCGGTGACGTGGTCCGCATCAAGATGGCCGTCCAGGTCAAGAAATGGAAGCTCAAGAACAACATCCAGGCTCCGGTGGTGCAGCAGGTGCGCGGCAGCCTGGGAGCGCACGAGCAAGGCCTGATCATCACCACCAGCGACTTCAGCCCAGGAGCCGTCAAGGAAGCCGCCCAGTCCGACAAGACCCCCATCGCGCTGATGAACGGTGAACAGCTTGTGATGCTCCTGATGGAACACGGCATCGGCGTCCATCGCTCGACGCCTGATCTGTTTGAAATTGATGAAGAATTCGGACCGGTGATGAAATGACGGCGCGGATAGTTCGATTCTCCAAGACCGCAGAATACATGCGGGACTGCCGATTGAGCGGGGTGAGAAATGAATAGAGTTGATTTTTTGCTGGATGCCGACGAACTGGCTCCAGTCATTAGGGCACTGCAGGACGCTTTGACGAGACGTCCCAATCCTGAAGGTGAGCCGCATTTCGATCTGCAGACTGCGCTTGATAGTTGCGACGAATATTTTGAGAGCGTTCGGGAGCTTACGGAAACTACCGGAAGGCTCTCTACTCATGATCTGCTTCAGGCAGCAAGCGGTATGTCATCGGGTTACCGGTGCTTTTGGGAACGGCCATTCCCACGAGGCCTGGAAATGGGACAGCCTCTTTTTTCGGCCGTTCTCGAACGGCCCATGCGTGATCTGCTGCGGACGCTTCAGTCTCTCATAGAGGCCGAAAGCGGAGATTCTCTGGGTGAACCGCTGATTACTCTTGATGCAGAGGAGGAATTGAATTGTTTCAACTCGTGGCTTGATGGCCTCGCAGCCCATCAGAGAATTGGTTTGCGGCCTTCGCAGGGGTGTGGATTAGGGTCCTTGGCCGCTTCCTTCTTGCTGGGATGGTGGTTCGGGCGGGATTGATACGTGTTCGGCAAGCGCCACTCAATTTGTGGTGTGACATATTCTGGCGCAGACATTGATTATCTTCATGGGGCGAACCGAGCGGCATGCTGCGATAAAGGACAAAGGAGGATTGAACGATGATTGCAACCGGAGATAAGGTGCGACACCCCAAGATGCCCGATTGGGGTATAGGGAAGGTGTTAGAGGTCACATCGGATAGAAAGGCCAGGATATTTTTCATCCATGCCGGGGAAAAGACCATTCTTTTGAGCCATGTCGATTTTGAAAAGATCGAAGGTGAAGAAGCTGCACACCCGATACTCGACAATCCGTCTTTTTTCGAACGCGCCACGGTTAAAGGGCACAGAAGTCTCCCCGACGCCCGGTTGGATTTTCTGAAGCTTTTCCCTGATGGGTTTGAGGACGCCGGTTATCTCAACGAGGAACGTAATTACAAAGTGGCTGCCAGGGAGCTTTTGCTGGAATTGCTCAGCGAGCAGGCTTTCAGGGAACTTCTCGAAAGCGGAAATTTCGATGAAATCGTGCGACGGGCTCTCCAGGTAGCCAATAAGACCAACCTGATTTTCCCCAACGAAAAGATGGGCCTCAAAGATGGCCTCAAAACAACCGAACACATCGAGCTTTTTGCCAAGCGCTTATTCGACCTGCTTTACGGCAATGACGAATTCAGGAAGCGATTTGAAGCCTTCGCCGAATGCCTGGAAGAAATCGAGGCGGCAAAATGGACCACCATGACCTACTTTACGTTTCTCGCATTTCCCGAAGAACACATGTTTCTCAAGCCTGAAGTCACCAAGCATGCCGCTGCACTCACCAAGGCCGAGCTGAACTATAAGTCCGACCTGAATTGGCTGACTTATTCCTGCCTGCTCGATTTTTCCAAGTATCTCAAAGATGAGCTGGTCGCCATGGAAATGAACCCGCGTGACATGATTGATGTACAGTCATTCATGTGGTGCATTACGCCCGGGAAGTACGACTGAGATGCCTTCCGTCCTTGCATGGATTGACCATGACTCGAAAGCGAGGGAACGCACACTTCGCATCCTTTCCCTTTTCCAGGAAAAGGAAAGTCGTGACGAGCTTGGGCTCGGCTCCGTGCGGGACAGCTTTGCCGATCAGTTATTCCCAGGAACAAGCACGATCCAGACGCGCCTCCGTTACATGCTTTTCGTGCCATGGATTTATCATTCCCTGGAAGAGACGCGACTACCTGCGGAGAGTTTTGCGATCCAGGCCGACAAGCTAGAAAGGGACCTGGTTCAGCCATTGATGGATTCCGATGATCAGGCTGGCGCATTTGGAAAAACCGCAGGAAAGAGGCTCAAACGGTTGCCCAGCTCCGTCTACTGGGCCGGTCTCGGTGTCTGGGGAATACGCATTACGCCATTCTCGCAAGACGAATATCACAGGCGCATCGACGAAACTTACCGTCGCCGGAATGCCCTGAAGGCTATTGAGAAAGACGCAAAGGTACGAGGAGACGACATCGACGTTGATCAGCGGATGGCCACTCTCAGTTGGCATCCTCGATTGCCAGCACCTCCGGAAGATTTCCCGTCAACGGTGAACTTCGCTTTATCCCGGGAAGAAGGCGAGTTTATTCGGGATCGCATCCAGGTCGCTTGCCCCAACAGCCTCCTCTCTTTCTTGGCGCTGCACTGCGAGCCTGCCGACACCCAAGCCCCATGGGAACATCCGGATTACGGCCGCTTTTCCGACCAGCATAAAGAACTCCTGACCCATGCACGGCTGTTCTCGGAGGTGATGCATGGGGCGGCGCTCTCGTACAACGTTCAGCTCGCCAGGCTTCGAAACCATGACGACCTTGTCGCCGAGCATCAGGCAAGTTTCGACGAATGGACCGCAAATCTTCCCCTGGAGGAAATTCGCGCCTGGTCGGTGAGCCGCCTCTGGGAGTTAACCATGG
>JAVVDT010000141.1:0-6033 GCA_032250875.1 Desulfuromonadales bacterium | reverse complement strand
TCGGAGCAGATCGACGCTCTCGAGTGCATGGCCATCGATCCGTTCCGTTACCTGATTTCGCCGAAGATACTAGCCGGTATTATTGCTTTGCCGTTGCTGACAGCGTTTTTCGACGTGATCGGCATCTTCGGTGGTTACCTGGTGGGTGTCGGCCTGTTCGGCATCAATGCGGGAACCTATTTCCAGGGGATGTACACGAGTGTCGTCTGGGCTGATATTGAAATGGGACTGGTGAAATCGCTGGTGTTCGGACTGTTGCTGGTCTGGATTACCGCCTGCAAGGGTTTTTACCTGCACCTGGAACGCTCCGGCGGCTTTGGAGCCGAAGGGGTAAGCCGCACCACAACTGACGCAGTCGTTTTGTCGTCGGTCAGCGTTCTGGTCTGGGATTACCTGATCAGTGCCCTGATGATGTGATGCAGATCATGGTGTTATAATGGAGACGATGAATTCACAAGCACAGGATAAACCTTCGGTCGTCATTGAACTGACCGGTGTTAAAAAGCGTTTTGGCCGGCAAATGGTCCTGCGTGGCGTCGATCTGGTTGTGCATGAGGGACGAACCCTGGTGATTGTCGGTGCCAGCGGCCAGGGCAAGAGCGTGATCATCAAGCATATGCTCGGTCTGATGAGCCCTGACCGCGGTACGGTCAAGGTCTTTGGCCGTGATCTGCGACGGCTCAAGCGCCGCGAGCTCAATGAGATCCGCAGCAGCTTCGGCGTGCTCTTCCAGAACTCCGCGCTGTTCGATTCCATGAGTGTCTACGACAACGTCGCCCTGCCGCTGCGTGAACGGACTCCTCTGAGTGATGAAGAGATCCATGATAAAGTTATGGAGAAACTCGCACTGATGGGGGTGGAGAAGTCTTCACAAAAGTTTCCCGCCCAGCTGAGTGGCGGCATGCGCAAACGGGTCGGGCTGGCGCGCGCCCTGATTCTCGATCCCAAGGTGGTCTTTTTCGACGAACCGACCACCGGTCTGGATGTGCACAAGAGCAATGAACTTTACCGGCTGTTTTATCGCACCCAGCAGCAACTCGGTTACACGGCGGTGATTGTCAGTCACGATGTGCCGAAGATTTTCAAACTGGCCGATGAGGTTGCCCTGCTTGCCGAAGGCCAGGTCCAGGGGTGCATGTCCCCGGAGGATTTCCAGATGTCGCAACAGCCCCAGATCCGGGCGTTTGTTGAGGAGACCATGGGCCAACTTTATCTAAGCGTCGAAGAGGAAGCCAACTTTTATGCGTAAATTCAACCTTGAAATAGTGGTCGGCCTGTTCGTGGTCATTGGCTTTGTCTGTTTCGCATGGCTGTCCGTGCGACTCGGCGATGTGAATCTGTTCGGTTCTCCAACCTACCAGCTTACCGCCAGCTTCGGCTCGGTTTCCGGCCTGAAGAACGGCGCTATCATTGAAATCGCCGGTGTCCGGGTCGGTAAGGTGGAAGATATTCGTATTGATGCCGCCAGGTACGAGGCCGTGGTCACAATGCAGATCGACAACGGCATCGTCCTTCAGGAAGACAGCATCGCTTCGGTGCGTACGGCGGGAATTATCGGTGATCGCTATATCGACATCTCCCCCGGTGGTTCCGATGTCGAGCTCAACGATGGTGACCGGATCGTTGAGACGGAGTCGGCGATCAACCTGGAAGAACTGGTCAGCAAATACATCTTTGAAAATTAACGGACTTATAACAAAACAAAGGTTAGCCACCAAGGCACCAAGACATGAAGTAAGAACTTGTATCTTCATGCAAAAGTCAAAATTCCAAGATAGAGAAGATCGATTTTTACCCCTGTAAACGTACTTCTTTGTGCCTTGGTGCCTTGGTGGCAAACAAAACCTGTTTTTTACGTTGTAGAACTGAAAAGTAATGAGACTGTAACTGGTTTCCGAGAAAAGGAACGGAAGATGTTGAATATTCATAAACTGGTCTTGAGCCTGACGCTCGTTCTGCTGTTCGGTGTTTGCGGTGAGACCTGGGCGGCCAACGACGCAGGCGAGACAAAGCCAGACAGCCTGTCGGCTACTGAGCAGGATTGGACGCAACTGGATGAAGATGAAGAGGAGCTGGTGGTCTGGGACCCGATTGAACCGTTCAATCGCGGGGTCTTCTGGTTCAACGACAAGCTCTACTTCTACGCTCTCAAACCCGTGGCGCGCGGCTACCGGGCTGTGTTGCCGGAACCGGTGCGCGAATCAACGAGTAATTTCTTCCAGAACCTTGCTACCCCGGTCAGGGTTGTCAACGCCCTGCTGCAATTCAAAGGCCGCAAAGCGGCCGATGAATCGATTAACTTTGTGTTCAACTCGACCTTTGGCCTGGCCGGGCTCTTTGATCTGAAGGTTGTACAGCCAGAGAGTGCCGACGGCGAGGATTTCGGCCAGACGCTTGGACATTACGGAACGTCACCCGGTTTCTATCTGGTTTTGCCGATTCTGGGCCCATCGAATGCCCGCGATGCTGTCGGTAGCGTGGCCGATTCACTGACGCACCCGGTGTCGTCGCCTTATTATCTGCAGATGAAACAGCTCGAGATCATTGGCGCGCGTGTCTACCAGACAGTCAACCATCTGTCGCTCGACAGGGACACCTACGAGTCGATCAAGAAAGAGGCGCTTGACCCTTATCTGTTCGTGCGTAATGCTTATATGCAGAGCCGGGCAGCCAGGATCGACAAGTAGATGTCCCGACAACGAACCTGAAAGAGGCCTGACTATGCGATACATTAAACTGCTTATTCTTATATCCTGCGGCTTGTCGCTCTGGGTGTCTCCGGCAGATTCAGCGGAATCGCCAAAAGCGCAGGTCAAGGCGACGGTGGACCAGGTGATCGATGTGCTGCGCGACAAACAGCTTCAGGGCGAGCCGCTTCGGCAGACGCTCAGCAGCCTGATTCGCGCCCGCTTCGACTTTACCATCATGTCTCAGCGCACTCTTGGCAAGTATTGGAGGACTGCCACGACAGCGGAACAGCAGCGCTTCGTGTCACTCTTCTCCGAACTGCTCGAAGCGAGCTATATCGGCCGCATCGAGGCCTACAGCGATGAAAGTGTCAGCTACGGCGACGAACGGATTGAGGAGAACCGAGCTGACGTCGCGACGACTGTTCACAGTGGCAATACCCATATCCCCATCGATTACCGTCTGGTTCTGCAAGGCGATGACTGGTTTGTCTATGATGTCGTGATCGAGGAGGTCAGCCTGATCAGAAACTATCGGAGCAGTTACGGTGAGATTGTGCGCAAGGAAGGCTTCTCAGGGCTGTTTAAACGCATGGAGGAGAAGATCGCGGAACTGCGCCAGTCAGCCGGAGAGACGACAAGCCAATGATGAACCCTCTGCAGCCATACGAAAATGCCTGCCTCGGTGATGACTGCTCCGAGCGACTCTGCAGGGAGATGAAGCGGGAGCTCGGTTTCTTCAGCTTTCTTGCAGAGGGTGAACTTGAGGAAGTCAGCCCGTATTTCAGCTGCCGCAGGGTGAAAGCCGAAGACAATGTCTGGAAATCGGGAGATCCCTGTGACTATGTCGCCTTTATCGTCTCCGGCCGGGTGCAACTCAAGGTGGACACGGAGTTCCCCGGCAAGCAGGTGGTGGTGGGGGTCTTCAGCCGCGGTGCCGCGATCGGGGTCAGCTGCACGGTTGTGAGGCGGTCGAGAAACAGCACAGCCCGGGCCATGGAGGATACCGGACTGATTCTGATCAGCCAGGAGAATTTCGACAGGTTGATCACCTTGCATCCGAGCATTGGCGTCAAACTCCTGCAGGGAATGCTGCTTTCGGAAACAACCCGTCTGCATAAAGCTTATACGCGCCTGGCCTCCATCTTCTGAGCTCAGCCGGCTTACAGACCGGATTCTTGCAAGGTTTTCAGCAATTCTTTCTGCTCATCGCTCAAATCCAATGGTACTTGCACTTCAATAACAGCATAAAGATCTCCGGCCGGTTGTCCGGCACGACCCGGAACCCCAAACCCTTTGAGTCTTATCTTGCTGCCGTTTTGTGTGCCGGGTTTCACCTTGATGCGCTTGGCGTCCTCCAACGTCTGCACCAGCACCGAGGTGCCGAGACACGCTCCGCTAAAGGGGATGGCTACACTCGTATAGAGATCTTTACCCTCGCGGCGAAAACGGGGATCGCCGGTAATCTGGATCTCGATCATCAAGTCGCCGGGTGGCCCGCCGGAAGTGCTGGCACCCCCTTTCCCGGAGATACGCAGTTTCTGTCCGGGTTCGACACCCGGCGGAATGCGAACCTGCAGATGTTCATTCTGACCGTTGCGATCGAAGTCGACCCTGCGTTCACCACCGAGGATGGCCTGGCGAAACGGAATGGTCATCCGCATCAGATAGTCTGGTCCCTTAACCGGGCGAGGTTGTCGTCTAGCGCCTGTCGCACCTCTGCCGAATATCTGGCTGAAAACGTCATCGCCGCCGCCAAAGCCAAACTCACGGAAAATGTCGCCAAGGTCGGCGTTGCGGAAGATATCTTCCTGAGAAAAACGCTGGTGGAAAGCCGTGTCGCCGAACTGGTCGTATTGCTGTTTCTTCTCAGGATCAGACAGCACAGCGTAAGCTTCGGTGATCTCCTTGAAACGTTCTTCCGCCTGCTTGTCATCGGGGTTTTTGTCCGGATGGAATTTCATCGCCAGCTTGCGGTAAGCTTTTTTGATCTGGTCGGCACCGGCAGTCTTTTCCAGACCCAGGGCGGCGTAGTAATCTTTGGCCATGATGTTTCCTTATGAGTTGTTTTCAGCAGGCACAATATAGTGACGGGTCGGCAGGGCGTCAAGGGAGAAACGCAAGACGCGGAGCCCAGCTTCCAGCCTCAGCCCTCAGCCTCTTTCCATCCTTCCAGGTTTTCTTGGATGAAATCGACAATGCGCTGCTGCTCTTCCTGCCCCTTGCCGCTGACTTGCATCGCTTCACCGAAGGCGAAGTGAATGGTTCTCGACGGAATGATGGGGCCGAAGTCCTTAATCAGTCTCCCGGTCGACCAGGCCCAGGTCAGCAAGGCAATCGGCACAACGGTTGCGCCGGTTTTTTTGGCGAGTTTGATGCCGATGCTGTTGAATTGTTTCGGGTCGAAATCGACCGTTCGCGTGTGCTGCGGAAAAATAATCAGTGAACGCCCCTGTTCAAGGCGACGCGCACCTTCTTCCATGACCATTTTAAGATCCTCGCGCGGATTGACCCGGTCGACGACCACAGGATCGCGAACCTTGACGATGTCACCGAAAACCGGGTAGTCGATCAGGCTGCGCTTGACTACGTAAGCCAGGTCAAAGCCGTGGGGCATGATCAGCGAGGGGAGCACGAAGGTCTCCAGGGTGCTCATGTGATTGCCGATGAAGATGCACGGCCGGTCAATCCCCTTGAGATGCTCCATGCCGGTCACCTGCAGTCGGCAGCCGGCCTGCTCCAGGGCTTTAACTGTTCTGGCACTGTCATCATGCCAGTCAACGGAGTCGTAATCACCGTGCCTGACCCTGCGGCTGGCGTGCCAGACGATCGCAATGGCCTTGCAGTAAAAAACGAGCGAGGGGGCCAGTCGTGACAAGCCGTTGCTTTTGCACTCCGGGGTGCGATATTCAGTGCCTTCAAAAAACCCTTTGATGTCGTTCATGCTACCCGCTGAGTCTATGCTGTGGAACGAGAATAGCGAAACCGGAAAAAGAGCAGGGCGGCGGCCATGCTCAGTCCCGCACAGACAAACAGGACATTCAGGCCGAACCAGTCGCCAATATAACCTAACGTCAGCGATCCTGCAAAGATTCCTGTATCGATTCCGCCGGTAAAGATTCCGGTAGCCTTACCGCGGATTGCGGTCGGTTCATCACGCACCGCCATGGTGTTCAACAGCGGGAAGAGCAGGCCGTGGCCGATTCCGGATAGAATCCCCGCAGCACAGAGCGTTCCCTGGTTGTATGTGAAGGGCAGCAGGAACAGGCCTGCCATGTAGAAAACGATGCTGTAGGGAAGGATGCGCTTCTCGCCAAGACGATCTGCCAGCCAGCCGCCGACGAAG
>JAVVDT010000140.1:0-6149 GCA_032250875.1 Desulfuromonadales bacterium | reverse complement strand
GTCTTGCTCCCCAGGCTCCACTGCTGGTGGCCGGCAGTCTGATAGGTCATCTGGTCTACGGCGCCGTTCTAGGCCTCGTAGCCAGGAAACCGCAAGAAAATCGTCTTAATACCAAATCGAGCTGTTTTTCGTGCAACTGACAGTTCGATGAGCGGTTTGAATACTGTCGCTAAACAACCCCGGCCGATGCTGGCCCACCATCGTGATCGAAAGTGCTGGAGGGCCGCATCTGCCGGTTCAGGAGGTGCTGTTCAACTAAGCGTAGCAGACAACGGCACATTCTGACATCGAATTTAGTGAGGAAAATGCCATGAAAACGATCGAAATCTACACCAAGAACTATGCCCCTATTGTCACCGTGCCAAGGAGCTATTGACACAGAAAGGAAGCGTTTTGTCGAATACGACGTGACCCTCGATACCAGCAAAGAACAGGAGATGTTCCAACGGTCCGGGCGCACCACTGTGCCGGAGATTTTCGTCGACGGAGAGTTGATAGGTGGCTGTGACGACCGGTTCGCGCTGAATGCGAGCGGCGGGCTGGACAAACTGATGGGTCACTGAAAACCGAAAACAGGCCCTAAAGGAGACATACTCATGACGGAAGAGATTTCTTTGGAACATGTCGACCAGACACTGGAGGCCCTCTTGTTGCAGACAGAAAAGGCGTTTTCGTCGCTTGCGCCTTAAGGACCCGACATATGCCATGAAGGTTCTTATCAGGGGGAAGCAAGGGAAAAACCTTGACACGGTTTTCTTTTTGCCACATTCTTGACCGAACGTTTGGTTTTTGAGAGAGGCAAGTCATGGCGAGCAAAGGTGAAGCTACCCGGGAAAAATTGATCAGCGAAGCCACCCGGATTATTCGACATCGGGGTTTTCATAATACCAGCGTCAACGATCTGGTGGCAGCGACGGGAATCAAGAAGGGAAGTCTCTACTTTCACTTTCCTGGCAAGGACGCATTGGGCCTGGCTGTTCTCGAACGAGCGCGTGAGCGTTTCCTGGAGTTTTTTTCAGCATCGCTGCAGGGGCCAACCCCTGGGGAGGCTCTACATAATTTTTTAGACGCCGTTGTGGCTTACCATAGACGTCACGGCTTTGTCGGTGGCTGCATCTTCGGCAACACTGCCTTGGAGATGGGCGATGGCAAGGAGTGTTTCGGAAGCCTTGCCGATCAGGTCTTCCGAGAGATGGCCGATCGGTTGCATGATGTGCTCCTGGCCGCCCAACAAACCGGACAGGTGCGGGATGACCTGCCGGCGGAGGCCCTGGCCAATCAAGTCGTGATAACCCTGGAGGGAGGGATTATGCTGGCCCGGCTGCGCAAAGATGAACGACCTCTGCGCCAGGCCTTCGACACCCTAGAGACCTTGTTGAAGTTGTCCCGGTAAAATTTTTCCAACAAAATCGACCAACCGGCCGGTTTAATTTAAAAAAGGAGCTCACACGATGTCACGTATTCTTCCTGTTGAACCGCAGACTCAGAATGTTACCGCCATCTTCCAGGAAATCGAAGGAGCTTTCGGTCGAGTGCCGAATCTCTTCAGGACCCAGGCTCACCATCCGCCCCTGCTGCAAGCCAACTGGAACAAGGTCAAGGCTGTGATGATGGAAGGGACGCTAAGCCGCAAGGTCAAGGAGACCCTCGCCGTGCTGGTCTCCAGGGACAACAGTTGCACCTATTGCGTGGCCTCGCATACCAAGGCGTTGCACTCGCTCGGTATGACCGATGAAGAAGTGGCCGACATCGTTGAAGATCTTGACCGGAGCGATTTTTCCGCCAAGGAAAAGGCCCTGGTCCGCTTCGCCCGCCAAGCTAACAGCAACCCGACACGCATTCCCGAAGCGGATTTTGCCTCACTGCGCTCTACCGGCGTCAGCGATGCGGAGATTGTCGAGGCCCTCGGCGTCATGGAGCTTTTCACCGCCTTCAACAAGTTTCTTGACGCGCTTGAGGTGGATCTTGACTGAATCAGACTCCTTGTCTGAAAGATTGGCGGGGGATATTGGTCTGGTCGAGAAGATGCGGACTGTTACCGAACCGACAATTATCGCACGCTCACTCAAGGTGTCCTTGGTTGCCGGAACCCTCTACAACCTGATCAATCAGGGAGAGAAGGTTGCATCCCTGGCGTTCGGGGAGATTGACTATCTCAAACTGTCCCTGACCTATCTGATGCCTTACCTGGTTTCAACCTATACGGCGGTAAGCATGAAAATGGCCGAGTGCCGGGACCCTGTTCCAAAGTAGTCCAGCACAGAATGAAGTGACAAATCTTTTCCTCAAACAGGAGGTTATTTATGAAGGTGTTAGGAATTTCCTGCAGCCCGCGAAGCGGACAGACGACTGACGGCCTGGTTCAGGAGGTCCTGAAGGGCGTCAGCGGGGAGACGGAATTTGTCTCTTTAAGCGGATTGAAGATCGGACCCTGCATCGGCTGTCTCGGCTGCGTTCCGGACAATATCTGCAAGGTGCGTGACGATATGGCCGATCTACGCGCCAAAATCGTGGCGGCCGATGCGCTGGTGATCGGTGCTCCCAACTATTTCGACATGCTGGGCGGGCTGGCCCACTGTTTTCTGGAGCGCCTCTACCAGTTCCGCCACCAAGAAGGGGACATTCTTCACGGTAAGCTGGGTGTCGCCGTCGGAGTCGGCTGCGCACGGCCCGAAGCAGTGGTGCGGGACATCGAAAAGTTTTTCAGCTTCAATCAGATCGAAGCCGTCGGCCATGTCACCGCGACCGGACCGGCCAGTTGTTTCAGCTGCGGCCATGGGGAAGAATGCAAAGTGGGCGCGATTCACATGATGTTCGGTCCGGGGGCCAAGATCACCGATGAGCTGACGCCGAGCCTGGCCAAACAGTCGGACAGCCTGTCCGCCGCTCACGCCCTGGGGGCACAACTCGAAAAACGCCAGAAGTTAGGCGACAACCAAAGAAGGACTGAATCATGACCGAAACAAGACGACCTGTGGCGCTGCTGCGGGTTCCCTTGATGCTGCTGCTGTTGCGCCTCGGCGTCTTCGTAGTGATGTTTATCTGGACGATTGACAAGTTCGTCCGCCCTGAGCACGCCAGCAAAATTTTCGCCGGTTTTTACGGCATCGCCAATCTCGGCAACCTGCCGCTTTACTTGATCGGCGCGATCGAACTGATGATTCTGCTCGCTTTTCTGGCCGGATTTCGGAAGCGCTTCAGCTATGGATTCGTGCTGCTGCTGCACGGGATATCGACGCTCTCCTCCTTCAAGCAATACCTGAATCCCTTCGCCGGTCCCAACCTGCTCTTCTTCGCCGCCTGGCCGATGCTGGCGGCCTGTATCGCGCTGTACGCCCTGCGCGACCTCGATACCCTGTGGACGCTGGGTGCAAAACCAGAGAATTCGGAGGTGTAACAGATGCTCTTGTTCAGTGAATACACAATCAACCAGCTCACCCTGAAAAACCGCATCGTCCGCAGCGCCACCTGGGAAGGAATGTGCGATGCTAATGGCCAGCCGACACAGCGATTGATCGATCTTTATCGAAATCTTGCAGCGAGCGGTATCGGTCTGATCATCTCCGGCTACAGCTACGTGCGCGCCGATGGCAAGCAGATGCCAGGGAAAATGGGAATCGACGGCAATTATCATTGGCAGGCGCTGAAGCAATTGACCACAGCAGTCCATGCCGCTGGGGGAAAGATCTTCTGCCAGTTGGTGCATGCCGGTGGACTGGCGGCGGGTGATCGTCCGCTGGCTCCCTCCTCAATCAAGGGTGCTTTCCCAACCGAACCGGCCGAAATGACGCAACAGGATATCGACGAATTGGTCGCCGCCTTTGCAGCCGCTGCGGACAGAGCGCAACGCGTCGGCTTCGATGGTGTGCAACTGCATGGCGCCCACGGTTATCTGATCAATCAGTTTCTCTCGCCCCTGACCAACCAACGTCAGGACGGCTACGGGGGTTCGCTGGACAACCGCACACGTTTTCTGCGTGAAACTTACCTTGCCGTGCGTCAAGCGGTCGGCGCCAATTATCCGGTCACCATTAAACTGACAGCTACGGACAATCTTTCCGGAGGCTTTATTCTGGAAGAAGCGGTCCATGTCGCACAGAATCTCGAAATATGGGGGATCGACGCCATTGAGGTCAGCTCAGGAACGACGGCTTCCGGGAGTAAAGGTCCGGTTCGCCAGCAGATCGACACGCCGGAGCAGGAAGCTTACAACGCCGCCAACGCCCGGGCCGTCAAACACGCGGTTAAAACGCCGGTTATGGTGGTCGGCGGCATCCGTTCGGCGATGGTGGCAGAAAAACTGATGGTCGATGACCAAATCGACTTCGTCGCCTTGTCGCGCCCCCTGATTCGCGAGCCGGATCTGGCCGACAAATGGCGACACGACCCGTCGCACCGTGCCACCTGCATCTCCTGCAACGGCTGTTTTCGCCCTGGGCTCAAGGAGGGAGGAATTCGCTGTGTCGTCGTTTAGCGACATTCGCCAAAAGTTCTTATCCGGGAGGTGAACCATGGACTTCACTCAGGTTGAAAAAGAGTTCATCCGCAATAAGGTTTTGCCCGATTTCGATTGGACCTGTTTCGACAATCCGACGCAACCGGTCCCACTCCAAAAACCGGTCACGCAGTGCCGGGTCGCACTGGTTGTCACCGCCGGTGCCTACTTGCACGGCAGCCAGCAGTCGTTCGCCACGAAAAGTCCCACGGGCGACGACTCCTTCCGCATCATCCCCAACGCAACGTCACTTGAAGAGATTTCCCTGTCACACCCTGGGTACAACACCCGACGGGCACTACAGGATCTCGACTGCGTCTTCCCTCTGGTGCTGCTCAATCGGTTTCAGAAGCAGGGAGAGATCGGCACCGTCGCTCCCCGGCATTTCTCCTTCATGGGTTTTATCCCCCAAACCGAACGACTGCTGACAGAGATCGCTCCTCGGGTGGCTGCTGAACTGATCAGCGATCAGGTTGATCTTGCCCTACTGGTGCCATCGTGACCGGTATGCAGTCAGTCCGTGGGACTGATACAGCGTATTCTGGATCAACAGGGGATTGCGACCCTTTCACTGACCCTGGTTAAAGAGATGACCCAATTGGTGAAACCGTCCAAAGCTCTCTACCTGCAACACCCCTTCGGCCTGACCCTCGGTGATGTCGGCGCTGGCGAAACCCACGCGGCCATCCTCAATGATTGTCTGCGTTATGCAGCCGAAGTTCAGCCGCCCGGAACGATTACCGACCTGCCTTACGTCTGGTATAAGGATGACCTGCGCGAGCGGCAACTACGCAAGGAGGCTCATTAGCCATGTCACCAGAAGCGGAGAAAATCCAGCGGGAATTGAGCGAAGAGATTGTGCGGTTTGTCGGTTCCAAGCCCGACAACCGGCAGTGGTACCCTTCTTGATGATACAACCCTAAGACCTGAACCTTGGACCAGAGTCAAGAGAGAACTTTATGAGTGCAGACATCAAAAACGCTATCACCCAATTTACAGGCATGATCGAAAAAACACCGCAGATTGCCGCTTCTGTATTCCGGGCATCCTCCTACTCGGAAGCGGATAGTTTCGCTGTCCACTCGCAGATTCGCGGTTTTTCGGCCACGATGGATGAGCCCCTGGAGTTGGGAGGCACAGACACGGGACCCAATCCGGTCGAGATGCTGTTGGCCGCCTTGGGTGGCTGTCAGGAGATTGTCTACCGTGCCTACGCTGCGGTCATGGGACTTGAGATAGAGCGGATTGAAGTACACGCCAAGGGTTATCTTGACCTGCGCGGGTTACTGAACCTGGCGGACATCCCGTCTGGTTTTTCGCTGGTTTCTTTTACAACTAAAATCATTTCCAACGAACCGGAAGAGAAGCTTCGGCAATTGGCCGAAATTGTGGAGAAACACTGTCCGGTCATGGATAGTCTGATGCGAGAAGTGGAGGTAACTGGTAAAGTAGAGGTCATAAAGTCTGGTGCGGAATCTGAGCCGCCTAAGGTGATCCTCAGTGAAATAACAAGCGACTGAGAGGTGTGCCTGACAACGAAAGAGAGGGTATATGAGAGAATTCCGTTTGATGAGCCGGTTAATCCTGTTTGCGCTTTTAACGGTGATTGTCGCAGAGGGCTCGGCATTGGCCCACGGCAAGGAGGAGCATCCGG
>JAVVDT010000013.1:0-27559 GCA_032250875.1 Desulfuromonadales bacterium | reverse complement strand
GATCAGGTTGTCACGGATGATGCCGGCGTTGTTGACCAATACATCGATGCCGCCAAATGCTTCCTTGGCCTGTGCAACCAGATGTTTCACCTGCTCCTTGCTGGAGACATCGGCGATGACCGGCAAAATCTCGCAACCGGTGTCTTCGAGACTGGCTACCAGCTGGCGCAAATGCTCTGTGTTGACATCGACCAGAACCAATCGTTCTCCCTGGTCGGCAAAGCGCCTGGCAATAGCGGCACCTATCCCCTGTCCGGCACCGGTGATCACGACTACCCGGTTCCCGGTCTCCTGCGCCGCTGTCTCCATCAGCAGGCCTCCACAAGCAGGGCAATCCCTTGACCGCCGCCGATACAGGCTGAAGCGATTCCCAATTGCTTGTTATCGCGTTGCAGGGTTTTCAGACAGGTCAGCGTCAGACGCACGCCGGTCGCGCCAAGGGGGTGACCGATGGCGATGGCGCCACCATTGACGTTGAGTTTATCCTGATCCAGATCCAGTTCCCTGGCAACCGCCAGGCACTGGGCCGAAAAGGCTTCGTTGATTTCAAAACGGTCGATATCGCCGATGGTCAGTCCCATCTGACCAAGCAGCAGACGGATCGATGGAACCGGGCCGATCCCCATGATGTCCGGTTGTACTCCGGCAGAAGCGAAACCGCGGATCTTGCCGAGAGGCTTGAGGCTGTTGGCACGGACATAGTCACCCGATGCAACCATCATGGCGGCAGCTCCATCAACAATACCCGATGCGCTGCCAGCCGTGGTCGGACCGTCTTTACTGAATACGCAGGGCAGTTTCGCCAGTTGCTCGAGGGTCGTGCGGCGCGGATGCTCATCGGCAGCCACAGCCTCGCGATTATTCAGGCGATACTTGCGCGGCTTGTAATCAGCCATTTCCAGCACGCCTTTTGGCGCTACCGGAGTGATCTCCAGATCGTAAAATCCAGCGGACAGGGCTGCGGCGTAACGCTCCTGGCTGCGCATGGCAAAAGCATCCACGTCTTCCCGGGAGAGATTGTATTGTCTGGCCAGGTTGTCGGCGGTGTTGCCCATGGGAACCGCAGCCGTATCGTTAAGCGCTTCCCAGAGCAGATCGACAAACTCCGGCCGGCCCAGCTGAAAGCCCTGGCGGGCAGAGAAGGAAGCGAGGGGAAAGCGGCTCATGGTGTCGGTGCCGCAGCCCAGGACCAGGTTGGCCTTGCCGAGGGCGATCTGTTCAGCCGCCTGTCCCAGCAGCTCCATCCCCGAGCCACAAATGCGCTGGGTCAGCAGAGCTGTACTGGCCAGCGGCGCACCACTATAGAGTGCGATATGTCGGGGGAGGAAAAAACAGTCGGCGCTGGCCTGGCCGATATTGGCAACGATGGTCTGATCGATGTCGCCGGCCGATACCCCGGAAGCTTCGATCGCTGCACGACAGGCGAATATTCCCAGGTCGGTTGGTGAAACCGTCGAAAGGCTGCCGGTATATTTACCAAAAGGTGTGCGTTTGCCGTCGAGCAGGTAGATATCCTCAAAAAGGGCACCGCTACCGAGCTGTTTATCGTGAAACCCCTTAACGCTTGCTTTCATGACTGACTCCTTTATTTCCCTGTATAGTTCGGTTTCTGGCCGCTGAGAATGCTTGATAGCCCGGTGTGGGCGTCCTCGGTGGCGAAAATAATTTTCAAGCTGTCGAGCTCCAGTTGCAGGCCGTCCTGAAGATCCATGGCAAATCCCAGGTCGATCAGACGCATGGCGGTTTTTAATGCAATCGGCGCCTTGCGGCTTAAGGTTTTGGCAAGCTTCTCGGAACCTTCCCCGGTCAGCAGGGGATGGTTGAGTTCACCGTTGAACTCGGCAAAGGCGAGTTCTTCGACAGTCTCTGCTTCGCGACCGGCCTGGGCTTTATCAAGGGACACTTCTGCCAATTCGCGCCAGTCTAAAACCGGTTCGATGATGGTGTCGATCAGACCGTAGGCGTAAGCTCGTTTCGCATTGATAAACTGGCCTGTGGCGATCAGCTGCTTGGCTCGAGCGACTCCGATCAGGCGACTGGTACGCTGGGTGCCACCGAGCCCTGGATAGATGCCGATACCGGTCTCCGGGAAGGCCAGAGCCGATTTGCGCGTACCGATGCGATAATCGCAGGCCAGGGCCAACTCCAGTCCACCGCCTAGTGCCAGGCCATCGAGATAGGCGTAGGTGACTTTGTCGGAGGCGCTGATCTTGTTCAAGACCTGCTGGCCGTATTCGGTAAAAGCCTGAATGCGCTGCAGGTCATCAGCAGCGATGGCGTCGCAGAAAAATTTGATGTCGGCACCGGCAATAAAGGCTTTGCCTTTGCCGTGAATAAAAATTTTCTTGATGTCGGAGCGGGCATTGAGTTCATCAACACAGCGATCGAGCTGGCTCATCACCTTCTCGCCGAGAGGGTTCATGCGATCCGGGAGATTGAAAATGATAAAGCCGGTTTCATCAATGGTCTCAGTCGTTACCCAGTTAAGACGCAAATCCTGTGCGTGGGATGGGTCCGCCAGGCAGGGTGGCAACGGCATGTTCCAGGTTGAAAAAACACTTTCCACCATCTCTTTGACCTTAGCTGCTCCCAACTTTTCGAGTAGCTCGAAGGGACCCATCGGCCAGCGCAAGCCGGCGCGTGCGCCCAGATCGGTTGCTGTTGCATCGACCACGCCTTCGCTGACCATCTGTGCAGCAACCCCGAGGCTGGCGCCGACCAGCCGCCGGGTGACGACATCAGGCTGATCAGAACCGTTGTTCAGCTGCTGCGTATCTTCAACATCCCAGTCCTGCTTGCTCTCGACCTGCCGGCAAAGGATTTTTGCCGGTGCGTAAAAGTCGCCAAGCTCACTGGCCAGGCCATCAGCGGCATGCATGGCGATAGGTACACCGGTGATGTTCATCAAGGCGAAAGGTCCCATGCCGACACCGAATACTTCGCAGGCGATTTTGTCGATAAAGGCGATGCTGCCGCAGCCTTCTTCGTAGAGACGCGCCGCTTCGTTCAACCAGGGAACGAAAAAACGGTTGACAGCGAATCCCGGAGCATCTTTAACCACAATCGGCGTCTTGTCATAATAGGTATAGAAATTTTCCAGAGCAGTGATGATCTCGGGCGCTGACTTTTCGCCGGGAATCAATTCGACCAGTTTGTTCTTGGCGGCATGGTAGAAATAGTGGACACCGACAACCCGCTCCGGGGTCTTCAGCCCGGCTGCGATTTCACTGATCAGGAAAGAGGATGTATTGCTGGCGAGAACACATTCAGCGCTCACCACTTTCTCCAGTTCGGCGAACAAAGCTTTCTTGACCTCAAGGTTTTCAAAAATTGCCTCGACGACAAGATCCGCCCGGGCTAATTCCGTCTGTTCGGTGGTGCAGTGCAGCCGGCCGAGGATCTGGTCAAAGCTCTGTTGGTCGATCAACCCGCGCTGCAATGCCTCACCCAGAGATTCGCGGATATAGCTGAGCCCCCTGTCCAGGAATTCCTGTTTCTGGTCAACGAGGATGACCGGCAACCCCTTCATGACAAAGTGTTGAGCAATAGCAGAGCCCATGGTGCCGGCGCCGACAACGCCTACGGTTGTAATTGGTTTCATTCGCTTACCCTCTTTTAAGTAGTGTCAAAATCCGTGAGTCACAGAAATGCCTTCCCTCGGAGCCGGTTTCAGGCCTTCGGGAGACCGTCGAAACACTCGTTAGTGATTTCGC
Source organism: Desulfuromonadales bacterium (assembly GCA_032250875.1). Taxonomy (GTDB): domain Bacteria; phylum Desulfobacterota; class Desulfuromonadia; order Desulfuromonadales; family BM103; genus M0040. Next base: position 23,846 of record JAVVDT010000013.1, on the reverse strand, counting down.
ATTGCGAAACTTACTTTCGTTTACAAATCCTATCTGACAACACAGTGTTTGTAAATATTTTTTTTCGGAAAAAAAGGGCTGTCATCATTCCAGTGCTGGATTATACCGATATAACTATAGAAAATGGAATGCTTTCTGCTGAAATACACAAGATAAAAGCATTTTACGAGCATATATCATCAGTGTCTCTGCTAATTAGTATTTCGCAGAGCGAAACTAATTTTCAAAGAAACGCCGTTTTATGTCTTGACACGGCATGCTCTTTTCTATAGACATAAAAACAAGAGCGGCCCTTAAGATTAAAAATTAAGACGGGCTAAATATCTTCAGTGCGGATTTCGCCAGCACTGTTCAGCCTGGAGTAAATGAGTTTATGAAAGACAGCACGGCACTGAATCATCAAGGCAGCAAGGGCAGCAAGGCGGAGCTGATTGCAATGGACGGGATCGATCTCCTGGAGGATAACAAGGACCGTCAATTTGTCACGGCCCTGGCCCGTGGACTGGAAGTGCTGCGTTGCTTCAAGCCCAGAGATCGGCATCTCGGGAATCAGGATATTGCAGAGCGCACCGGGCTGCCGAAGCCGACGGTTTCCCGGCTGACTTACACCCTGACTCGCATGGGCTATCTTTATCACGATGAAAAGCTGGGAAAATACCAGCTTGGTACCGGCGTCCTCTCCCTCGGTTTTTCGCTGCTCACCAACATGGATGTGCTGAAGATCGCCCGTCCCCTGATGCAGGAACTGGCTAATTATTCGCACACCGTGGTGTCGATTGCCACCCGCGATCGTCTTGGCATGGTCTACCTGGATGGGCGGCACAGTACCGACGCCACCGTTTCCCTGCGCCGTGAGCCGGGTACGCGCATGCCTATCGCCACGACGGCCATGGGCAGGGCCATGCTTTGCGGGCTGCCGGAAAGCGAGCGGGAAAAACTGATGGAAAACATTCGCCGCAAGGACCCTGCCAACTGGCCGAAGCATAAAGCCGGTATCGAACAGGCTTTACGTGATTATCACGAGCGTGGTTTCTGCTTGTCGATTGGCGATTGGCGCAGCGATGTGAACGCCGTTGGCGTGCCGATGCTGCCGATCGCCGGCAGCCGGCTGTTGACTTTCAACTGTGCAGCACCGTCATTCGTGTTGCGTCGGCACATGCTCGAGGATGACATCGGGCCCCGCTTGATCAATCTGGTCAGAACCATCGAATCGGAAGCTGCCAATTATTAAGAACAGCTTGTTGGCAAGATCAGAGAAGACAAGAGTTTGATCAAAGGCGTAGTCCTTTGCAACGCACAATCAAGTCAGCGGATTGACGCAAAGATTGTAAAAAAGGACGGTGTCCGAAGAAAAGCGAGGTTAGTATGGCACAGCCAGTCTATGTCGGACTTGACATGGGAGCATCGCGCACCAAGGTGGCGGTTATCGATCCGCATGGCAAGATAATCGGCCATGCGGTCAAAAAATCGGGGATCGATTTTGCCGCGACTGCAGCCCTCTGCCTGGATGCTTCTTTGGAGCTGGCCAGCGCCGCACGCAGTGACATTGCCGCCGCCGTCGCCACCGGTTACGGCCGCAACAACGTCGCCTTTGTGACCGATCAATGCAAAACCGAAATCGGCTGCCACGCCAAAGGCTGTCACTACAGTTTTGCCGGAGCGATCACCATCATCGACATCGGCGGCCAGGACAACAAGATTATCAAGATTGATGCCGAGGGACGACGCGACAGCTTCAAGATGAATCGCAAATGCGCTGCCGGTACCGGAGCTTTTCTCGAAGAAATGTCGGCCCGCCTCGATATCCCGCTCGAAGAGATGAACAGCCTGGCCCGGCAGGCTACCGAGATGATCAAACTCGGCAGTTACTGCACGGTTTTCTCGGCTACCGAGGTTTTAGAGAATATCCGTCACGGCAAGCCGGTCGCCGACATCATCAAGGGGATTTTCTACTCGATGATTCAGCGGGTATTGGAGATGGATTCTTTGACGGAAAAAGTGGTCTTGAGTGGCGGTGTGGTTGCCCACAACCCCTACCTGGTGGAGATGGCCGAGGAAATGATTGGTCGGCCGGTGTTGCTGCCGGAGTTCCCCCAGTTCACCGGTGCTCACGGTGCGGCCCTCTACGCACTTGATGCGGCCAAGGCATGCGTGGCCAACGCAAAGGATATTTGAGAGCGACTAAACCAGGATGTTGAGGAGAGATCATGGCCCAGGAGAAGCAACCGCAAAGAAAAAAGATTGAGTCAACCGGACAGATGATGAAAATCATGTCCGACTATTTCTACGATCTGAATGACGCAGCAAAGTCGGAAACCCGCAAGGTCGCCTGGTGCACCAGTGTCGGCCCGGCCGAGCTGCTCAGGGCAATGGGCTTTGCCGTACATTTTCCGGAAAATCACGCCGCCATGCTCGGCGCGACACGCATGGCCACCGAACTGATCCCCGAAGCCACCACCATCGGCTATTCTCCTGATATATGCTCTTACCTGACTGCAGATATCGGTGCCTATCTGAAAGGGGTTTCACCCCTGTCCAAGGCTTATCCGGGGATCGATGGTCCACCCCGTCCCGACGTGCTGGTCTATAACACCAACCAGTGTCGCGACGTCCAGGACTGGTTCTCCTGGTACGCAAGGGAGCTGAATGTCCCCTGCATCGGCATCACTTCACCGAAAAACTTCACCGATGTGACCGACATCCTGATCGACGACGTTACCCGGCAGATCGAAGCGCTGATCCCTGTCCTTGAAGAAGTCAGCGGGCAGAAACTGGATATGCAGCGACTGCGTGAAACGGTTGCGCTCTCCCGCGAATGCACCGAACTCTGGCGCCAGGTTCTGGAAACTGCCGCGGCTGCCCCGGCTCCTCTCACCTTCTTCGACGGCACCATTCACATGGGACCGGCGGTGGTGCTGCGCGGCACCCGGCAAGCGGTCGACTATTACCGGCAATTGCTTGACGAACTCAAGCAGCGAACGGCCGACAAGGTGGGCGCGGTTGACAATGAAAAATATCGGATCTACTGGGAAGGCATGCCGGTCTGGGGCCGCCTGCGCCAGCATTCCGAGTTGTTCGCCGAACTGCAGGCCAGCGTGCTGGTCTCCACTTACTGCAGCAGCTGGATCTTCCCCGACTTCGACGCCGAAGATCCGATCCGCAGTATGGCCAAAGCTTATCTCGGACTGTTTATCGTCCGCTCCGATGCCTATAAAGAACAATATATCAAAGCGATGCTGGAGAAATTTCACATCGACGGCATCATCTATCACGATGCCAAGACCTGCCCCTGCAATTCCAACAGTCGCTATGGTATGCCTCAGCGACTGGAGCAGGAGACCGGTATCCCGAGCCTGGTGATTTCCGGTGATCTCAATGATCTGCGCTGTGTTTCCGACGAGCAGACCCGAACCAATGTCGAAGCCTTTATCGAGCAACTGGAGGAGAGAAAATAAGATGCTGGATGCCCTGTTCAAACCAAAAGCGGTCGCCCTGATTGGTGCTTCGACCAAAGAGCTCTCCATCGGTAATGTCATCATCAGGAATCTGCAGACCTATGGCTACAAGGGAGAGATCTATCCCGTCAATGCCAAGGCCGACGAGGTCTGCGGGCTTAAATCCTATGCAAGCATTGCCGACATCCCCGGCCCGGTCGATCTGGCGCACATCATTATCCCCAGCCAGTTTGTCCCCCAGGCGATTGAGGAATGTGGCCAAAAAGGGGTCAAGGCGGTCATCATCAACTCTGCCGGTTTCAGTGAAATGGGTGATGAGGGTGTCAGACTGCAGGAGGAATTTCTGGCCAATGCCCGCAAATACGGCATCCGGGTGTTCGGACCCAACTGTCAGGGGATCATCAACTCCGACCCGGAGCTGAACGCTTACTGCAATTTCACCTTTACCTTTCCCAAGCCGGGCAGCATTTCGGTTGTGGCTTTAAGCGGCGGCGTCGGTGCGCTGATCATGCAGGTTCTGGATGATCTGGATATCGGTCAGCGCCTCTACGCATCCAACGGCAATGCCTGTGATGTGTCGATTCCGGAAATCATCGAGTATTACGGCGACGATGAGAAAACCAAGGCGATCATTCTTTATACCGAAGGTTTCGACAAGCCCCGCGAGTTTCTTGAAGTCGCCCGCAGGGTGGCGATAAAAAAACCGATTCTGGCCATGAAAGCCGGACGCACGGCAGAGGGCGCCAAGGCGGCCTCATCTCACACCGGCTCGCTGGCCGGAGTCGATATCGCCACGGAACTGATTTTCGAAAAGATTGGCGTGCTCCCGTTTCATGACGAAGGCGAGATGGTGCGTGCGGCCATGGCCTTTTCCAGTCAGCCGATTCCGACCGGCAATCGGGTCGGCATCATCACCAATACCGGCGGACCGGCGGTGATCGCCACAGATGTACTGGTCGATTTCAATCTTGAGGTGCCGAAGCTTGCCGAAGCTTCGATCGCCCGTCTGCGGGAGACCCAGTTCCCCCAGGCAGCCCTGGAAAACCCCATTGATGTGGTTGCCACAGCCGGCGGCCCGCAATTCCGCGCTGCCCTCGATGTCCTGCTGGATAACGAACAGATCGACTGCATCTACATCAATTTTGTTACCGCGCCCTTCACCGACACCGACGCTGTCGCGCATGAGATTGTCGAAGTCAGCCGCCAGCGTCGCAAGCCGCTGGTCTGCAACTTTATGACCAATCTCAAGCTTGAGCGTTACCAGAAGACCATGGCGATTCTTAAGCAGGGCGAAGTCCCTTACTACGCCAACCCCGGCGATGCCGCTCGCGCCCTTGGTGCCCTGGTAAAGTACGGCCGTATTCAGCAAAGGGATATCGGCCAGCCGCAAATCTTCAAAGGCGTTGACGCGAATCAGGCCGGGACACTCATTGAACAAGCCCGCCGGGCCGGTCGAGAAGTCCTTTCGGCCAACGAGGTCTATCGAATCTTCGAGGCTTACGGTATCCCGGTTGCTCCCTGGCAGGTTGTGAAAAATGCCGAACAGGCGGTCGCTGCAACCACTGCGATCGGTTATCCGGTGGTAATCAAGGTTGATTGTGCCGAAATCGACCACAAAAGCGATATGGGCGGCGTCGCCATCAACCTCAAAGACGCCGCTTCGGTGCGCAACACTGTTGCAAAGATGCAGAATCGTCTTGGTCACTTTGGCGAACTCGGCTTTCTGGTGCAGAAGTTTCTGCCCGGCGGGCGTGAGCTGATTATCGGCGCCAGTGCCGAACGTGAACTGGGTCATCTGGTTATGTTCGGACTCGGCGGCATCTACGTTGAAGTCCTCAAAGATGTGATCTTCAAGATCGCTCCGGTAACCCGCGTCGAAGCCGAAGAGATGCTCGCAGGGATTAAAACAGCGGCGCTGCTCGACGGCGTCCGCGGCGAAGCGGGCATCGACAAGCAGGCGGTGATCGACCTGATCCAGAGGGTTTCGCAGCTGCTCGGTGATCTGCCGATGATCCAGGAAATGGATCTGAATCCGATCATGGCCTTTGCTGACCAGGTCTTTGCTGTCGACGGCAGAATCCGTATTCAGATTGAAAAGGGGTAGAGATCATGCTTTTACAAAAGGAAGCGGCCGGGACCAGCTGGCAGGAGACGTTTCAATCACGAACCACAACCCCGGATCAAGCGGTCAAGGCGATCAAATCCGGAGATCGGGTTTTTCTGACCGGTAATGCGTCGGTGCCGCTGCTGTTGCTTGATGCGCTGGTCAAACGGGCATCAGAGCTGCAAGGCGTCGAGATCTGTCATCCGCTGACCATCTGCCCGGCCGACTATGTCGCCCCGGAAATGGAGGGACATCTGCGCATCAACTCCATGTTTATCAGCGCCAACGTGCGTAAGTCAGTTAATGAGGGACGCGCTGACTTTACGCCGGTGATGCTCTCGGAATTTCCACTGCTTTTCAAAAACGGACACTTGCCTCTGGATGTCGCATTGATTCATGTTTCAGCGCCGGACGTTAACGGTTTCTGTTCCATGGGGGCGGAATCGGGTCTTACCATTTCAGCCGCAGAGGTTGCCAAAATCGTGATTGCCCAGGTTAACGAACAGATGCCAAGGACCTTGGGCGACACGGCGATGCACATTGACAAGATGCATTACATCGTACCTTGCAATGCACCTCTGTTTGAAATGCCAATGGGCGATGACACGGATCAGGATGTGGTCGAAAAGATCGCCGCACATATCGCCGCACTGATCCCCGATGGCGCAACCATGCAGTTGGGCATCGGCGCCCTTCCCAATGCCGTCCTTAAATTTCTGTTTGGGAAAAAAGACCTCGGTATTCATTCCGAGCTGATCTCGGACGGAATCATCGATCTGGTCGAAGCCGGCGTCGTCAACGGTTCGTGCAAAAGCCTGCATCCTGGCAAGATCATCTGCGGTTTCCTGCTGGGGACCAGGCGGCTGTATGATTGGGTGAACAACAATCCACTGGTGGAGCTGCACCGCACCGAATATGTTAATGACCCGTTTGTGGTCGCGCAGAACGACCGCATGGTGGCGATCAATTCGGCAATCGAAGTCGATTTGACCGGGCAGGTCTGCGCCGACAGCATTGGTCCAAAAATGCATTCAGCGGTTGGCGGACAGTTGGATTTCATCTATGGCGCTTCCCGTTCCAAGGGCGGTGTGCCGATTATTGCCCTGCCAAGCACTTCTCAGCTCAGGGATGGCACGGTGGTCAGCAAAATCGTACCGATGCTCAAAATGGGCGCTGGCGTGGTCACCAGCCGTAATCATGTCCATTATGTCGTCACCGAATACGGCGTCGCCGCGCTTTACGGCAAGACCGTGCGCCAGAGAACCCAGGCATTGATCAACATTGCCCATCCGCAATTCCGTGCTGAGATCACCGCGCAGGCAAAAGAGCTTAACTACCTGTAGCCCTGTACGGGCAAAGGCACGATTTTATACTTTCCAAATGCATTGAAGACAAAGGAAGAGGTGAAACGATGGTCTGGAATAAGGAAGAGACATGTAGGCGCAGCGAGATGCAGGCCATTCAACTCGGTCGACTGCAGAAGACTGTCAGTTACGTCTATGAGAAAAATCCACACTACCGGAAGAAACTCGACGAGCTGGGAGTTCAGCCGAAGGATATCCAGTCGCTGGACGACATCCGCAGGCTGCCCTTCACCACCAAGCAGGACATCCGCGACAACTACCCGTTCAAGCTCTTCACGGCTCCTCAGGTGGAGATCGTTGAGTACCATGCAACGTCCGGAACCACCGGCAAGCCGGTGGTGGTCGGCTACACCCGTCAGGACCTGGAGAGCTGGAAAGAAGTCATGGCCCGGGCCTTTACCGCCGCCGGCATCACCAACAAGGACGTGGTACAGAACATCTACGGTTACGGCCTGTTTACCGGCGGCCTTGGGGCCCACTACGGCGCGATCCGGGTTGGTGCGGCAGTGATTCCGATCTCCGGCGGTAATAGCCAGAGACAGCTGATGCTGATGGAGGACTTCGGCAGCACCGTGCTCACCTCGACTCCATCGTTTTTGATGCACCTGCACGAAGTAGGTGAGGAGCAGGGCATTAACTTCCACAAGCTCAAGCTCCGCGTCGGCGTGCTTGGCGCCGAACCATGGAGCGAGACCATGCGTCGCCAGATCCAGGACAAGTTCGGCATCAAAGCCTGCGACATCTACGGACTCTCTGAAATTATCGGTCCGGGAGTTGCCTTCGAGTGCCTGGAATCACAACATGGATTGCACATCAACGAAGACTACTTCTATCCAGAGATCATCGACCCGGAGACTTGCGAAGTGCTTCCCGCCGGCGAACTCGGCGAGCTGGTCTTTACCACCATTGCCAATCAGGGGCAGCCGCTGTTACGCTTCCGCACCAGGGACATCACCCGCCTCCGTTACGGCACCTGTATCTGCGGCCGGAATCTGGTCAAGATGGACCGGATCTCCGGACGCAGCGACGATATGATGATTATCCGTGGTGTTAACGTATTCCCATCGCAGATCGAATCGATTATCCTCAAGCGCGAAGGGGTCTCGCCCCACTATATGATCATTATTGAACGCAAAGGCGTGATGGACTCTCTGCGGCTCAAGATCGAGGTGACCGAGGAATTTATGGTCAAGGCGGCGGCCGATATCCTCAAGGGTGATGAATTTGACATCCTTGAAGACGTCGCGACCGTACGCAGTAAAAAGCGCAACCTGCAACAGGACATCAAAGACGTGATCGGCATCTCTGTTGACGTCAACCTGGTCCCGCCCGGCAGCATTGCGCGCAGCGAAGGCAAGGCCAAGCGAGTGGAAGACCGTCGGCCCAAATAAATTGGATTGTGAACGTTTAACTTTTCAACTCCCTGATTCAACGGCACAGCATGTGGGCTGCAGCTGTTGCTTTAAGGGAAGTTAAGTGACAACGTTGGACGCAGGCAATGGTTGCAGACCACATGCACACGCTTATGTGCTGAACAATTACGTGAACGCAACACTTAATCCGGCTCCTCCGCGGCAGCCATCCTACAAAGGAAGATTTTGATGAAAAAGATAATTTCCGGCAATGAAGCCATCGCCCTGGGTTTCGGCGATTCCGGTGGTGTCTTCGCCTCCGGCTACCCCGGCACACCCAGCACCGAAACCCTTGAAGAGGTCGCCCGACTGGGAGAAGTTTATTGCGAGTGGGCACCAAATGAAAAAGTTGCCCTCGAATCAGTGATCGGCGCTTCGATCGCAGGCGGACGCGCTCTCTCAACGATGAAACATGTCGGTGTCAATGTTGCCGCCGATGCTTTGCTGACTCTGACTTACACCGGCGTCAACGCAGGATTGATCCTGATGGTCGCCGACGATCCGGGGATGCACTCCTCACAAAACGAACAGGATAGCCGCAACTACGCAAAATTTGCCAAAGTGCCGATGCTCGATCCCGCTGACTCTCAGGAGGCCTATGACATGGTCCGGGTCGGTTTTGAGATTTCCGAACAGTTTGATACGCCACTGATGCTGCGCACCACCACGCGTATCTCGCATGCCAAAGGACTGGTCGTCTCGCAGGAGAAAATCTCCCCGCAGATTGGTGAATGGGTCAAGGATGTCCCCAAATACGTCATGCTGCCCAACTTCGGCAAACTCAAGCATATCGAGGTCGAAGCCCGCCTGCTCAAGCTGCAGGAATTCGCCGAGAGCACTCCATTGAACAGGATTGAGATGCGGGATGCCGAGCTGGGCATCATCACCTCCGGAGTTGCTTACCAGCATGTCCGTGAGGCCTGCCCTGATGCGTCGATCCTGAAACTGGGCATGATTCATCCGCTGCCGGAGCGCAAAATTCGCGAGTTCGCCGCCAGTGTCAAGCGCCTGGTGATTGTCGAGGAGATGGATGCCATCTTTGAGGAACAGATCAGGGCTATGGGCATCGACGTTGCGATCGGCAAGAACAAGCTGCCGCTCTGCGGTGAGATTAATGCCGACATCCTGCGTGCCGCGCTCGGCGAAACCGCGGCCGTGACTCCCAGTCCGGTAGCCGGGCTGCCGCAGCGTCCGCCGGTGTTCTGCCCGAGCTGTGCGCATCGCGGCCTGTTCACCATCCTCAGCAAGCTCAAGGTCTTTGTCTCCGGTGACATCGGCTGTTACACCCTGGGGGCTCTGCCGCCAATGAGCGCCATGCATTCGGTCATCGACATGGGCGCCAGCATCAGTGCCGCCCACGGCATGGCCAAGGTTAATGCCATCGCCGGCCGCGAAGAAAAACCGGTAGCCGTGATCGGCGATTCGACCTTTTTCCATTCAGGGATGACCGGCCTGATGAGCATGGCCTACAACGGCGGCAACGCCCTGGTCATCATCATGGATAACCGCACCACCGGCATGACCGGCGGCCAGGAAAACCCCGGCACCGGCAATACCCTGCAGGGCCTGCCGGCACGCCAGGTCGAAATGGTGCCGTTGGTCAAGGCGCTGGGCATCGACAATGTCGTGGAGCTCAACGCCTACGATCTCAAAGAGACAGAAGCTGCGATTAAAAAAGGGCTGGAAACTCCGGGACCTTACGTGCTGATCGACAGGAACCCCTGCATCCTGCGTTACAAGATCCGCAAACCGGCCATGATCGTCGATCAGGACAAGTGTACCGGATGCCGGGCCTGCCTGAAAGTCGCCTGCATGGCCCTCGGTCTGACCGCCACCGGCGAGAAGCAGAAGGTGCGAGTCGATCCCAACGTCTGTAATGGCTGCGGTGTCTGCAAGCAGATGTGTAAATTCGACGCGATGCACGAGCTTGAGGGAGAAAACAATGCAAATCTTTAATATCGTTATTGCCGGAGTCGGCGGACAGGGTGTTCTGATGGCGTCCAAGGTTCTTGCAGAAAGCGCTCTGGCCAGCGGCATGGATGTCAAGCAGAACGAAGTGCATGGCATGGCCCAGCGCGGCGGCAGCGTAATCAGCTTTGTGCGCATCGGCGACCAGGTCAATTCACCGGTAGTCATGCCCGGATCTGCCGATCTGCTGATCTCTTTCGAGCCTCTGGAAGCCTTGCGCTACATTCACTACCTGAAGCCGGGAGGGCGCCTGGTCTACAACAAGGTCTCCATCAACCCAAGCACCGTTGCCGCCGGATTGGCCGTCTATCCGCAGGATGTTGAGCAGCAGATTGCTGCAGCCTGCACCAATGCTCAAGGGATCGAAGCCCTGTCCATCGCTCGCGAAGCCGGCAACGGCAAGGCAGTCAACATGGTGATGGTCGGCACGGTGATGAAGGATCTGCCTTTAAAGGCAGAGATCATCACTGACGTTGTCAAGCAGCTCTCGCAGGGTAAAGGGGTCGAGGTCAACCTGAAAGCGCTGGCCGGCGGTGCGTCAGCGTAACGTTTGGTTGTAAAAAAATGGACTTATAATCCAAATAAAGGTCGGTCCAATAATTAACGCGGAGACACAGAAGACACAGAGCAACAAACATTTTGAAGGCAAAATAACTGACAATTTGGCCTTTCTTCTCAGCGTCTCAGCGTTAAACCTTCTTTTGGGTTATAAAACCGAAAAAAACATAGAGCAAAGGATGTCCATCATGAAACAGACATTGAAGCAGATATCCATATTCCTCGAAAATGCACCAGGTCGTTTATACGAAGCGACCCAGGCCTTTGGCGAAGCAGGCCTCAATCTGAGGTCGCTGTCAATTTGCGATGTTTCCGGCTTCGGGGTGCTGAGGATCCTGATCTCCGATGTTGCCATGGCACGCCGGATCATCATGGAAAAACAGATCCCGGCCCGGATGGACGATGTGGTTGCTGTTGAAATCAGCGATACGCCGGGCAGTCTGGCAAAAATCCTCAAGGTGCTGATGCAGAATAAAATCAATGTTAATTATATGTACGCCCTGGCGGGGACCTCTTCGGGTAAAGCTGTCATGGTCTTCAGCTTCAGTGACAACGACCTGGCTATCAGATTGCTTGAGGAGAGCAACATTAAAATCCTTGATGCCGAATCTTTCGGGATTCTCGAGAGTCCAGTCTAGTCTCTGGCCGCAAGCTGCGGATAGAGATCGACCCCCTGCCTGAAGCCCGGGCTGACCACTCAGGGAGAGAATAGCAATGAGCGTATCTAACTACCGTCCGAAAAAATTTGCCGTCATCGGTGCTGGTCCCGTCGGAGGCATTGTTGCCGCCTTTCTTGCCAAAGGGGGATACGATGTCACACTCTGCGACATTGTTCCGGAACTGCTTGCTCCGGCTCTGGACCCGGGGATTATCCTTGAGGGTGCCGACAACATGCAGGTCAGGGTGACGCGCACGACAACCCGGCTTGATGAGCTGCTCGACGACCCTCCGGATGTCATTTTTATCACCGTCAAAGCAACAGCTCTACCGCTGATCGCCTCGGCTCTGGAAGGTTTTGTCGGCGAAGGGCGCTATGTGATCAGTTGGCAGAACGGTATCGATACCGAGCTGGAGCTGGCCCAGCATCTTGGCAACAAGACAGTTATGCGCGGAGTGGTTAATTTTGGCTGCGTCCCTTTGGGACCTGCACATATCCGCCTGGCTTTTCATCATCGCCCACATTTCCTGCAGGAACTCGATCCGGAATCGAAGGCTGCGGCCATCGGTATCTGTCATGTCCTGACCGAGTGTGGTCTTGATACCCAGCACAGCGATCAGATCGCGAATATGGTCTGGCGAAAGACGGTCCTCAATGCCTGCATGAACCCGATGTGTGCTGTGACCGGCATGACCATGGTTGAAATTATCAACGATCCGATCACCTTCAATCTGGTCGATGCACTGATCAAGGAGGGGATCGCGGTTGCGCGCACCAATGAGTTCTCGCTGGGGTCAAACTACTACCCCTACGCCATCAACTACATTAAAAATGCCGGCAATCACAAACCTTCCATGCTTCAGGATGTTGAGGCAAAACGTCGCACCGAAGTTGATTACATTAACGGCAAAATCATCAAATATGGCGCACAGGCTGGTGTCTCCACCCCCTATAACAACATGATCCGGGGGTTGGTCAAGGCCCTTGAGCCGAAATAGTTTTCGTCCGGAAACGGCCCTTTTCCGCAATCTCTGCGTCAATCGGCGGATTTGATTGTGCGGCGTAAAGTACTACGCCTCCGCTCAAATCCTTGATTTCCTTGACCTTGCGAAAAATTGCTCGTTTCCAGAGCGAAAACCGCGGTCGTGTCAACCGGAGTTTCCGATTGGACACGAAATAAAAACCAGCAGGATTCAGCGAACATTCAGAGCAAGGAACTTTGGCCATGAAGTTAAAACAATTGTCGATTCCCCTGGAGAACTCCCCGGGCCGGCTGCACGATGTCACCAAAGCGCTGGGAGAGGCAGGGATCAATCTCAGGGCTCACTGTATCTGTGATTCGACCCACGATTTTGGGGTGTTGCGGATTCTGGTTTCTGACCTTGCCAAAGCGCGGGGCGTCATCATGGAAAGGTATATCCCTGCCCGTGTCGATGATGTCGTGGCTGTCGAGATTGAAGATACCCCCGGCAGTCTGTCGCGGGTTCTCAGTCTGTTTCTCGGCACCAAGGTCAATGTCGAGTACATGTATGCGGTTGCCGGCGCAAATCTGGAAAAAGCCGTTATGGTCTTTCATTTCAGCGCCATCGATCAGGCCATTGCGATTCTCGAGAAAAATGGTGCAAAACTGCTCGATGCCGAATCATTCGGCATCCTGGTGGGACAGGAATAGGTTCCGCTTGTCAGGCATGAGAAGAGTTCGTCCGGCAGGGATCTGCTTTCACGCAAGCGTTGGCGTAAAGCCTGTTCGTTTCGTTTGATGCTCAAGGGAGCAAGGTATGCAGGAAAACACCAGTTACAGACCTAAGAAATTCGCTGTCATCGGCGCCGGACCGGTCGGTTGCATTGTTGCCGCGTTCCTCTCCCGGGGAGGCTGTGAGGTCACCCTGTGCGATGTTCAGTCGACTCTCCTCGAAGAGGCAATGAATCCTGGAATCCTCCTTTCGGGTACGGATAACTTCCAAGCCAGAGTGGCCAACTCAACAACGCGGGTTGACGAGCTGGCTTCTGACTCTCCGGATGTTGTTATCGTCACGGTAAAAGCTACAGCTTTGCCGATCATTGCCTCTGCACTGGAAGGCTTTGTCAACAAAGGCTGCTATGTTGTCAGTTGGCAGAACGGCATCGATACCGAGCTGGTCCTGGCCGAACGGCTGGGGAAAAAACAGGTGATGCGTGCGGTGGTCAACTACGGTTGCATCCTGCAGGGCCCGGCCAAGGTCAAGATGGTCTTCCACCATCGTCCTCACTATCTGCAGGAATTGGACCCGGATTCAAAACCAGCCGCCTTGGGAATCTGCCAGGTCCTGACCGAATGTGGTCTTGACACGCACCATACCAATCAGATCCGCAACATGGTCTGGAGCAAGACCGTCAATAACTCCTGTATGAATGCGGTCTGCGCCGTTACCGGCAAGACTATGTTCGAGGTCATCAACGACCCGATTGTTTCCAGCCTGGTCGATTCCTTGTTGAAGGAAGGGGTCAAGGTGGCAAGGGCCAACGAGCTCATGCTGGGTCCGGATTACTATCTCGATTGCCTCGACTACATTAAGGACGCAGGCCATCATAAGCCGTCCATGCTGCAGGATATTGAAGCAGGACGTCGGACCGAAATTGATTATATCAATGGCAAAATCATTGAATACGGAGAACGCGCTGGGGTGGCTACACCCTATAATTCGACCTTGCGAAGTCTGGTCAAGGCGCTTGAAGCCTGAATGGTGGCGAGAGAATCGACTGACCGATTCGAATGCAAATGACTATGGAATAAAATAACAGTATTATATTAATGTACTTTTCGGCGACGTAGGAAAAGGGAAACCCCTGTTAAAAATGCATAAAACCAGCAAAACCTTGTTATTTTTTAACATCGATCATTCTTGACTGGCGCACTCAGTAAAGCTATTCTGATTGTGGGTTAAACTGGTTGTTTACGCGTCTTTACTGATCACACAAAACCTTGTGCCAAATAAGTGGCGCAGGTTAACCACCCGTTAGGAGGTTCGAAATGAAAAGATTCTTTGTTGTGTTCCCTCTGCTGGCCCTGGTGACTCTCAGTCTGATGGCCGGCCCCGTGTTCGCTGCTAAAGAGAAAAAAGATCCACTGGCCAATTGGGCGACCAAGTTCGACTATTCCAAGGCCGAGTACACCTACATTCTGTCGAACATCTCTCATCCGGTTATTCAAGGCGTCGCCAACGGCTACAACATCCGTGACTCTCTCTGGGAGAAATCCAACGGTCGCATCTATGTCGATTACCGCCCGTTGGCGCAGCTGGGTGGCGAGAAGGATGTCATCTCCAAGTTGAAAATCGGTGCGGTTCAGGGTATGCTGTCCTCTTCAGTTGCCTCGGCCAATATTGCCGACGAACTTGGCATCGTCAACCTGCCTTATGTTGTCGACACCTATGACAAGCTGGACCAGTTCCGCGGTGACCCGGAGCTCTGGGGCCCCTACAGCAACAGCGTGCAATCCGCCGGCCTGATGGTTGCCGACATCGTCAATTACGGCCAATACGGCTGGGCCACCACGACTCCGGTGCGCAACCTCGCCGATGCCAAAACCGTTAACTTCCGTATCGCTGAAGCCCCGGTCAACATCGACGTGTACAATTCCTGGGGCCTGAAATTCACCGTCATGCCCTGGCCGGATGTTCCGCAGGCACTGCAGACCGGTGTCATCAACGGTCTCGATCATACGGCGATTGTCTGCAATATCACCAAAAAGTTTACCATCGCCAAATACTTTACCGAGCTCAATTACGCTCAAGGACTCTTCGTCCACCTGGTCAACAAGAAATGGTTCAACAAGCTCCCGGAAGACCTGCAGAAAATCTTCATCGAGGTCATCGAGGAAGAGAGCGCCAAGACCCGTATGCTGACCAGACAACAGCATGATGATCAGATCGCCAAAGCCAAGGAAGCCGGCGTAGAATTCATCTCCATATCAGCAGAAGACAAGGCGCAGCTGATCAAAGATGCCAAGCCGGTTTACGACAGCTGGGGAGAGAAGATCGGCATGGATTACCTGAATAAGGTTCGTGCCACACTTAAGTAAGTAGAGGTTAATTACAGTTATTGCGCCGGGGAGCCTCGCTCCCCGGCAAGCTTTTGGTCGGAAGGTTATGCATGTTGAGAAGAGTCTTTGATAAAGTTGATCGTACCTTTACCTTGTTCGAGGACTGGACGCTGATGCTCGCTGTCTGTGTCGCCCTGGTGGTCGCCATGGCCAATGTGCTGCTGCGCAAGTTGACCTCTGATGTCAACATTTACTGGTCGGACGAAGTAGTGCGCAAGACCATCTACATCACCACCTACGTCGGCTGCGTGGTCGCGGTGCGCAACCGTTCGCTGATCTGTATTGATGCCCTGCCACAGATGCTGCCGGGGCTTAAGAAACCCCTGGCTTTCTTTTCCAACCTGGTTGTGCTGCTATTCTCCGTAATTATGATCTACCTGGGCGGAACGATGACGCAAATGATGTATTTGGACACCTACGCCCGCACTCCCAGTCTGCAGATTCCCGAATGGTACTTCTACACTGTGCTGCCCTTGATGGGAGTCATGATGTTCTTGCGCACCTTGATGGTGATGTATGACGACTGGAAGGAGGGGACGAACAGCTGAAACGGATGACTTGCCACTCCGTTTGACCTGCCCGGACTTCTATGGACACCAATTACCTGATTATCCTGTTATTACTGCTCGGCCTGATGGCGACGACGGTTCCTGTTTTCATGGCTCTGTTCTTCACCGGTACAGTTGGCCTGGTCTTCATGATCGGCATCGATGCGCAGATTGTCATTGAAGTACTCTACCGCAGCATGGACAAATTCGCCCTGGTGGTGGTGCTGTTCTTCATCCTCTGCGGCAACATCATGACCACCGGTACCATCGTACAGAAGCTGATCAAAACCGCCAATGTCATGGTCGGCTTTCTGCCCGGCGGACTGGCTATGGCCGGGGTGCTCGCCTGTGGTTTCTTCGGCGCCATCTCCGGTTCGACTGTGGCCACGGTGGTCGCCATCGGCGGGTTCATGATCCCGGCACTGATCGAAAACGGCTACGACGAGAAGTTCTCGGTCGGCATCATGACCACCGCACCCAATCTGGGCATCATCATTCCGCCTTCGATTGCCATGATTCTCTATGCCATGGTCAGCAACGACCCGATCGAAGCCCTGTTCCTGACCGGCTTCATCCCGGGAATCATGATCATGGCGGCAATGAGCCTGTACGCCTACTTCTACTGCAAACGCAAGAACTACAAAACCATGCCGCGCCCGGATTTTAAAAGCGTGGTTGCGGTTCTCAGAGAGAGTATCTGGGCACTGTGTCTGCCGCTGCTGATTTTCGGCGGTATCTATACCGGCATGTTTACCGCTAACGAGGCGGCCGTGGTCGCTTGCTTCTATGCCTTCTTTGTCGAGATGTTTATCCACAAAGACATGAAATTCCGGGACGTCAAGAAGATTATCGTTAGCTCTGCGGCCACCTCGGCAACCCTGCTGGTGATTGTTGCCGGCGCTTCGGTTTTTGGTGAATATCTGACCTTTGAACAGATCCCGAACAAGATCGCAACGGCTGTTGTCAGCCAGATCCAGTCGCCCTGGGTCTTTTTGATGGCGGTTAATGTCATGCTGCTGATCGTCGGCATGTTCATGGATATCATTTCCGCGACCCTGATTTTGACACCGATCTTTTTGCCGCTGCTCGCTTCGTTCGGTATCGACACCATGCATTTCGGTCTGCTGATGACGATTAACCTCGGTATCGGCTACTGCACACCACCGCTCGGGGTCAGCCTGTATATCTCCGGTGCTGCCATCAACCGTAATCTGGTCTATGTATCGAAAGCGGTGCTGCCGTTTGTAATCATACAGATCGCGGTTCTGCTGGTTCTGACTTACTGGGCCGATCTGGTCCTCTGGCTGCCGCGCCTGGTTTACGGCTGAAATATAGACGATTTAAGTCCCAGGAGCTTGACATGACCCCACGGATATTGATCCCCCTAGACGAGTCGGCAACGGCAGAGCATACGATTGACGCAGTCATTGCAAACAAGGATCTGTTGCCGCGAGAAGTTCTCTTGCTGCATGTTGTTGATGTACACCTGGTGCAACGCCTGATCCCCGATATTCAGAAAAACATGACCTACGAGGCTGCTGAAAAATCGGGAAAGCGTATCCTTGAAAAACTGGCCACACCATTTCGTGACGCAGGCTTTGAGCCGAAACTGCTGCTTGAACTGGGCACCCCTGTTGCCGCGATATTGAAAGTCGTCGAGGATCAGGATATTCAGCTGGTGATCATGGGCCGTCACCCCGGCAGCGGCGGTTTCCGTGATATCATGTATGGATCTGTGACAAACAAGGTTATTCGTTCCGTCAAGTGTCCGACGTTGCTGTTCTGATTCATCCCCTGACAGGACCCGCCACAAATGTGCATTTGACGAACGTACAGCTTCTGCAAAGCGCCGAAGTGACAGGTCTTCTTTATGGCCACGATCACTCCCCGCAAGGAGGACAGTCAACAGGTTCCTGACCAGCCGATCTCAATAATCATGTAGTGAGGAAAAATGAACATCAGGCAACGGGTTACGCAGCTTTTGCAACGGATGCATCAAGTCCCGCAGTACCCGACCCAGGGCGCAGTGCTGTTTGTCGATCTTGAACAACGCAGCTGCCAACGTGGCTACCTGCCGCTTGCCGCGGTCCGACACTTTCTGGCCGGCCGCGGCGGTAACATGTTCCTGCTCTACAACCTGCTGCAGGAAGACAAGGATGCACTCGATCCCGAGATTCCCTTGATTTTCGGTGCCGGAGTCCTGACCAGCAACATGCCGGGTGCTACCCGCGGCAACGTCACCAGTCGTTCGCCGGAGAGCCGGGCGATCCTCGACAGCAACGCCGGTGACTACTTCCCTGCTTATCTCAAGCGCCACGGCTACGATCATCTGGTCCTCTACGGACGCAATCCAGAGTGGACATTGCTCAAAATCCAGCAGGAGCAGATCGACTTTATCGATGCCACACCCTATCGCGGTATGGACAACATTGCGTTTACAGCCGCAATTGAGGGTGATTTCGACTGCCGTGAGCGCAAAGATATGGCCATGGCGCGCATCAGCAGCGCCGGCGAAAACCAGGTCCTGTGCAGCGGCATCATGGCCGGGGAGAAATCGATCTGGGCCCGCGGTGGCGGCGGTGCCAAGATGGGATCGCTGCATCTGAAAGCGGTTCTCATCCAGGGCAAGCCTCCTGCCTTTGATCTCAGCGAGGATTTCAAACAGACCAACCGGGAGATCGGCAAAAAAATCCTCGCGGCGAGCGTGGTTCAAAACGCGCTTAAAAAAGTCGGCACCCCCTTCCTCTATAAACCGAGCCGGGTGCTCGGCGCCATGGGCACCAAAAATAACCAGGAGACCACCTGGTTCGACAGCCTCGATGCCGACAACTTCGATCCCTATCGTCCCGGGATGAGCCGCTGCTACCAGTGCCCGGTCGGCTGCCGTGCCAACAACGACATGCTCCCCGGCGGCAAAGGTGGCTGGGGCGCCAGTGCCCTGACTGGTCTTAACGGCAATGCCAGCTACGATAAAGCGCAGAGTGCCCTGGAACATCACAAACGCCGCAGCTACAACGGCATCAACAACGATGGCCAGTTTGACCAGTACGACAAGGGGGAAGGGCCGGAATACATCATCGTCGGCAAGTTCGGTCCCAATATCGGCATCAAAGAGCCGGAGCAGGTCCTGCGACTGAACAATATTCTCAACGATCTGGCTCTCGATGCTTCGAGCACCGGCAGCGCCATCGCCTGGGCCATGGAACTTTACCAGCGCGGCATCATCGACCGCAAGACCACCGGCGGGCTGGAACTGACCTGGGGCAACTACCCGGTCATCGAGCGGTTGCTGTTTTTGACCGCCAAACGCGAAGGTTTCGGTGACACCATCGCCGCCTCCAGCCGTGCTGTCGAACAGGGCAAATACCCGTCCGCGGCCCTGGACTACTGCATGGCTTCCAAGGGACTGTTTCAGTCCGACCCCCATGACGCCCGAATTCTCAAAGCCTTTGCCCTGGGGTTGGCGGTTGCCACCCGCGGTATGGATCACCTGCGCAATCGGGCCACCCTGGAGATCAACGCCCGCATCAACGATGACGCCGATTTCAAGACCGCCCTCTACGGCGGCGTGGTCTCCCCTGAACCAACCTCCTATGTGGGCAAAGAGTACGCGGTCCGGCGTTGTGAAAACACCTTTGCCGTGGGTGATGCGATCGGCATGTGCCGCTTCAACACCAAGCTGTTCAACTCGCCGAACACGCCAGATCTGGAGGATTTTGCCACCCAGCTCAACGAACTGACGCATTTGTCATTCGATGCTGCGCAACTGGATGAAATCGGCCGCAACATTACCGGACTGGAGCGCATGCTCAACTTCCGTCTCGGTCTGCGCGGTGATGATGACACCTTGCCGAAGCGCTGGTTTGAAGAACCGATCAAGGTCGGGCCTTTCTCTGGTGAAAAGATCGACCGGCAACAGTTTGCCGACCTCAAACAGCGCTTCTACCAGTTGACCGGACTCAATCGCGAAGGCGTTCCCGCACTCGACTGGCACGCCAGGCTCTCGAAGCTTGTCACCGGTTACAGCATCAGGGTCAAGTTTCCCTGTGTGCTTGCCGGGGCGCCGGAACAATCCATCATCATCGACGAACAGGTCGCGAACCTGAGCGAGTTACGGCGGCTTTTGTGGCGAAGACTGCCCGAAGCGCACGCGATTCTGAATGATCCGGACCTCAATATCGTTATCAACGGCAAGATGATTCTTGCGGGTGAAAACCAGACAGGGATCCCTGACGGCAGCGAAATTGGGCTGATTTCCTACGTATCGGGAGGATAAGCTGCGAGTGCAAGAAGCGCACGGTTTTTTCAATATTGATGGGGTGCAGCTTGAGTACCAGTTGATAACCCCTGCCGAAAGCGTTGCACCGACACTGATTTTTCTGCATGAAGGCTTGGGTTGCCTGGCCATGTGGAAAGATTTCCCGCGACAGGTTGCTCAGCTGACCGGTTGTCGGGTCCTGATCTACAGCCGGGCAGGCTACGGCGGCTCGACACCTTGCTCTCTGCCAAGACCGCTTACCTTCATGCATGATGAAGCGCTGAATATCCTGCCGAAAATCCTTGAAGCTGCCAAAATACAAAAAGCCGTGCTGGTGGGGCACAGCGACGGCGCTTCCATCGCCCTGATCAACGCCGGCGGGATTGCCGATGAGCGAATCCGGGGATTGATCCTGATAGCCCCTCACGTGTTTGTCGAACAACTCACCCTGACCAGCATTCGTGCAGCAAGAAGCGCCTACGAAAATACCGACCTGCGCGAACGTCTGGCCCGTTATCACGGCGACAATGTCGACTGTGCTTTTTGGGGATGGAACGGGGTCTGGCTGGATGAGGACTTTCTGGATTGGGACCTGGAAGTTTACCTGCCAAAGATCAAGGTTCCGGTTCTGCTCATCCAGGGCAAGGACGATAACTACGGAACGATCAGGCAGCTGGAAACGATCAGGGAGCTGCTGCCGAGAGGAGCCGAGCAGGTCATTCTGGAGAATTGCGGACACTCGCCCTTCCGTGACCGACCGGCCGAAACCCTGCAGGCGATTGCAGGGTTTTTGCGGAATTCCCTGAAGAACATTTCGTGCATACCCAAGCCAGAGGTTAGCCACCAAGTCTCCAAGGCACCAGGAAGACCTTGATATTTTTGGCCGGCTCAATATGCCAATGCAGAAATGATTACCATTATTTGGTTAACTACAAAACTCCAGTAGACATCTATAGGAGAGAACTCAAGTCGCAAAAAAACATCAAAAGCTTAATCGGCCGCAGATACAATCTGATCAGGGCTGATAGGTCAAAAGCCATAGACTTATGTTGAAAGGCTTTCAGTCAAAATCAAAACCTTAGGGTTTGATTCAAAGGTTTATCCGATGTTGTCAGATTTGATCAGCGGCCAATGCCTTTTGCTTTTCTGCTTCTCAGTAGCCAATCTAGTCTCACTGCTTTGTGTCTAGGCGGCAAATCCTATTGATCAACGAAAATCAGCTGACTGGTATCAAAGCCGAGCCTCTCTGCTTTAGCGATCAGCTGCTGCATGACAGTCTCATCAAGCTGCCGGGTCCGGGCCAGAATCCACAGGTAGTTTCGATTGGGGCCGCAAACCAGGGCATAGGCGTAATCCTCCCGGTCGAGTGCGATGACGTTGTATCCTCCGTAAAAAGGCCAGAAAAAGGTGACCTTCAAACGCGCGACATCCGAGCTGTCAATAAAATAGGCGCGACCTTTCGCTTCCTTCCACTTTCCGGTTTTGCTGTCCAGTCCCCGGTTCAGAACGTCAATCCCGCCGTCCGGGCGTTTACTGTAGGTCGCAGTAACCTGGCTGAGGCCGCGTTCGAAGCGGTGATCGAGTCGCGCAATTTCATACCAGGTTCCCAGGTAGCGATCAATGTCGAAGTTCTCAACCGGAGTTATCCCCTTCGGGGTGACTGTACATCCAGCCAGCAAAAAAACACCAAGCAACAGCACAAAGAATCTCATAGCATCTCCCGGGGTCATCTTATCGATTCCGTTGCCTTCTCTATTGCCATGCAGGCAGCGCCAATTCTTCCATCAGCTTCAGAATCGCCACTTCCTTCGCTTTGGCCTCAATGTCAACGGTGGCATCGAGCTGTTTCCATTCTGCCGGAAAATCAGCGCTATCAATAAAATCGGCATGGAATCTCGGCTTGGCATGCCATCCGTATTTCGGAGATGAAAGATGGAAGTAGGGTTCGCGTCCGAGTTTTTGCCAACTCTGCAGACAGGCTGCCGTGGCTTCGGCGACCGTCAGACCGTCCGGATTGCAGCGATGATGATGGACATCGTAAACCAGTGGAACGGAGAGCTTATCACAAACAGGCAAAAGGTCCTTGACCGTGTAGCTGTGATCGTCGTTTTCCAGGGTCAGGCGGCTGCGGACCGCTTCGGGAAGCTCAGAGATTTGTTGCTCCAGTCGTAACAGGGCGCTGTTCTTGTCGCCATAGACGCCGCCGCCGTGGATGTTAATCACATCAGCGCCGATCAGGACGGCCAGCTTTGCCTGGTAGTCAAGTTCCCTGAGAGAAGCGCTGGTCACCTCGGGGCGGGGGCTGGAGAGAAGTGTGAATTGATCCGGGTGAAAGCTGAGACGGATCCGAAGTCTGTCCTTGAGCGCTCTGACTGAGCTCAGCATTGCCGTGATCTCATCGCCATTTGGCAGCTCTTCAAGACAATAGCCGACCTCGGGGTGGGTATACAGAGGCAGTAGCGGCGAAGAAACCCGGAAGGCACCGATCCCCAGCCTATGTACTTCTTCGACGGCAGCAGTCAATGCACAGGCATTGGCGAGGCAGAGCTCACCGAGTCGGATCAGCTGTCCAGGGCGATCGAGCTTCTTGATAACCTTGGCCGTTGCGGACCTGAAACGGATTTGTGCCTGATTAAACAGGCAGCAGAGTCCTAAACGCAGCATTATAAGTTGTTCCGATCTGTTAAAGTTCAGGAGGAAACTTTATTTTGTTCATATGATAAGCTATCTGCAAGTCAAACAAAACCGGTAACTATTCAGCTCCCTTACTCAACAGCACAGCATGTGGGCTGCAGCTGTTGCTTGCGGGAAGTTAAGTGACAACGTTGGACGCGTGCAATGGCTGCAGACCACATGCACTCGCTTAGTGCAGAATAGTTACCAAAACCGCAACTTTATTGTCAGGTCACGTTGTAAAAACCGCACCTTTTCTGGATAAACGATCTCATGACGACAGCAAAAGATCCGAAACCCATCTTTGTCGCTGGCGCAACCGGTTATATCGGCGCACGTCTCGTACCGCTTCTGCTTGATGCCGGTTACCACGTGAGAGCCCTCGCTCGCGCTCCTGAAAAACTGCGGAATCGACCGTGGGCACAACACCCGCACCTGGAAATTGTCAAAGGGGATGTCCTTGACAAGACTTCTTTGCGAAAAGGCCTCACCCAATGCCGTGCAGCCTACTACCTGGTTCACTCCATGAATCCGGGTGTCAGCGATTTTGCTTCCACTGATCGACAGGCTGCCGGCAACATGGCAGAAGCTGCCGCCGCAGAAAATCTGCAGCAGATTGTTTATTTGGGCGGACTGGGTGACGATCAGGGCCGTCTCAGTCATCATCTGCAATCCAGGACCGAAGTGGGTGAGATTCTACGTCAGGGACCTGTTCCTGTCACCATACTGCGTGCGGCCATGATCATCGGCTCGGGAAGCGCGTCTTT
>JAVVDT010000139.1:0-6285 GCA_032250875.1 Desulfuromonadales bacterium | reverse complement strand
CATCAATCTGCAAATTCATTTCATACTCCTTGCTGGAAATTTGTGTGCCTGCGACTTAAGCACAATACACGCAAACATATTATCACATCACTATGAAACTGTCTGTTTTAACATGCAAGATTTGTAAAACAACTTGTGCCATGAACCACTCTTCTTAGGCATAATTCCTCCAGCCTCCAGCCTCCAGCCTCCAGCCTCCAGCCTCCAGCCTCCAGCCTCCAGCCTCCAGCCCCCAGCTTCAACCCTCATTGTTGATCAAGTTGCTTGACCTGCATCACAACCAAAGACACGTCATCCAGGAAACTGTGATGTCCGGAGAAAAGCTGCACCTGTTCTACGATATGATTGATCAGCTCATGAGGCGGCAGCTGATTATTCTCGCTAAACAACTCGACTAGGCGACTTTCTCCGAAAAGTTCGCTCTTGTCGTTCTCCGCCTCAATCACACCGTCAGTATACAGCAACAGAACGTCTCCAACCTCAAGCTTGAGAGATTCCTGTTCATATGGATAATCTTCCTTAACACCGATAATCAAGCCTTCAGGATCCAGCCGAAGGCATGTGTTCGATTCTGCCTGCCACAGCAGGGTGGGTGAGTGACCGGCGCTGGCATATGTGATCTGACGTGTGTTGGGGTTGTATTGCAGATAAAAAAGTGTAACAAACAGTTCTGCCCGGGTCAGGTCCTCATAAAAAAATTGATTCAGCTCGCAAAGAATATCCCGAGGGTCATTAAGCTGATCTCTACGGGAACGGATCATGGTGCGGGTTTCCGCCATGATCAGGGCGGCCCCTACATTGTGGCCTGAGACATCGGCGATTACCAGGTCGAGCCGACCATCATCATGTAGCAGGTAATCGTAATAATCGCCACCAACTTCCTGTGCCGGGATACAGATGCCGCCAAGTGCTATCCCGGGAACTTCAGGGGTGCTGGTCGGCAGCAAGCTGAGCTGGATATCTTTGGCTATAGCGAGCTCGCGTTGCTGCTCTCGGGCTCTGATGAGATGCTCGGTTTGTTCAGCATTGCGCCATGCAATGCCGACCAGCCCGGCAAGGCTGGTGAACAGTTCCAGGAATTCCTTGGTAAAGATGCCTTTTGCCGAGCGTGAAAATGCCGAGAGGACACCAATCGGTTGTCCTTCAATCGAGATCGGAGCGTGGGCAAAAGAGAGAATCTTCTCGCGGTGAATAATCTGCGCTGTTTTCACCTTGCTGATAACATCCGTGTCGTTGACCACGCTGACACTGTTGGTCAAAAAGGTTTCTCCGATAAAGGTATCGGTCGTCAGATCGCGCTCCGATTCCCCAAAATGTTGAGAAGACATGCCACGTTGACTGCGAACAGTCAGGGTCTGACGGTCCTCGTCAAGTATCCGGATGACGCAAAGGTCAAATTTGAATTGATCGGTAAAAATGACAAGGATTTCATCGAGTATCGCCTGTAGATCGTTGCCGCTCGCGATGGCACGCGCCGCATCGTAGAGCACGCTCAGCTGCTCACGACTTGCCGTGCGGCTGATGTTGACCGATCCGAACAGGTCAAAAACATCTTCCATGTGACTGCCGCGCGCCGAGAGATATTTGTCGACGATGATGTGGGCTGGTGCGGCACCGACCGAACCGGCCAGAGTCAGCTCGGTAAAACGTTTCAGTTTAAGCAGATCTTGTTCTGACAGACCGCCTTTTTCATCAATTTCACGATTATTCATGTATCCGCTGATTGCTGCATGGGCCTGTTTTTTACCAATGAATTTTGCCATCAGATCGACGAATTCGATGATTGTCGGTGCCTTGGTGATCCGGGTTCGCTCTTTCTTTCTGGGCGCGGGATTGAAAACGTCGACAAATTTGTGGACTTGCTCCAGCTCCTCATTACTCGGTGCCGTGAGCAGGGAGATTGCCAGGTAACTGCCGAGGTTGACGAACATGGTCCAGAAAAGTGAATGCGTCCACAAATCAAAGCCGCTGAGCCCGAACAGCTCGGTTGGTTTCAGGATAGCCAGTCCCCAGAGGCCTTGTTCGATAATCGATGTGCTTAACCAGCCGGATTGCACAAAGGATGGTATGAGGAGCGTGTAGAACCATACGAAAAAGCCAAGAATCAAACCGACGGCGGCCCCGCGGCGAGTTGCCTGGCGCCAGTAGAGCCCGCCGATAACGGCCGGTGCAAACTGGGTGGCGGCGACAAAGGAAATCAGGCCGATATTGACCAGGGCTGCTGATTCACCGAGTAAACGGTAGTACAGGTAGCCAAGAAAAATAACCGCCAAGATACCAAGGCGTTTAAGGTTGATAAGCAAAACCGACAGGTCTCTTGCGCCAGTATGAATCTTGAGAATAAGCGGTATCAGCAGGTGGTTGAGGATCATGGTGGATAAGGCGACGGATGAAACCATCACCATGCCTGCCGAAGCTGAGAATCCGCCGAGAAAGACCAGCAGGGCAAGCCATGGTTGGCCATATTGAAGCGGCAGGGTGATGACGAAAAAGTCGGCATTGTATGTGTCGCCGTTGGCAAGCAGCAGCCCGCCAAGGGCGATCGGGATGACAAACAGGTTGATGATGACCATGTACGCAGGAAAGCGCCACATGGCGCTGCGGATGTGGTCTTCGCGGCAATTCTCGATAACCATGATATGAAACTGACGTGGCAGAAACATGATGGCCATCATTGAGATGACAGTCATGCTCAGCCAGTGGGCATAGCTGTTTTCACCTGTGCCGAGCATCAGCAGATGACTGCGCTCGGGAAAACGTAGCAAAAAGTCGCGAAAGATATCGGCAAAACCATCAAACAGTCCATAAGTGACAAATAAACCGGCAGCGACAAAGGCAATAATCTTGACGACTGATTCTAGGGCGATTGCGGCAACCAGGCCTTCGTGTCGTTCCGAGGCGTCCAGATGTCTTGCGCCGAAGATAATGCCGAAAATTCCCAGTATCAAAGCAACCACGAGTGCCGAATCAAAATGCAGGTCAAGTTTTGGCAGGGCATGCATCCTTATGTTGGTCGTGGCGAGAGGGTAGACCAGCAGGTCAAAGGTGCGGGAAACGGCTTTCAGTTGCAAAGCGATGTAGGGCATGATGCCGATAACCGCGAAGATTGTCACAACGGCACCGAGCAGTGGCGATTTGCCATAGCGGCTGGAAATGAAGTCGGCAATACTGGTGATATTCTGCTCTTTGCTGATGCGTACCATTTTGCGGAGCAAAAACCACCATGAGAACGCGATCAGCGTCGGACCAAGGTAAATGGCCAGAAAGTCGATGCCGGAAGTCGCCGCGCGTCCGACACTGCCGTAAAAAGTCCAGGATGTGCAATACACAGCCAAAGACAATGAGTAGACAGAGGGGTTGTCAACCAGACTGTGCCCCCGAGCGCGTTGCCGGTCTGCATAATAAGCGACGGCAAAAAGAATACCGAAATACAACAGTGATGTCAGGGCGACTATGGTGACGGAAATCACGATGTTTCTCCGTGCGAATCGTTATCCTGATGTTTTTTGGAGGTATCATGGTCCGGTGAGTGCCGGACGAGGTAAACCGAAAAGAGGTAAATGACGAAGATAGAAACCGGCCAGCCAATGTAGAAGTAAAGGACCGTCAGGGGGATGCCGAAGACCAGCACCTCTTTGTTGAAAATATGCAGAAACGGGTAATTAATCATCACCACGCCGAGAAGAAACCAAATGACCCAGGCATCTTTTAATGGCAGTTTACGCCCCGATTTCATGTGAACTGCTCCTGGCTGGCCAATGCTCTGCAAAGAAGAGACTGCACATTATAGTCGACTGCACGGGTGCTGTCGACAGTAACAACGTAGTTTTTTGCCTGGATAGGACTGAAGCCTTCCTTCTGCCTGGCATAGAGCTCTCTTCTGCCATCAGAGGCATCACCAACACGTTGATCGAGCCTTTGCAATGTCACATCGTCCGGGCATTCCAGGTGCAGCAACCAGACGGGATATCCAGCCTGCGCGGCAAGCCGGATGAACCTCTGGCGCTGATCTTCCTTTGCGAACGAAGCATCGACAATAACGCTTTGCCGACTGATTATGTGCTCTGCAGCGGTTTTGAAAAGGACATTGTAGGTTCGTGCTGTCATCTCCGGTGTATAGAGACCTGTACCAAAGTCGTCTTTGCTGGCTTGTCTTTCCGATAATCCCGCACGTTGTTTGCGGGCAACGTCTGAGCGCAGATGTCTTGCGCCTGTCGCGTCCGCAAGAACGCGGGCAAGGGTGGTTTTACCGACACCCATCAACCCCGAAGTCAAAAAAAGCGTCGGTTTGATCCGATAGCCAAGAGCGAGGTTGAAATAACGACAGGCCCTTTTTTTTGCATGTTCACGGGTTTCGGTGGTGGTTTCCGGGTCAGTGGCCAGCATGGCGTTTACCTTGCCTCGCACCCAGGCCCGATACTGCTTATAGAAGGGCAGCAGCTTTTCTAAATGAGAGGTCTCGGCGTGGCTCTGGTATTGTCTCATCAGCTCTTCTGCCAGGTCCCGACGCCCGCGGAATTCGAGATCCATGAGCAGGAAGGCAAGATCGGCAATAATGTCGGCAACCCGGTAACGACGATTGAATTCGATGCAGTCGTAAATGCAGATCGGATCGGTCATGCAGATGTTTGCAGTATGCAGGTCGCCATGGCCATCTCTGACAAAACCTTTGGCCTCACGTTCAAGCATGAGCCCTTCGAGCTCGGCCAGATCGCGCTGCGTAGCGCTTTGCATCAGTTGATGCGCCTCGTTTGTCAGCGAGCTGCCGATCGCCGATATTGTCTGGTTAAAATTATCCTCGCAGTTACGCCTGACTGTCTCGGCGTTGCGAAGCGCTTCATTATGGCAGGTTTCGGCCTGTTTCGAAACTTTATGCACGGCCATGCCGAGTTGCGGCATGGCTGCCGGTAGTTCGGGGGACGCCGCCTCGATCAGGCGATCCAGCATGCGGCTCTCCGGAAGACGTCGCATCTGAACTGCATAGTCGATCAATCTGCCGCGATCGCCGAAGCAGACCTTCCCGTTCAGTTGCCGTAATGCGACAACACCCAGGTAGATGCCGGATGTAAATCGCCGATTCAGGCGCACCTCTTCGTAACAGAAATGTCGTCGTTTCTCCAGAGTGCTGAAATCAAGGAATCCCAGATCCACAGGTTTTTTCAACTTGTAAGCATGCGAATCGGTCAGATAAATACGGGAGATATGGGTTTCCTTGAAGTCGACGGCTTGAGTCGCTTCCGGATAGGTTGAAGGCTCCAGTAATTGTTGATGAAGTCGGTCCATGGCAGTTATGCGACCGTCAGAAACGAGTTTACATGAAAGCGAATCACAACAGTCCAAAATACGTTGGCGTCGCGACTGCCGGCCAGGTCGCTCACAGTCAATTTTCTTAAAGATTATCAGAAGATATATGCATGTAAAGCTTGTGATCGAAGGGGTAGTCTGATTGACCACACTGGTTGACTGTGCTACCTTTATGCGAAATCATTCCCCTCATAACGGATCTTCTATGCCTTTGCTTCGCTGTCAAATAACTCTTCTGCTGACACTCTTGTTGAGTGGTTGTGTGACTGCCGATGTCCAGGGTGACATTCAGGAAGGCGCCGCGAATGAGACGCCCTATGTCTCTCGGCTGAATGAACCTCAATCGAATGCCTATTTTCATTACATGCGCGCACGCATGTTGCTGGCCGAGGGTGATCATGACGCTGCCCTTGAAGCCTATCGCAGGGCCATTGACTACGATCCTGACGACGAAGACTTAAGTTTTGAGCTCGCCGAACTCTTTATCGCTATGGATCAGCCGGAGAACGCCATACGAACTGTTGAAGACAGTCTGTTGCGCAATCCTGACTCCATGAAGGCTAACCTGATTCTGGCCAACGCCTATTTCAGCAATCGTCAAGCGGATAAGGCCATACCCTATTTCCTTCACGCTCTGGAACTCGATCCGGATAATGAAGAGGTTCGGCTGCATCTGGCCATCGCTCTGGTGCGTGTCGGCGACACTGATCTTGCTGCGGATCAATTGAAAGAGCTGTTGAAACGTTTTCCGGATTCCATGTCCGGACGCCTGGCGATGGCCCGTCTCTATCGAGAGACCGGTTTGCATCTGATGGCGGTGGAGCAATATCGAGATCTGATTCGTCGTTATCCAGATATGGATCAGGCCTATCTTGAGCTTGGTCTCCTTTATGAGGAGCTCAAAGAGTGGCAGAACGCGCTGGATGTTTTTACCGATGTTCTCAAACAGCGTCCGCTTGATTTTACTTTGCGTCATCACCT
>JAVVDT010000138.1:0-6300 GCA_032250875.1 Desulfuromonadales bacterium | reverse complement strand
GAAAATTTGGATGTTTGAGAACAGATTTTAGCTCGTTTGCAGGTTCATAGCCGTAGCTATGGACCAAAAAGGAGCTGGAATATGGGCCAAACAGCCGGATTTGCAGCCGGCTCATGGATAGTCCGACAGGCTGCTAACCTATCTGCAGGTCGACATCGGGGAAATCTGCAGAGGTGACTCGGCCAGTGACTTGCAGATTGAGCGTTGCATTGACAAACAGACTATCAGCGACATGTTGCACAAGTTCGGCTGTAACGGCATCTATCATCGCCCGACTTTCATCAAGACTGATGCCGATGTCCCTCAGAAAAATTTCGTTCTTGGCCAGTCGGGTCATGCGGCTGTCCATGCTTTCCATGGAGAGCAGCATGCCACCTTTAAGGTAATCTTTGGCGCTTTGCAGCTCTTCGTTGCTGACTGCTTCGTAACGCAGCCGGGTTAATTCCTCGAGGATTGTATGCGTAACCAGGGGTGCATTTTCAGCAGAGGTGCCGGCATAGACGACAAAGGCGCCGCTGTCAGAGTGATTATGGTGGTAGCTGTAGACGGAGTAAGCCATCCCGAGATCTTCACGAACTTTCTGAAAAAGCCGTGAGCTCATATTGCCGCCAAGAATCGTGTTGAGCAGGTAGGTGCCATAACGGTCGACGTGATTCTGCGGCAGACCCTGCACACCGAGGCAGACATGAGTCTGCTCCAGATCCCGATAGGCGACTTCAATTTGCCTTTGAACAACCGGAACAACGTAACGCTGTTCCACACCGAGTTCAGGAACGTCAGCGAGGGCGTGTTCGACCAGCTTGACAAGTTCATCATGAACGAGATGTCCGGCAGCGACGACACAAAGGTTTCTGCCAACGTATCGCTCGCACATGAAGTTGAGCATCTGTGCTCGATCGATCTCAGCAACGGATTGACGCGTACCGATCACCGGCATGCCAAGAGGGTGTCCGGCCCAGAATCGGCTGGTAAACTGGTCATGAATCGAATCTTCCGGATTGTCCTCTATCATGGCGATTTCCTGAAGAATAACCCGCCGTTCCTTCTCTATGTCATCAAGATCGAATTTGGAATTGCAGATCAGGTCGCCCAGCAGATCAACCGCCATCGGCAGCTTTTCAGCAAGGATTTTAACAAAATAGCAGCTGTACTCACGGTTGGTGAAACCATTAAGCAGGCCACCGACTGAATCGACTTCGCGAGCGACAGCCTGCGCACTGCGCCGGTGGGTACCTTTAAACAGCATATGCTCAATGTAGTGGGAGATGCCGTTGAGTTCGGCGGCTTCATGACGTGAACCGTTGTTCACCCAGACGCCGAGTGAAATGGAATGGCACCCGGGTACATTCTCGGAAAGTACCCGGATGCCATTATCCAGCTTTGTACGTCGAATCATGAAAGGCAGGGATTACACACCCTCAGGCAGCTTCGCGCCGAGAGCTTCTTTGCGGGACAGTTTGATCTTGCCCTGCTTGTCGATGCCGATACATTTGACCAGAACCTTGTCACCTTCATTCAGCACGTCGGTGACAGCACGGACTCGCTCGGTGTCCAGTTCAGAGATATGCACCAGGCCGTCAGTACCAGGGAAGATTTCGACGAAGGCGCCGAATTCCATGATCTTGCGAACGGTTCCCTCGTAGAGTTTGCCGACTTCCGCTTCCTGGATCAAATCACGGATCATCTTGATCGCCAGCTTGGCGGCTTCACCATCAGTGGAAGCGATATGGATGGTGCCGTCGTCCTGAATATCGATAGCACAACCGGTAGCTTCGATGACGCCACGGACGTTCTTGCCGCCCGAACCGATAACGGTGCGCACCTGGTCGGACTTGACCTTGATGCTGGTGATGCGCGGTGCGTACTTGGACAGATCAGCGCGAGGCTTCTCTATCGTTTTAACCATTTCGCCGAGGATATGGATGCGGCCTGCCTTGGCCTGGTCCAGAGCCTGGGTCATGATTTCTCTGGTGACACCGGAGATCTTGATGTCCATCTGCAGTGCGGTGATGCCGTTCGCAGAACCGGTCACCTTGAAGTCCATGTCGCCGAGATGGTCCTCGTCGCCGAGAATGTCGGAGAGAATGGCAACGTCGTCACCTTCTTTGATCAGGCCCATAGCAATACCGGCGATCGGCTCCTTGACCGGCACACCGGCGTCCATCAGCGACAGCGAAGCGCCACAGACAGAAGCCATTGATGACGAACCGTTCGATTCGAGGACGTCGGAGACGATGCGGATCGTGTAGGGGAAGTCCTCATGCCTGGGCAGGATCTTCGAGATGCTGCGCTCGGCAAGCATGCCGTGACCAATTTCACGACGGCCCGGAAAAAGGCGCATGCTGGTCTCGCCAACGCAGAAAGGGGGGAAGTTGTAGTGCAGCATGAACTTCTTGAAGTCCATCCCCTGAACATTGTCCATGCGCTGCTCGTCGACCTTGGTGCCCAACGTTGCTGCGACCAGAGCCTGGGTTTCACCACGGGTGAACAAGGCGCTGCCGTGTGAACGGGGCAAAAGGCCAGTCTCGCAGCTGATCGGGCGAATCGTGCTCATATCGCGGCCGTCGATACGGATGCTATCTTTAGTCACCATCTGACGCACGACGCGTTTTTCGATGGAACCGAGAATGGCGCTGATTTCTTCTTCGCGGCCTGCGAACACTTCGGCCAGTTGCTCCTTGACCGCTGCACGGTTGTCGCCCAGAGCAGCATAACGCTCCTGCTTGGTCTGGATCTTGACAGCTTCCTTGACTTTGGCTTCGGCCAGCTCGGTCACCCTGGCAGCTAACGCGGCGTCAGTCTTGGCAACAGCAAACTCACGCTTGCCGAGACCAACCAGTCTGGCCAGCTCGGTCTGCGCGGCGAGCAAAGGTTGAAGCGACTCGTGACCGAAGAAGATGGCGTCGAGCATCTCTGCTTCGGAAAGGAAGTCTGACTCACCCTCAACCATCATGACCGCGTCTTTCGAGCCGGAAACGATGATCTCGACATCGCTCAGCCCTATCTGCTCAATAGTCGGGTTGGCAATCAGCTTGCCATCGACCCGGCCAACACGAACGGCGGCGATCGGACCTTCAAAGGGGATATCGGAGATAGCGACAGAGGCTGAAGCAGCGACCATAGCGAGTGTATCAGGGTCATTGACCATGTCCGCCGAAATGACGGTCGGCATAATCTGGGTTTCGAACATGTAGCCCTTGGGGAAGAGCGGCCGCATCGGGCGGTCGATCAGGCGACAGATCAGGGTTTCACGCTCGGTGGTGCCACGCTCGCGGCGGAAGAAGGAACCGGGAATCTTGCCGCCGGCATAGAATTTTTCCTGGTAGTTGACGGTCAAGGGGAAGAAGTCCTGCCCTGAACGCATTTTTCTGGCGGAAACGACGGTGCAGAGCACCTTGGTCTCGCCGTAAGTGATGACGACGGCGCCGTCGGCCTGACGGGCCATCTTGCCTGTTTCCATGGTCAACGGTTGACCATTGAACTCGATTTCAACTTTTTGATAAGCCATTTTTCTCCTCTTTCTGACCGGACATCCGGTCACCAATAATTTTACTGCTTCCTAAAATGGCAGAGGAGGATGGCCTGAGACAGATACTGAAGCGAAAGACTGCTCAGGATCTCTCTCCGGACAACCTCCCGGCCATGACACTTAAAAGCTAAAGGCAGCAGACTCTGAATAACACGAGCTTGCTGCCTGTTTTTTAACGACGAATACCCAATTCCTTGATCACCGTACTGTAACGCTCGACGCTCTTGCTCTTGAGATAATCAAGCAGACGACGGCGCTGGCCGACAATCTTGAGAAGGCCACGTCGGGAATGGTGATCTTTCTTGTGAGTGCGGAAATGCTCCGTCAGGTAGGTGATACGCTCCGAGAGGAGGGCAATCTGCACTTCAGGGGAACCCGTATCATTCTCATGGGTTTTGAACTTTTCAATGATTTCTTGTTTGCGTTCTGTGGCCTGCACGGAGCCACCTCCTTGATCGTTGTGTATGAGTTATTGTTATGATCAGCAGTCTACTACCATAAAGGAGTAATATCTACCACAAAGCCCTGCCAGAGTAAAGCATTTATACATCGCTTCTTGCCGGAGGAAAAACCTTTATAATTTCAAAATCTCCGGGTCTCTTGCCATAACCGCCCGGAACGAAGCGGGCAACCGCGACCAGGATGCCGTCGGCCAGAAAACAAACCTGATCGTCAGCGGCCAAACCTGAAACGTCCAGATCAGAGCTGCTCGGAGCGACACCGTCACGCAAACGACCGAGGACAGCCCCGGAGACCGTGAGAGTCGGCCAATCCGCCAGAACCTCGGCAGGTGACAACAACGGCAAAGGTCTTCCCTGATCTGCGAGTGATTGCAGCTCTTCGAGTGTGTGGCTTGAAGAGGTGTTAAATTGTCCACAGGATAACCGCCGCAAGGCAGTCATGTGAGCACCACAGTTCAGCTCCTGGCCGAGATCGTGGCAGAGGGTCCGGACATAAGTCCCTTTGCTGCAACGGACCGTAAACGTAACAAAAGGGGGAGCAAATTCATCGATCAAGAAACTGTCGATGCGTATTGATCGGGGTTGACGCTCAACCTCTATACCCTGACGTGCCAGCTGATAAAGGGGCTTGCCATCCTTTTTGAGAGCGGAATACATCGGCGGCAGTTGACTGATTTCACCGACGAAGCCGGCAACAGCCAGATCGAGGCTGGCACGATCAACCTGCTGCCAGTCTTTTTCTTCAAGGACCTGCCCTTCGGAGTCCTGGGTATCGGTCACCGCACCCAGCTTCAACGTTGCCTGATAGATCTTGTCGCCGGCCATCATATACTCGACCAGTCGCGTTGCCGAACCGACTGCAACCGGCAAAACGCCGGTCGCCAGAGGATCGAGCGTGCCGGCATGGCCGACCCGGCGGACCTTGCACAATCGACGCACCTGACGCACGACATCGAAGGAGGTCAGCCCCTGAGGTTTATCAATAATCAGGACACCGTTCATCGTTGCTCGGCAATCAATCTGGCAACACGATCGTAGACCCACTCCTGGACACTCTCCAGAGTGCCTTCGACCGTTGCCCCGGCGGCATTGTGGTGACCACCGCCACCCATCGCCCGCGCCAGAGCGCCAACATCGACATTGCCCTTGGAGCGGAATCCGATCTTGTAACTGTTTTCGGACAGCTCGCGAAAAAAGATCGCCACTTCGACACCACGGATAGATCTGGGATAATTGATAAAACGATCCGTATCGCTCTCTTCGGCTCCGGTTGCAGCGTACATGTCGAGAGTCACCGCTATGGATGCGTATAAGCCGCAGCTGGAAACCCGCAGAGTCGGCAGGGCCAGGGTCAGCAAGCGCAAGCGAACCTCATCCTGACTTTCATAAAGACCCGAGGCGATCGACCAGGGGTCAACCCCGAGGGCAACCATCTCACCCGCCACCTGAAACGCTTCGGGATTGGCGTTGGAATAACGAAAGGAGCCGGTATCGGAAAGGATCGCAGTATAGATACAGGTGGCGACTTCGTTTGAGATCTTGTGACCGGCGGCGAGCAACAGGCGATAGATCATAACGCCGGTGGCGCAGGCCTCGGTATCCACGTAGTAGATATCGCCGAAATCTTTGGAATACGGATGGTGGTCCATGTTGACGAGGCTTTGGCAACGCTCGCGGATCCAACTGCCTGCACGGTTCAGATCACCGGCATCAAGCACAAAACCGGCATCAAAGGTTCGCGATGGGTCCAGCTCGTTAACCAGCGTGTCGCAACCTGGCAGGAATGTATATTCGTATGGGGCCGGGTCGCGGTTGTAGGCGACAACATCCTTGCCCATTTCCCGCAAGGCGATCGCCAGGGCCAGAGTTGAACCGATCGCATCGCCGTCAGGGTTCTCGTGAGAGGCGACGAAAACCGTCTGGCTGCGGGCGACAAGTTGCAGAATCTGCTCAATCATCTTGCTGTTCATCTGGTTTGACTTCGCTGAGAAGCCTTTCGATATTCTGGCCGTAATCAAAAGACGCATCATACTCGAAAAAGATCTCGGGAATGAAGCGCAGACGCATATGGCGGCCAAGATGTTGACGGATGAAGGATGAGCTGCTGTTGAGACCGGCTTGCGTCCGGCTGCGCTCTTCATGGCTGCCCATCAAGGTGTAATAGACCTTGGCCTGGCGAAGATCAGAGGTAACATCGACCGAAGTTATCGTGACAAAGCCGATGCGTGGATCCTTAAGGCCCTTGATCAGCAGACTTGATATTTCTTTATGGATGGTCTCTGCCACCCTTTGTGCGCGTTGTGTTGACAC
>JAVVDT010000137.1:0-6306 GCA_032250875.1 Desulfuromonadales bacterium | reverse complement strand
TCAGCTGAAGGCGCAACGCCGCTGACGCGGCAAAGGACAAGCAAGGTGCGAAAGATTATGGGTTACAGGGTACTAGGTAAGATTAACGCCTCACAAGCATCGCTACTCATGATTGCAATCCTGCCGAGGGTTATGGCCAACCGGGCAAAGCCCTGGAATCGACCAACAAAGCACCTTCAGGAAAGGAGAGGCCACAATGAAAACCTCCAGCTTGATCGTCAGCATGCTTTTCGTCGGCTTGACAGCGGCCATATCACTGCCCGCCGCCGCCGAAGAAATCAAGGTTTATTCCGTTGAGCAAGGGAGATACGTTATGACAGAGAAAGTTGACCAGAGCGCCGCCGAATGGCGCGAACAGCTGACTCCGGAGGAGTACCACATCCTGCGCGAGAAAGGCACCGAGCCCGCATTCTCCGGTAAATATGACAAGCATTACGCACAAGGCATCTATCACTGCGCCGGCTGCGGACTCGAACTCTTCTCTTCCGAAGACAAATTCGATTCCGGCAGCGGCTGGCCGAGCTTCACTGCACCGATCGCCCCAGAGAACATCGCCACCAAAGATGATTCGAGCTTCTTTATCAGCCGCACCGAAGTGCTTTGCGCACGCTGCGGTGGTCATCTCGGACATGTCTTCAACGACGGCCCGAAGCCGACCGGCCTGCGTTATTGCATGAATTCGGCAGCGTTGAAATTTGTTGCCGGCAAATAGTATGCTGGTTGGCATTGCCGGGTTTTGCGTTTGACAAGACCGCCGCTGTAAGGTAGAAGAAGGCGTTGTTAAAACAGCTTGTTAACCCCTCAGGACCTGCCCCTTTGAAAGGATGCACCGATGAAAAGATTTGCGTTGCTGGCTCTTGCCCTGATGTTGGCCCTGCCCCTGTTTGCCACAGCAACCGAGGCAAATGAAAAAAAAGTCAAGGCTGGTTTTATCTATGTCGGTCCGGTCGGTGATGCCGGCTGGACTTATGCCCATGATCAGGGGCGTAAAGAGATGGAGGCCCTGCCTTTCGTCGAACCGTCGACCTACATCGAGTCCGTACCCGAAGGGGCGGAATCCGCCCGGGTGATTACCGGCCTGGTCCGCAAGGGGCACAACCTGGTGTTCACCACCAGCTTTGGCTACATGGACGCGACCCTGGAGGTTGCCAAACGCAATAAAGACGTGGTCTTCATGCACTGCTCCGGCTACAAGACCGCCGAGAATGTCGGCAACTACTTCGGCCGCATGTATGAACCGCGCTACCTGTCCGGCATCGTCGCCGGCAAAATGACCAAGGCCGACAGAATCGGCTACGTTGCCGCATTCCCGATTCCCGAAGTCATTCGCGGCATCAACGCCTTCACCCTGGGCGTGCGCAGTGTCAACCCGAAAGCGGAAGTCCGCGTCGTCTGGACCCAGACCTGGTTCGACCCGGGCATCGAGCGCGACGCCGCCGACAGCCTGCTTGATGTTGGTGCCGACGTTTTGACCATGCACCAGGACGCCCCGGCAACCCTGCAGGCGGCTGAAGCCCGTGGCGCCTATGTCATTGGTTACAACTCGGATATGCGCTCCTTTGCTCCCAACGCCTTTCTGACCGCACCTGTCTGGAACTGGGGCCCGCTCTACTCGAAGATTGCCCGCGAAGTCAAGGACGGCACCTGGAGGCCAGAGTCGATCTGGTGGGGAATGCAGCAGGACCTGGTCCGTCTGGCGCCGCTTAATGACAAGATCCCCGCAGAGGTCAAACAACTGGTTACAGAGAAAACCGAAGCGATCAAGGCCGGCAAGCTGCATCCTTTTGCCGGGCCGATCAAGGACCAGAAAGGCGAGGTTCAAATCGCTGCTGGGGTCATCCCAAGTGATGGCGACCTGCTCGGCATGAGCTACTTCGTCGAGGGTGTCCAGGGCACCATCCCCAAGTAAAAAGCTGTAACTATTCAGCTCCCTTACTCAACGGCACAGCATGTGGGTTGCAGCTGTTGTCTGCGGGAAGTTAAGTGATAACGTTGGACGCAGGCAATGGCTGCAGACCACATGCTCTCAGTTACAAGAACCTTCCGAAAGGTTGCAAGGAGGCGCGTACCGAAAACTTTGGTGTGTGCCCCTTTTTGTTCGGACGAAACCCTTTTAATGGGTTAATCTTCTTGGCGTTATGAACAATCTCCTGCAGATTGAAGATATCCGCAAAACCTTTCCCGGGGTTGTCGCCCTGGACAGCATTTCTTTGACCATCAGCCGCGGTGAAATCCACACTCTGCTCGGCGAAAACGGGGCCGGCAAAAGCACCTTGATGAACGTGTTGACCGGCCTTTATCGTCCTGATCGCGGTGTGATTCTGCTGGATGGTGTGCCGGTCCATTTCAGCAGTCCGCGGGATTCCCTGGCCATGGGGATCGGCATGGTCCATCAGCACTTCATGCTGGTGCCGGCTCACACCGTTTTCGAAAATATCCTGCTCGCGCTCGAAGGAGTTCCCAACTTCTATTCCCGTCGCAAGTACAAGCAGAAAGTCCAACAGGTTCTGGATGAGTTCAAGCTCGACCTCGATCTGGATACCCCGGTCTGGAAACTGTCGATCGGCGCCCAGCAATGGATCGAGCTGATCAAGCTGATGGTGCGCGACTGCCGCCTGTTGATCCTGGATGAACCAACGGCCGTCTTGACGCCACAGGAAAGCGCACGCCTGTTTCAGGTGTTGATCAGTCTCCGTGACCAGGGCAAAAGCATCCTGTTTATCTCTCACAAAATGCGCGAAGTCATGGAGATTTCCGACCGGGTGACCGTCCTCAAGAAAGGCCGCAGTCTGGTCACCCTGACCCGGGGAGAGTATGACGAGAACCGGCTGGCGTCGCTGATGATCGGCGAGGATCAGATTCCCATGTGGATCAAACCCGCCTGCAAATATGAGCAGCTGGCCCTGGAGATCAAG
The DNA here is from genome assembly GCA_032250875.1 of Desulfuromonadales bacterium. Taxonomy (GTDB): domain Bacteria; phylum Desulfobacterota; class Desulfuromonadia; order Desulfuromonadales; family BM103; genus M0040. The sequence goes on along the minus strand of JAVVDT010000137.1, from coordinate 3,391 downwards.
AACCTGTCGGTGAGCAACGACCGCGGCCTGGCCGACCTCGACAACTTCAACATGAAGCTGTATCGCGGCCAGATTCTCGGTGTCGCCGGCGTGGCCGGCAATGGCCAGAAAGCCCTGGCCGAGGTTCTCACCGGCCTCAAAGTGGCAAGCGGCGGTCGAATCCTTGCAGACGGTCGCGACATCACCAACAGCACCGCAAAAAGCTCCTATATTGCCGGGATCGCCCACATCCCGGAGGACCGGAAAAGTATCGGCATTGCTCCCGATATGACGGTCGGCGACAATCTGATCATGAAAAATTTCGCCTCCCGGGCCTACCGTCGCTGGATTTTTCAGGACCGCGCCGCCATCCGCAGGAATGCGCTCGCCAAAATCGATCAGTTCGCCATCAAGGCCGGCCCGGACGGCAACCCGGTGCGTTATCTGTCTGGAGGCAACATCCAGAAAGTCATCATTGCCCGCGAATTATCCGAAAATCCGGCGGTCCTGGTCGCCCTTTACCCGACCCGCGGTCTCGATATCGGCAGCGCTGAATACGTGCACAAGGTTATCATCGATGGCGCCAACCGGGGGATGAGCACCATTCTGATTTCCGAAGATCTCGACGAATTGCTCAAACTTTGCGACCAGATCGTCGTCATGTTTCGCGGTCGTCTGGTCGGCTGTGTCGATCCGCAGGCAACCAGCCGCGAGGAGATCGGCCTGCTCATGAGTGGCGAGGTGCAGACATGAAACTGATCACGGAAAAGCGTGCGATGACATCGCGCCTGTTTCGGTTTTCCGCACCGGTCATTTCCATTGTCGTGGCCCTGTTCGTGGCCGGCTTCCTGCTGTTGGCAGCCGGTGTCAATCCGTTGCTGGCCTATCTGGAAATCTTTCGCGAATCTTTGGGATCGACCTACGGACTTTCGGAAACCCTGGTCAAGACAACCCCTTTGATCTTTGCCGGTCTCGGTGTCTCCCTGGCCTTTCGCATGCAGATCTGGAATATCGGTGCTGAAGGGCAGATTTATATGGGGGCGTGCGGCGCCAGCGCGGTGGCTCTCTTCTCTGGCATCGAAAACCACGCCTTGATGATCACGGCCATGTTCCTGGCCGCTTTCCTGTTTGGAGGCCTCTGGGCCGGAGTGGCTGGAGTACTGCGCGCCCGCTGGCAGGTTAACGAGGTCATCGTCACCCTGCTGATGAATTACATCGCCATTCTCGGAGTTGATTATCTGATTTATGGTCCCTGGAAAGACCCCAAGGGCTTTAATTTCCCTCTGACCGCGCAATTCAGCGACGCGGCGCGTCTGACTGAATTTTTCGACACCCGCTTCCACAGCGGTTTCTTTCTGGCGATTTTGTTCGCCCTGGTCGTCTATTTGTTCATCGAACGCACCGTCTGGGGTTATGAAATCAAGGTGATCGGCAGTAACCCGAAGGCGGCCCGCTACGCGGGTATGCGCACCGGGCTGGCGATTTTTGCCGTACTCTTTCTCAGCGGTGCCATTGCCGGGATCGCCGGCTTCAGTGAAGTCGCCGGCCTGCAACATCGCCTGCAGCACGGCCTCTCGCCTGGCTACGGCTACACGGCGATCATTATTGCCTGGCTGGCTAAACGCAGCGCTGCCGGTGTCGTCATCGTGTCCTTCCTGATGGGAGTTCTGCTGGTCGGCGGCGACAGCCTGCAGCTTTCATGGCAGTTGCCGGTCGCCTTTGTTTACGCCTTCCAGGGCCTGATCCTGTTTTTTCTGCTGGCCTCCGACTTTTTCATACATAACCGGCTGAAGCTGGTGCGGGGAGGACAGCATGCTTGAAATCCTGCTCGATGCAACCGTCAGAGCCGGGACGCCGATCCTCTTTGCAACCCTGGGAGCGATCATCAACGAACGTGCCGGCATCATCAACCTCGGCATTGAAGGCTTGATGCTGATCGGCGCCTTAGCCGGCTTTGCCGGCACCCAGGCAAGCGGTTCGCTGCTGATCGGCGTACTGGCGGCATTTGCTGCCGCGCTGCTGGCAGGCAGTATTCACGGTTTCATCACCGTACAGTTGCGCGGTAATCAGATCGTCAGCGGTCTGGCCCTGACCATGTTCGGCATCGGCATCACTGCGCTGTTCGGCCGCGGCATGGTCGGGCTCACCATCACCGGCTTCGAGCGGGTCGCCATTCCCGGCTTGAGCAAGCTGCCGCTGATCGGCAAAGCGTTTTTTAATCAGGACCTGCTGATCTACTTCAGTTTCCTGCTCGTGGTGGCTATCGCCTTGTTCTTCTACCGCAGCCGCTGGGGCCTGGCGTTGCGCACAGTCGGTGAGAATCCGGCGGCGGCAGATACCTGCGGGGTTCCGGTCATCCTCACCCGCTTTCTGGCCGTGGCCGTCGGCTCGGGGATCGTCGGCATCGGTGGCGCCTACTTAAGTCTTGCCACTACGCCGATGTGGATCGAAAACATGACGGCCGGCCGGGGCTGGATTGCCGTCGCGCTGGTGATTTTCGCTTCCTGGTCGAGTTACCGCGCCCTGGCCGGCGCCTACCTGTTTGGCGGCATTACCGCCATGCAATTGCGTTTTCAGGCCATGGGCACCACAGTCAGCGTCCACATTCTGCAGATGATGCCCTACTTCTTCACAATCCTGGTGCTGGTCATTTCCACCATCCGCCTGCAGAAGGGAGCCTCGCAACAGCCCGAAAACCTCGGCCAGCCCTATGACCGCGAGGACCGCACATGAACCGGATTGCAGTCGAACTGCTCGAGCGAATCAGGCGGGACGGCGCCATCAACGGTCAGACTATCAAGGTGGACCGCTTTCTCAATCACATGGTCGATCCCCTGCTGATGGCACGCCTCGGCGCCGAACTCACCGGCCGCTTTGCGCATTTGCAGATCGACAAGGTCATCACCGCAGAAAGCAGTGGCATCATGATCGCCCAGTCGCTGGCCGGGAATCTCGGCATCCCCTTTATCTACGCCAAGAAAAAACGCCCCCTGACCATGGGTGCGTTTTTTGCCGCTTCGAGTTATTCTTTCACCAAGCAGGAGTCGACCACTTTGTATGTCTCTCGCGAGGTGATCCTGCCGGGAGAGCGTCTGCTGTTTGCCGACGATTTTTTCGCCGTTGGCTCCACCTACAAGGCAATCGAGCAGATCGTTGAGCAGGCCGAAGCCAGCCTGGTCGGTGCCGCGGTGATTATCAACAAATCGCAGCGACGAGACATCGAGGCCATCCTGACTCTCGCCGAGCTGACGGCTTGACGGCCCAACAATTCTTGCTTTTCTTGGGTATCTACAAAACTCCACTTGACGCACACATGAAAGAAGCAACGTCGCAAAAAAAACAACAAGGCTTAATTGGCCGCAGATACAATCTGATCAGGGCAGATAGGTCAAACGCCAAATACTTAAGGTTA
>JAVVDT010000136.1:0-6381 GCA_032250875.1 Desulfuromonadales bacterium | reverse complement strand
ATCAATGCAGGTGTTAGCAAGGGTGATAACATGGTCGCCAGCATGGTCATGGCGATGGAGAAAGCGACAGCGCCACCTGCCAGATAGGTCATCACATTACTGGCCATTGACCGTGCCGGTGCAGAAGCTGTCTGCATGGCCCCGAACATTCCGCAGATGCATGTCATCAATCATCTGTCTGGTGAACCTGCCGCAGGCGAATCCCGCAATGTTCTGGTTGAATCAGCTCGTATTGCCCGCGGTAAGATTAAAGACCTGGCGACGGTTCAGGCTGGGGACGTCGATGCCCTTTTGCTTCCTGGCGGCTTTGGCGCGGCAAAGAATCTCTGTGATTTTGCCGTCAAGGGACCTGACTGCGCAGTCAACAGCGATGTCGCCCGCCTGATCAAGGCAATGCATAATGCAAAGAAACCGATCGCGGCGGTCTGTATTGCTCCGGCCGTTCTATCCAAGGTCCTCGGCAGCGAAAAGGTGTCACACCAGTTGACAATTGGCACTGATGAAGCGACCGCAGAAGCACTGAACAAGATGGGTACAGAGCATATCCAGTGTCCCGTCAGGGAGTTTGTCATCGACCATAAGAACAAACTGATTTCAAGCCCCGCCTACATGCTTGCAGGAAACATTTCCGAAGCAGCCGAAGGCATTGAGAAAACAGTTCAGGCGCTGCTTGAACTGATCGAATGAACCAGTGCCCGTTAGCAGCCTGTCGGACTATCCATGAGCCGGCTGCAAGAGATACTGAGAAACTGATGCAAGAATAGCTTGTGTCTGGTAACCTGAGAAATTATAGTTGTGACATGGTTGTTTGTTGTAGCAAAGTTTTTGTTTTTATTCATATTCTGATATTCTGCTTTTTTCAACAACAGGCTTGCCAGAACAGATTCATACTCTAGAATATTCATACTGTTTGTTCGACCATCCGGCCAGATGAATCATAACATGTTAAGGAGTGAATCATGACCAAGTACCGCTGCGTAATCTGTGACTACATCTATGACCCGACTGAAGGCGACCCCGGCAACGGCATTGATCCCGGTACGGCTTTCGACGACCTGCCGGATGACTGGTGCTGCCCGCTCTGCGGTGCTGACAAGAGCAACTTCGAAGCAGTGTGAGCCACACCTATAACAAGCCTCACTCTGAAACGTATCGACTAACAAAGTCTGCATGACCAAGAGCCTGGGTCACCAGGACGGCAAGAACACTGTTGCTGAAGGGTTTATCTGCCAATTCACCAAGCTTCAGCAACAATCCTTACCAGGCAGCCATAATGACAACTCGACCACCACGCAAACCCGACTGGCTCAAGGTCCGTTTTCCTGCCGGACCCAATTACGCACGGATCGATCGCATGCATCGTGAGCAGGGCCTGCACTCTGTCTGCCGCAGTGCAACCTGTCCCAACCAGGGTGAATGTTGGGAGCAGGGGACCGCCACTTTCATGATTCTCGGCAACCATTGCACACGGGACTGCCGTTTCTGCAATGTCGCCCATGAAACGCCGCTGGCTATCGACCAGCAAGAGGCCGACAAGGTCGCCCGGGCTATTGCAGAGCTGGGCTTGCGCCATGCGGTCATTACTTCCGTGACGCGCGACGATCTTGCCGATGGCGGAGCCGGCCAGTTTGCTGCTGTCACCCGTGCGATTCGTTCTCGCAGCCCGGAGTGCCGCGTCGAATTACTGATCCCTGATTTGCAGGGGAACCACGAGGCCCTGAAGAATATCCTTTTGGCTGGCCCAGAGGTTCTCGGGCACAATTTGGAAACGGTTCCGCGTCTCTATCCCGTAGCCAGAGCAGGTGCAGGCTATCATCGTTCCCTGAAGCTTCTCGCTGCAGCCAAAGAGATAGCCCCTGACATCCCTACCAAATCAGGCCTGATGCTTGGTATGAGTGAAACGCTTGCAGAAGTCCTCGCTGTCATGAAAGATCTTCACCTGGCCGGCTGCAGCATGCTTACTTTGGGACAATACCTGCAACCGACACGCAATCACCTTCCCGTAACCCGGTATATCGATCCGGATGAATTCAGCCAGCTACGCCAAAAAGGGCTGCAACTCGGATTCACTCAGATCGAGGCCGGCCCCTTAGTGCGTTCTTCATATCATGCTGCAGAGCAGTTCAATGGGAATCACGATGATCAATCCTGATTTTATTTACGAAACCATCATCCTCGGGTCGGGACCCGCTGGCCTGACAGCGGCAATCTATGCTGCACGCAGCCGCTGCTGCCCACTATTGATCGATGGTATTCAACCGGGCGGGCAATTGACGACAACAACAACAGTCGACAATTATCCCGGCTTTCCAGAAGGGATAGATGGCCCTGAGCTGATGGCCAAGATGCGCCAGCAGGCGGAACGCTTCGGCACACAATTCATCAAGGGAGATGTCACAAAAGTCGACTTTCATGAGCGCCCGTTTCGCATCTGGATCGGCGAGGAACTTTATCGCTGCCTGTCACTGATCATCTCCACTGGAGCTTCGCCCAAACTGCTCGGCCTGGGCAATGAAGAGTCCCTCTATGGGCGGGGGGTTTCCGTATGCGCTACTTGTGACGGCTTTTTCTTTCGAGACCGCGATGTCGTCGTGGTCGGCGGCGGCGATACCGCAATGGAGGAAGCTGTCTTTCTGACCCGCTTTGCCAAACAGGTAACAGTGGTTCATCGCCGCAATTCGTTGCGGGCAATTCCGGCTCTTGCGGATCGGGCCCTGACCAATAAAGCAATCCGTTTCAAATGGGATTCCATATTAACGGAAATCATTGCCGATGCAAATGGCGTAACCGGAGTCCAAATTAAGGATATTAACACGGGGAAGATGTCGGAGTTGTCCTGCGACGGCGTTTTTATCGCTATCGGCCATCGACCGAATACGTCTCTGTTTGTCGACCAACTGGAGATGGACTTTGAAGGTCATATTCTTACCCGGAACGGCACATCAACCAACATTCCCGGAGTCTTTGCCGCCGGCGACGTTCAGGACCGGCAGTTCCGTCAGGCCGTGACCGCTGCCGGGACCGGCTGTATGGCGGCGATTCAGGCAGAACGTTTTCTCGATGATCTCCCGTATGACCCGAGCCTCTCCTGCCAGAAGGGAATCTGCAAGCCGCAGTAGCGTCCTATTTGTCTGATTGGCAACCCTTGATATGCTTTGTGGAATTTTGAGCCAATACTGATTGTTATCAACAGGGACATCGATGAGCATTTCTGGAAATGTCAGCCCACAGTGGCTGGAAGCACAGTATCAACTGTGGAAATCAGAACCGGACCAGGTTTCTCCTGACTGGCAGGCTTTTTTTGAGGGCTTCGATCTGGCTTGGCAGACACCGACAAGCGATCGTGAGCTGGCCGCTAAAAATTCAGCTGTCGATTCCCTGATCTATCGTTACAGGGACCTTGGGCATTTGCAGGCCGACACCGATCCGCTTTCTCCCGACCACACCAGTCATGCGCAACTGAACCTCGCAACCTTTGGTCTCTCTGAAACAGACCTGGATCGAACTTTCTATCCGCTTCGCTTCCCAAAACAAAGCGCCACTCTTCGCGAAATCATTGCTCTGCTTGAGGAGACCTATTGCCGCACAATTGGCGTTGAGTTCATGCATATTCAGGATCCGGCCAAACGGGACTGGTTGAAACAGCGCATGGAAGAGACACGCAACCGTCCGCAGTTCGCGCGGGAAGAACAACTTCACACTCTGGTAAAGCTCCAGCAAGCCTCCCTTTTCGAGACATTTCTGCATCGCAAGTTTCTCGGCCAGAAACGTTTCTCCCTCGAGGGAGGTGAAGTCATCATTCCCTTGCTCGACAGCCTGCTCAATCAGGCCGCACAAAGAGGAATCAAAGATCTGGTCATGGGGATGTCCCATCGCGGCAGACTCAACGTGCTGGCCAATATCTTCGATAAACCGCTGGAAAATACCTTTGCTGAATTCCATGACAATCTCGAACTGGCTTTCGTCGGCGAAGGCGATGTGAAATACCATCAGGGTTATTCCGCGGATATTGAGCTCTCTTCCGGTCGCAACATTCATCTCAGCCTGGCTGCCAACCCAAGCCACCTGGAGGCAGTCGATCCGGTCGTGATCGGCAAATGTCGTGCGCGACACGTCGCTCACGGACCCGGCGGTACCAAGAAGGTTTTGCCGGTACTGATTCACGGTGATGCCGCCTTTGCCGGTCAGGGTCTGGTCGCTGAAGTGCTCAATCTCTCCCGCCTGGACGGCTACCAGTCGGGAGGGACATTTCATCTGGTAGTCAACAATCAGATCGGCTTCACCACTGCCCCGGACCATGCGCGTTCGACCCTCTACGCCACCGATGTTGCAAAAATGCTTATGGTGCCGATTTTTCACGTCAACGGTGAAGATCCGGAAGCGGCCGTTTATACGGCCAATCTGGCACTGGAATATCGCCAGGCATTCGGCGAAGACGTGGTGGTCGAAGTCATCTGCTATCGTCGTCATGGCCATAATGAAGGCGACGAACCGTTTTTTACCCAACCTCTCATGTATGAAAAAATTCGCCAAAGACCGCCCCTGCATGAGATCTATGCTGCTCGCCTGATTAAGGCCGGCATCGAGTCACAGGCAATCGCTGAAAGCGCGGACAAGATCAGCAAACGACTGGAAGAGGCTCTCGAGGGAAAACCCAAGCCACAAAAAGATATAGGTTTCCAAGCCAAATGGGCCGGCATCCAGCGCGATTACACGTTGGAAGAACCGGAAACAAAAGTCTCCGAGGAGATTCTCAAAAAACTGTCGCAACGTTTGGCAACACTACCGGCAGGGCTTAATGCGCATCCTAAAATCGCGCGTCTTCTCAAACGACGTGAGGAGAGCGTGCTTGAAGGCGAAGGGATCGACTGGGCAAATGCCGAAACCCTCGCCTTTGCTTCCTTGTTGACTGAGAATGTTCCCGTACGGCTTTCGGGGCAGGATTCGCGGCGCGGCACATTCAATCAACGTCATTCAACCCTGGTTGATCAGAAGACCGGCCTGCTCTATGTGCCGCTGGCCTTCCTGGAACGAGGCCAGGCGGCAATTCAGATTTACGACAGCATGCTTTCTGAAGCCGCCGTTTTAGGGCTTGAATACGGTTACTCATTGGAGACGCCGCATGGCCTGACGATATGGGAAGCCCAGTTCGGTGATTTTGCCAACGGTGCCCAGGTGATTATCGATCAGTTCATCGGCACCAGCGGCAGCAAGTGGGACCGCTCCAGCGGACTGGTCCTGTTTCTGCCACACGGTTACGAAGGTCAGGGGCCGGAACACTCGAACGCCCGCATCGAACGCTTCATGAATCTTTGTGCCGACAATAATATGCACGTTGTCTACCCGAGCACGCCGGCACAATTTTTTCACCTCCTGCGCCGTCAGTGCAAACTCCCCTATCGCAGACCATTGATCGTGTTCACACCAAAAAGCCTCTTGCGCCTGCCGGCCTGCAGCAGCACTCTAGATGATTTGAGTGAAGGTTCTTTCCAGGCAATTCTACCCTGTAGCATAGCCGCGGAACAGGTCAAGACACTGCTGCTCTGCAGCGGCAAGATTTATTATGAACTGATGACAGCACTCGAAGAAGCAGGAAGAAATGACGTCGGCCTGATGCGCATTGAGCAACTCTACCCCCTGCACCAGGAACGTCTGCAGGAAGCTCTGGACCGCTACAGCGATGCCAAGCGCATCGCCTGGGTGCAGGAAGAGCCGAAGAACATGGGACCCTGGCCACACCTGCAATACAGCCTTGCTCGTGCTCTCGGTAAAGACCTGGAATATTGCGGTCGCCGTGCGGCAGCCGCACCTGCGGTCGGTTCACATCGCCGCCACCGTGTGGAACAACAGCAGATTATTGACTCAGCCCTAAAGGATACCTAATGGACATAAAAATACCCGAAGTCGGCGAATCCATTCTCGAGGCCATGATCGCCAACTGGCTGAAAGAGGACGGCGCCACCGTTGCCAAGGATGAAATCATCTGCGAGCTGGAAACCGACAAGGTCAATGTCGAATTGACTGCGGAAGCATCCGGTATCCTGCACATTGTCGTCGAGCAAGGGCAGACTGTACCAATCGGCACGTTAATCGCCACAATTGAAGAGGGCGATGCCGAGCAGAAGAAGGGCGATGCCGAGCAGAAAGGGGGAGATGTCGAACAATTCCCCAAACCAAAGAAGACTGAGCCAAAAGCTGAGGACAACGCCGCTGCCGTCGCGGCGGACAAGGCAGAGAAGAAGCAGGCATCTCCACCGCCGGCGAATCCTGCAGCCCGTCTGCTCGCGGAAAAACATGGCATCAATCTTGAGGATATCGCTGGAAGCGGCCGGGCAGGCAGGGTCATCCTTGAGGACGTTCTGGCCCATGAGAAAAGTTCAC
>JAVVDT010000135.1:0-6415 GCA_032250875.1 Desulfuromonadales bacterium | reverse complement strand
GTATCAGCAATGCGAGCGCTCACGAGCAGATCGCTCAATTGGTCCAGAAAGGCTATTTGAAGAAAGAGGCTCGAAAGGCCCGGAGCATCGTCGTTATCAGAAGGCCCGAATAACGATGCCGGGCAACGAAAAATAAGGAGAACACCATGGGGCACGTCAGACTTGGAACTCTTCCAAGATCGAGGGCATGGAAAGAGGTGGTTGGCCTGATCACGGCCGGTGCCGACGTGTCCCAAATCGCCAATGCCACAATCAGAGCAGCCGATAAGGCCTTTTCCTTTGTGCTCAACGATGAAGGCTACACCGAGGCCGTTTGGCTGATGACTCAGCTCGCCATCGCAGCGAAGAAGGATAACTTCGAAGAACACCTCAGCGCCCATGGGGTCAGATTATCCCAAGAGACATCGCTTCCCGATCTTACTGCCGCCATATCCGAAGCTCTCGATAACAAAAGGGAATTTAGCGGAAAACGCGGTGACCTTGGAGAGATTTCCCAGAGGGCGTTGGTGGGAGCCTTGGTTGAGCACATCTCCCCAAAGTTGCCATCTCTTTTTACTCCGGATGCCAACGATGTTCGAGCAGCCTTGGGCGAACTGGGTAAGAAACGAGAGTTTGGGGAACTTTCCCGAACGTTCTTCTCGAAGCTGGCCAACGAGAGCATGAATTACTTCCTCTCAAAGACACTGGCAACCCACTTAGGTGAAGGTCAACGATTTGCCACCATGAATGAAATGAATCAATTCGAAAAAGCCCTGAATACACACTGTCATGAAGCATCGGTAATAGTGCAGCAATTTTCGGGGGATTGGTTTTCGAAGCACAAATATGAAGAAGGTGGCGATATATCCAGGGAGTCCACCAATGGCTTCGCCTCCTACGCGCTGAAGAAGATGAAGGATGAACTGAAAGAAGGGGCGCGAGCCGATGCAAGATAAACGATATGTCATCTGTGGGAATGCTCCCACGGACGGAATTACCGAAGACCCGAGCCGGGATCTGCGTCTTCGTTTGTGGGGTAAAGATGGTCCTGACAAAATCACTCTTCGGATCGAAGACATCCACAAGAAGATGAGCAAGAACGTCCCGGATGCGTTTCAGGATCTCCTCGAAATTGCCACCTATGTTTACAGTGCCGATCAGGCTATCCCCCGGGGAGCTGATGACGTCGATTCCTTCGGTGACCGCTGGCGTCGCGATCTTAATTTTATCATCCCTGTGAGAAAACCTGAGTTCTGGAACAGTCCTGATGTTCAAAATTCATTATGTTCTACCCTCGGATTTCTATCCGATGATAATTACCAATTTGACTTCGTTAAGTTGAAAAATGTGCAATCGTTCCAGGGCTATCTGGACTTCAATGACGATGGCCAAATGTTTGGCTACCCAGAACAAGTGGTAATGTTTTCAGGAGGACTGGATTCTTTGGCCGGTGCCATCGAGGAGGTTGTCAATCAGAAGCGTAAGGTGGTGCTGGTCACTCACAAATCGACCCCGAAGCTGAATAAGCGACATCGCACACTAGAAGGCATGATCGCCGATAAGGCCGGGGAAAATACTCCTTTGCATATCGGAGTTCGAGTCAACAAGAACAAGGGATTGAATTACGAGTACACGCAACGTAGTCGCTCATTCTTATATGTATCCATAGGAGCGACTATTGCCAAAATGCTGAACCTGAAGAGTGTTCGCTTTTATGAAAATGGTGTCATCAGTTTGAACCTACCGGTTTGCGCCCAAGTTGTCGGCGGGCGGGCGACCCGAACTACACATCCCAGGGTGATAAAGGGCTTTCAGAACATTATCTCCCTTGTGGCGGGTGAGCCGTTCACTATTGAAAATCCATTTATATGGAAGACCAAAGCCGACGTTGTGGAGGTGATAACCAAGGCTGGTTGTCAAGATATGCTCGCTCGCTCGACAACCTGCACCCATACGTGGGAAATGACCAACCACCATACGCATTGCGGAACATGTTCCCAGTGCATCGATAGGCGTTTTGCCATGCTTGCGGCCAAGGCCGATCAATTCGATCCAGTCGAAGCCTATAAGGCTGATATCTTCACCCAAAGCAGAAGCAAGGATGAAGACAAGATCATGGCTGCCGCCTATCTCGAACGAGCCAATCAGGTTCGGGATCAGGATGACATCACCCAGTTCATTGCTCGCTACAGTGAGGTGAGCCGGGTTTTTCGTCATCTGAATGGAAATCCTGGTAGCGTGGCCCAAAGGGTATATGACCTTTATAAGCGCCATGCCAAGGAGGTCTGCGAAGCGATGGACACCATGGTCGCCCGAAACATCACGGCCATTCGCCAACGGACACTGCCCGGAGACTGCCTGTTGAGAACGGTGTACGAATCCGGTTCGGTGATCTCAGTCCCTGCTATTCCGGTTGAGGAGAAGCAGCCGGACAACTACTTCCGCAAGCGCGGCGGCGTATGGGCTGCACGGTTTAACGGCAACGCCGAAGTGCTCGTGACGGGTGTCGATAAGGGGGCAGAGTACATCAACTTCCTCTTGGCGAGACCCAATAAAGAGACCTCAGTCTACGAAATCGTCTGTGGTTTTGCCATCAATAGCTGCAACACATTTCTGGACTCCAACGAGACCGAGGATGGGTTTCAAGTTACCCAAGGAGTTCCGCTGGGCGATACTGGTTTTGTTGCCGACCGCAAGGCCGTCGAGCAATACCGGGAGACTGCTCACGAACTCTTTCGAGAGATTGAAGACGCCCGGGCAGAAAACAACGATGCCGAGATTCAGCGGCTTGAAGAAGAAATGGCAAAGGTGACCACAGCGATCAACGAGGCTGTTGGCTTGGGTGGCAAACTCCGGAAATCCAACGACAAGCGAAAGAACGTCCGTGACGCCTTCCGGAACGCCGTAAACCGGGCCATCAAGTATCTGGAGAAGTACGACAAGCCGCTGGCTGCCCACCTGAAGGAATCCATTAAGTGTGGCAACGAACCGGTCTACCGGACCGAAGAGGAGATCGTTTGGGAGGTCCGCCCCATAGTCAACGAATGACCCTGGGCCTTTCAGGAAGAAAAAACTAAAAAAAATTTCCGCTACGCCAAATGTAGCTCTTGCGACGCCGGATGTAGCGCCTTCCCCAATGAAGGCGCGATCCGGCGTTTTTTATTGGTCAACAGAGTGTTGGCCACCGGGCGTGCCAGAACTTCCGAACAAGGAGACTGGCAATGGCACAAGTCAACAAAGCAACCCTCACCCCACCAAAGCGGCGACTCATCGAATTGATGCAAGACATCAACTTCGGCCGCATCACCAACATTCCGGTTCACGACGGTGAACCGGAACTCACCCCTGACACGGTCATCGAGCGCGAAATCAAGCTGGGCGGACAGATCGGTCCCAGGCCTGAGCGCGACCAGGCTGACTTCACTCTCAAGCAAGAGGTCGTGATGCTGCTGGAGCAGCTCTCACAGATGGGCAGCGGAAAAGTCTGCCTGATCGAGATCAAGCATGGCCTGCCTTTCCTGATGCGCATCGAGGAACGGGCAGCCTGAACACGTAACGACCTTAACCCTTAGACACTGGACAACAAGCTGGACGCATGGCGGAGGCTGTTGTGGGTGTCGCCGAGCCGAATACGGCAATTGGCGGCGTACCTGCGACCCCTTCGCCCACGCGACAGCTTTGTCCTGTGATCTGGCCCGTGCCGACACCCACGCGGACCTCCTCCTCGCTCCGAGGAGGCCCCGATGGTTTCACAAAATTCTTACGACGGCATCGACAAGTATGCCGCCGACCTCATTCGGCACAAAGCACGTCAACTCGTAGGCAAGGCCGGATTCACCGAGGACGACAGACCCGACCTCGAACAGGAACTGATGATCGATCTGCTGCAGCGGATGCGGCATTTCAATCCCGCCAAGGCCAAGAAGACCACCTTCATGGCGAGGATCGTCGAGCGTCACATCTCGACCATTCTTGAAGCCAGGTTCGCCCAATGCCGGGACTGGCGACTCTGCCAAACCTCACTCAACGAACCCCTGGACAACGGCGAAGGCGACACCACCGAGCGCATTGAGTTTCTTGATAGCGATGGCTCACTGGGAAGTCACCCCAGGCAGACCAGGGAACGGGTCGCCAATGAAATCCGCATGGATCTCGACCGGGCGATTGCCTCATTGCCGGATGAGCTACGGGATCTATGCGAACGCCTGCGCGACGACACCATGGCAGAAATCGCCCGGGAGATGGGCGTTCCCCGCACCACCCTCTACGACCGGCTGAGCAAACTCCGTGACGCGTTCCGCGAGGCCGGACTTGAGGACTACCTGTGATCTCCGACGCATCAGCCCCGGCTCCGGTAAGTAAGCACCGTGCCGCATGGTGCGGCCATCCGGGGCCTCGGAAACCAGAACCTGAATCAAGAGGAGATCAACCATGACTCACGACACTTATAAATACCGTTTTGACGAATCGGTCCCGGCGCAAGAACTGGAAGACACATTCATGCTGGCGATGCTTGCCGTCGAAAGTCTGCATGGACGTTCCCGGGTGCGTATGGAAAGCCGCTTCAACCTGGATAAATCCAGTCGTACCTGCGTGATCGACGCATCATCCGACGTCGGTAGCGACCTGGCTCGCATCTTCACCGGCTTCGCCACCAAGGAATACGGTGAACGTTCGGTAATGATCGAACGTTCCCAGCCCTCGGGCTGCGCCTGTGCCTCCAAACGTCATGCCGCGCCCGCTGCCGCTGCCACGGGGGTGGCGGTATGAGCGAATTGATGACCACCACCTATTCTATGTGGCGGCTGTTCCGCAACTGTCGTATGGCCTGCAAGTGGCGCTACATCGACGAACTGGTGCCGCTCGAGCGCGATCCCAACCTGGCCTTCGGCGCAGTCATCCACGACTGTCTGGAATGTTGGCACGGTGAGCGGGATCTGGCCAATGTCCTCGACCACATCGACAGGACCTATCCGAACCGGGCGCAGGACGATCATCAGCAAGCGGACTGGCACCTGGCTAGAGCCATGATGAGCGCCTATGCGGAACGCTACCCAGCCGAAGATTTCGAGGTCATTGCCCTCGAGAAAACATTTGAAGGCCACATCGTCAATCCGGCGACCGGTGCCATGTCTCGCAGTTTCATCCTTGCCGGAAAGGTGGACGGTATTGTCCGTCAAGACGGCCAGTATTTCTTGCTCGAACACAAAACCGCCGCGCAGATCGACGCCAGTTATCTGGAGCGGTTGTGGACCGACTTCCAGATCATTCTCTACGCCTGGTACCTGGAGCAGACCCTCGGCATCACGGTCAGCGGCATCATCTATAACGTCCTGGTCAAAGCCCGGCTGCGTCAGGGGAAAGGTGAAACCGAAGCTGAATACGAAGCCCGCCGGGCGGAGCTGATCGCCAAGTCGAAAACCGGCAAGAGCAGCGCCAAACGCAAACTACCGGAGGAGGACGACGCCTTTCAGCAGCGGCTCCAGGAAAAGTACCTCGAGCCAGGCATGTTCCACCGCGAGATGCTCTACATCTCCCGCGATCAGTTCGAAGAGCTGCGGGCCGAGCTGTGGGAACTCTCCAAGGCCATGCTCGACGCCCGTCGACGCAATGTCTTCTACCGCAATACCGGTTTCTGTTTTCAGTACGGAAGACCCTGCGCCTACTTCCAGCTCTGCCGTTCGGGCGGAAACCCCAACGTTATCGAGAACCATTTCCAACGAATCGCCCCGCACGAAGAATTGCGGGACGGAGCCGGTGAAGACGCCGCTCCGGTGTTTTGAAATCCCAACCATAAGGAGACGAAGCCATGCTTCCCAAGACTAGAACCAAACCCAAACACACACTCTCGGACCTCACCGCCTTAGTGTATGGCCCGAGCAAAATCGGCAAAAGCACCTGGTGCTCCAGAGCCGAGGATGCCTTGTTCCTGGCGACCGAGCCGGGGCTGAACGCCCTTGAAGTGTTCCAGACGCCGATTACCTGCTGGGATGACCTGCTGCAGGCCTGTGCGGAGATCGCTGAAGGCAAGCATGAGTTCAAAACCATCGTCCTCGATACGGTGGATAACGCTTATAAGATGTGTTCGGACTACGTCTGCAAAAAGTTCAAGATCGAGCACGAGTCCGACCTTGGCTACGGCAAGGGTTATGCGCTGATCAACAACGAGTTTCAGCGGGTAATCAACAAACTCGCCTTCCTGCCCTACGGGCTGATCCTGATTTCGCACTCACAGGAGCGGGATATCGAAACCCGCACCGGCAAGCACACCCGCATTGTTCCAACGCTGCCGGATAAAGCGCGAAAGCTGGTCACCGGACTGGTCGATTTGATCCTCTTTTGCGACCTTGACATGAAACCCGGTGAGGATGGCAAGCCTGTCTGGCAACGGGTGATGCGCACCAAGCCCAGTCCCAACTACGACGCCGGTGACCGC
>JAVVDT010000134.1:0-6502 GCA_032250875.1 Desulfuromonadales bacterium | reverse complement strand
CGTAGTGCCAAGGAGGCCTTTAAGTGAGTTATCAACAGCCCGATCTGCGGGGCCACTTCGGCCAGTTTGGCGGCCGCTATGTTGCTGAAACCCTGATGCCGGCACTGCTGGAATTGGAGGAAAGCTACAAGCAGTGTCAGCATGACCCCTTGTTCCAGGCTGAGTACGATAAATATCTCAAAGACTACGTTGGCCGACCCAGCCCGCTTTATTTCGCCCGCAGATTCACAGAACATCTGGGGGGTGCCAGGATTTACCTGAAGCGTGAGGATCTGAATCATACCGGCGCCCACAAGGTCAACAATACTGTCGGACAGATTCTTCTGGCCCGCCGCATGGGCAAGCGCAAGGTGATCGCCGAAACCGGTGCCGGGCAACATGGGGTTGCGACCGCGACCGTTGCGGCGCTCTTCGATATGGAATGCGACATATTCATGGGGACCGAGGATATCAGACGCCAGTCTTTGAATGTGTTTCGCATGAAGCTGCTCGGTGCTCGTGTCCATGAAGTCACCAGTGGCACCGCGACTCTCAAGGATGCTATGAATGAAGCTTTGCGCTACTGGGTCAGCCATGTACGCGATACCTTCTATGTGATTGGCACGGTGGCTGGACCGCACCCTTATCCACAGATGGTCCGTGATTTCCAGGCTGTGATCGGTCACGAAAGCAAACAGCAGATCCTGGAAGCGGAAGGGCGTCTTCCGGATGTTGCAGTCGCCTGCATCGGCGGTGGCTCGAACGCCATGGGACTTTTTTACCCGTTTATTGATGATTCCTCGGTGCGTCTGGTCGGGGTCGAGGCGGCGGGTCTCGGTGTAGCAACCGGCAGACATGCGGCTAGCATCTCTGCAGGTCGGGTTGGCGTTCTGCATGGCAACAAGACTTACCTCCTGCAAGATGATGATGGGCAGATCCAGCATGCTCATTCGATTTCAGCTGGACTTGACTACCCGGGCGTCGGACCGGAACATGCTCTTCTCAACGATCTCGGTCGTGCGGAATATGTATCAGTCACCGATGATGAAGCTCTCGCGGCTTTCCGGATGTTGACGGAAATGGAAGGGATTATCCCGGCCCTGGAAAGTGCCCATGCTGTTGCCCATCTTCTCAAGCTTGCCCCGGAACTTTCCCCGGAGGCGGTCATCGTTGTTTGTCTTTCCGGTCGCGGCGACAAGGATATTCACACCGTTGCTGAAGCAATGGGTGTTGAACTCTAAACAAGGGACACGGTACTCGGAACAAGGACGTGGAAAGAATAAGCTTTCTGCGCTCATATCCCTGAACTGTCGTTATGTTGCATGAAATTTACTGAACTCAATCTTTCTTCGGAAGTAATGCGAGGCCTTGAGCAGGTTGGCTTTGTCGATCTGACTCCGGTTCAGGAGGAAGCAATCCCCCTGGCACTGCAAGGCCATGACGTCGCTGCACAGGCCCAGACGGGCACTGGCAAAACCGCAGCATTCCTTATCGCTCTGTTTACCCGACTGCAGAAAAATACGCCGCTGTCAACACGTGGTCCGCGGGCCCTGATACTCGCTCCGACCCGTGAGTTGGTGGTGCAGATCTGTGCCGACGCCACCGCCCTGGGTGCCTTCTGTCCCTTCAAAGTACAGGCGATCTTCGGCGGCGTAGATTATGAAAAACAGCGCCGTGCCCTGCAGGACGGCGTCGACATTATCGTCGCCACTCCCGGAAGGCTGATCGATTATGCCAAGCAGAATGTTTTTACCTTGCAACATATCGAATCGCTGGTCATCGATGAGGCGGACCGTATGTTCGATATGGGCTTTATTCGCGATCTGCGTTATATCCTGCGCAAGCTGCCGCCGTTTGAGAAACGCCAGACGATGCTGTTTTCGGCCACCCTGTCACAACGTGTCATGGAACTGGCCTACGAGTTTATGAATCTTGCCGAGAAAGTGCGTATCGAACCTGGGCAGGTGACAGCCGAGCGCGTTGAGCAGATTGTCTATCATGTCTCCCGTCGGGAGAAGTTTCCCCTGTTGCTCGGCTTACTCAAGAAGGAAGTCGATCCGGTCAGGGTTTTGGTCTTTGCAAACACCAAGAGAGAGTGCGAGCATCTCTCCGGACGTCTGCAGCAGAACAATTTCAAGGTGGCCGTTCTGTCCGGGGATATTCCACAGAATCGCCGTCTGCGCATCCTCGATGATTTCAAGGCTGGAAAATTGAATTTTCTGGTGGCAACCGACGTCGCTTCGCGTGGTCTGCATATCGAGGGTGTCACCCACGTGATCAATTATGATCTGCCGCAGGATGCAGATGACTACGTCCATCGCATCGGCAGAACTGCGCGAGCGGGCGCAGGCGGCAAGTCAATCAGTTTTGCTGATGAAGACCTGGCCTATTTCCTTCCTGACATTGAAGAGTATATCGGCCAGAAAATCCCCAGCACTGTGCCTCGCGATGAAGACCTTTGTCACGATTACAAACGTGGCGTACCTCATAAAAAACCACATGTTCCTGAGAAAAGAACTGCTGGCAGCAAAGCGCTACCGCCACGGCGGCGGCGTCCCGGTGGCAAACCGGGCAATAAAAGGCAGTAACAGCGTGCCTCAAATTCTTTTGAAGGGTCTTGATAGCTGTATAAAATGTACACGACTAGTGACTCTTATGTCCCAACTTGCGCCATCCAAGGGTCGGTCGCGTGACGATTATCATAATGCTCCAGTCAACGGCTTCGGCGATCTGCAGGCGCGTATCTGTCTGGTCGGTCTGGCTCCTGGTGCCCACGGTGCGAACCGGACCGGTCGACCCTTTACGGGTGACGGTGCGGGTCATTTCATGTATCCGTTGTTGCATCAGGCCGGGTTCTCCAACCAGGCAGAAGCCTTGTCAGCAGATGATGGGTTGACATTACGGGACCTGTACATTACCAACGCAGTCAAGTGTCTGCCACCTGAGAATCGGCCGAGTACTGCGGAATTCACCGCATGCCGACCTTATCTTGAAGCAGAATTGCCGGCTCTTGAGAACCTAAGAGTAATCATTGCTCTCGGACACGGAGCCCACAGCAGTCTGCTGCGACTCTTCCACGCGCAGGGGTTGATCAAGCATCTGTCAGACGTGCCTTTCGGCCATGCGCGCAGTTTTCAGTTGCCACATGGCCTCTGGCTGGTCGGTTGTTATCATACCAGTCGTTACAATGTTCAGACCGGTCGAATGAATGACGAGATGTTTCTTGATCTGCTTGCATTGGCCAAATCGTTAGCGTCTTGAGAAAACGGTTGATGTCGTTCGCTTTGTTTCGATAAAATTAAAAACTTCGGGAATTTATTTTATTCATGTCAAATATTGCCGCTACCTTGAATACTTTGAAAGAGCGCAGCGAAAAAGCTCTTATCACTTTTATTACTGCTGGTGATCCGGATCTGGCCACCAGTGAACAGATCGTTCATGCGCTTGTTGAGTCTGGAGTCGACCTGATTGAGCTCGGTTTTCCGTTTTCAGATCCTATGGCAGACGGTCCGACGATTCAACTTGCCTCTGAGCGAGCACTGAAGTCCGGAACCACATTGAGCGGTGTGCTGGCCATGGTTGCAAGGGTTCGCCTGCATAGCAACGTACCGATCGTATTGATGGGATATTACAATCCGGTTTTCTGCTATGGTCTTGAACGATTCGCCCGCGAAGCAGCAGCAGCTGGCGTCGACGGTTTGCTGCTGGTTGATTTGCCACCAGAAGAGGCGGAGGAATTGCACCCGTATCTTGAAAAAGTCGGAATCGACCTGATTACTCTGTTGGCGCCGACGACCGGCGAGGAACGCAGCGTTCAACTTGCCGCTGATGGCGAGGGGTTTCTTTACTATGTATCCATGACCGGTGTAACCGGCAGTCAACAGGTAAACGCCGATGCTATCTCTGCCGCTGTCAATGAACTCAAAGCGAAGAGTCCGGTTCCTGTGGCCGTAGGGTTCGGTATCTCTACTCCGGAAGATGCCAGAGCCGTTGCCGAGATCGCCGATGCTGTTGTTGTCGGCAGCGCCATGGTCAAGCTGATCGCTGAATTCAGTGGTTCGCCGAGCCTGCTTGACGAAGTCCGAAACTTTGCCAGGCAACTTAAGGCGGCAATCTGAGGCAACATGGGTGACGACATATCCAGATTATGGGTAACAGGGTTTGCGATGTCTGCTGCTGATTTCGTTGGCCGGAAAGCTTGTCAAGCTGGACAAACCGCAAGTAGCGGTCAAAATCATTTTATAAGAAACCCAGTATCTTGATGAGATCACCAGGAAACTTGCGTTCTGTCTGAAACCGTCGGATATTTAATGGCAACCAACGGTTCGTTTCTTGAAGCAGAAACCGTCTCAATTGCGAGGTAAATAATGGCCTGGTTTAAAAAATCAAAGGCGCCGATTGCGCTGGTGGAAACCAAGAATGTGCAGATGCCCGCAGGGCTCTGGACAAAATGTAAAAACTGCGAGGAGATTATCTACTCCAAGGAGATAGAGCGTAATCTGAATGTCTGTCCCAAATGCGACTATCATTTCCGTATCAGCGCACGAAAACGCATTGATCTTGTTATTGACGAAGGAACCTTCATTGAGACTGATGCAGAGATGGCGTCAGTGGATTTTTTGAAGTTCAAGGACTCAAAGAAATATAGTGACCGGATCAAGGCTGCGGTGAAGAAGAATGGCGGCGGAGATGCTGTTATTACCGGCTCCGGGATGATGAATGCCCAGGAAGTTGTCGTGGCTGTTTTTGATTTCAGTTTCCTCGGCGGCAGTATGGGATCGGTTGTCGGTGAAAAGGTGACACGGGCCATTGAGTTGGGACTCGAGAAAAAGGCCCCGGTTTTGATCTTCTCTTCCTCGGGTGGTGCGCGTATGCAGGAGAGTATCCTTTCTCTGATGCAGATGGCTAAAAGCAGTGCCGCACTGGCCAAGCTCAAAAAAGCCGGAATTCCCTTTGTCTCAGTACTCACTGATCCGACTACCGGTGGCGTGACTGCCAGCTTTGCCATGCTTGGTGATCTGAATGTGGCTGAGCCGAAAGCTCTTATCGGTTTTGCCGGTCCCCGGGTTATCGAGCAGACAATCCGCCAGCAACTGCCGGAAGGTTTTCAACGCTCGGAATATCTTCTGGAACATGGCATGGTTGATATGATCGTCTCGCGCCAGGAAATGAAGTCCAGACTGTCGCAGGCTCTGCGCATTTTTACCAAACAATAAACAGTGGATTTCCCGGAAAGCCTCGATTACCTTTATGGCCTGCAGCGTTTTGGTGTCAAGCTTGGCCTGAAAAATATGCAGGATCTGAAAACACGCCTGCCGCTTCTTCAGGAACACTTGCCCTGCATTCATGTCGCCGGCACCAACGGCAAAGGTTCGGTCAGTGTCCTGCTTGCTGAAATGCTCAGGCATTCAGGGTTGCGAACCGGACTTTATACCTCGCCTCATCTGCATTGCTTCACAGAACGTATTCGCATTGATGGTGTGCCGCTAGCTCGTAATGAGATGACCTTGCATGCCGAAAGCATACGTCAGGCGGCCGGGGATCTTCCAATCACTTTCTTTGAAGCGACGACGGCGATCGCTCTGCTTGCGTTCAAAGAACACCAGGTCGAGATCGCTGTTATTGAAACCGGCCTCGGCGGGCGCCTTGACGCCACCAACACTATCGATCCTCAGCTGTGTTTGATCACCCCGATCAGTATGGATCACAGTGAACATCTAGGCGAAAACCTCGCAGCGATTGCAGCAGAAAAGGCTGGTATCATTAAACCCGGCATACCGGTTGTGGTCGGCAGGCAAAGCCAAACTGCACTCGAAGTGATCCTCTCTGCCGCTGGTAGGCATAACGCTGCTGTTTGTCTTGCCGGACGTGATTTCCGCTGGCAGGGTGACCATGATAATTTGTCGGTTGCGGTCGGCGATAGCAGTATAGACGGCTTAACCTGTGTTTTGGCCGGGGAACACCAGCTTGATAATCTGGCGCAGGCTGTTGCCGGAGCCATGCAGCTGCGCAAACAAGGCATTGCGATTCCTGATGCTGCGATTCATATGGCTGGTGCGACAGTTGTCTGGCCGGGTCGTCTGGAATGGTTTGGCGACTCACGTCAAGTTTTGCTGGATGTGTCGCATAATCTGGCAGGGATAACCTGTCTGGCTAATTATCTTGCTGAGCAGAAGGTCTCCCGCATACATTTGGTGACAGGGTTGAGTGGCAAGCGCGATCCGGCAGAAGTCCTGATGCCACTGGTAAAGTATGTTGCTGCAGTATATGCTGTGCCGGTTTCTCATGAGACTTCTGTCCCGACGAGGCAAGTCACTGCCTGGGCCGAGCAGCAATCAGTACCAGTCTTTGAATATATGACTGCCGACCAGGGGCTCGCTGCCGCACTCAAAAGCGCCGGACCCAACGAACCTGTGGTCGTGTGCGGTTCTCTTTACCTGGTTGCAGAGCTACGGCATGCACTTCTGGAGGAAGACATTGCTGCAGGCGATGGAGCGGCGGGCTTCTTCTGATTTATCATGGT
>JAVVDT010000133.1:0-6649 GCA_032250875.1 Desulfuromonadales bacterium | reverse complement strand
GTGCAGTTTGTTCGAGTTCCGAAACCATGTCAGGAATATGCCGCTCGATAAAACCAGCGAGTTTGTCAAAAAGCATCTACCGCCTCCTAAAATCAAAATTTACCCGTCAGGGCAGTCTATAATTATAAAATCCGTTTTGGTACACAGAAGGTCCATTATGTACACCAAAATCGACGATTAAGAGCGGGCCAGGTGGCCCGCTAAATTCACTCTTGGTTATCCACAGGATCTCTGGAAAAATCACCTTCTTCCTGTTGAGAGACTCCGGGTCGCTCAGGTGGAGAAAGCCCCTTTACCTCTTTGCCCAATTTTTGATCTTTGCTCCATCATCAACTGGCCTGCGCGATGAGACCAGTACCATCACATCTGTGACATGGCGTTCTCGTCTCCTGGTCGTGGTCATCGTACTCGACAATCTTCCCCCGGCCACTGCAGGTGAAACAGGTTTGCTTCCATCTGTTGCTGATGTGGTAGCGGAACCACCGGTCCCAGATCCGATGGAACACTTCCCGTCCGTCTGGGATCAGGTTGTGGGGTTCGATCATCAGTTCCTTTCGTCCCCGGATGACATTGAGGGCCGCCAGGTAATATTTGCCGTCAAGCAGGCTCAATTCTGTGACATCAAGCTGCCATTCGTTGCCGTTGTAGGCACTCAGCACAACTTGGGCAGCAACTCTGCCCCCCGATGTATCGGTTTGGGCCAAGTTGGTCATAATTCGAATGGCTTCTTCATATCCCTTGTGGTCGATAGGTTTCATAGACGGCTCCTCAGTTGGATCGTGGTTCATTGCGGTAATAGTTGGTGCCCGTATCCTTCAAAATCACAGTGCCTTCGTCTGGTAAGGAAGCTGGTTCCAAAGGATTGGTGACAAACTGTCTGATGTTTGCATCGGCCTTGGCTGGCAAGCCGTTTCCCTGCCCAGAAGAATAACTGACATGGTTGACTGGGCTATTTCGATAAGCAGGATCAGAGGGGCCAAACCAACACCACCAAGCAGCAGCCACGGCCGCAAAGAGCATCAGAAGCTTGACCCAGGAAGGCATCACATTTATTGGCATAAAGCTCCTTGTCATGACGGTTGCCCGGCATCAATGCTCGGAAGAGAACAGATCGAGCTGAGTCGAGGAAGAACCCATCCGGTAGACCCGAGTGCGGTTAGGCTTGGTTTTTTTCTGAACAATTTTAGAGAAAACTTTCTCGGCATCTTCCAACCCCCAGCGAAACCAGGCTTCCATTTGTCCGCGTCCACGTGTGCTGCCAGAGGATTTTTCAACTACATACCCGTCCCGAATTTGCAGCAGCCTGAGGCTGTACCAGGCACTGCACGCTGATTCCGCTTGGAGGAAAACCTGTCGAATAACTTCAGAATGTCTTTGGGGAATTTTCATCTAAGGCTCCACATACATGTGCTTGCTTGATAATGGGGAGGGGGGGAAGGTGAAAATAGAAATGACCGCCCGGCGGCGTGCAAACGAGAACAAACTTCTGGATTTAAGTTGACAAAAGTTGACAATATGTTTTACATATCAACATATGGAAAAACAACTAAACATTGAAAAACTTGAAGCCTCAATGGTCGAAAGGGGCCTCAATCAAGCTGCTTTGGCCAAAGGGCTCGGCGTATCTCGGACTATCATTTCTGATTGGCTGAAGGGATCAAAATTTCCTAGGCCTGATAAACTTTTGAAGTTAGGGATGACGCTGGGACTGCCGTTCTCAGAGCTGGTGATCAAATCAACTCTGAATGAGCCTATCGTAGCCTTTCGAAAAAAAGGCGGGCGCAAAACGAAAGACACTCATTTTGAAAGAGCAAAAGACATGGGGAGGCTCTTAGAGAGTTTAACTCCATATTTGCCTTTTAGCTCCTTAACGCACCCACCTTCTTTAAAAAATCCGCATATAGAATATGAATATATTCAAGAAGTTGTTAAAAGCGTTAGGGCAGATATTGGGATCTCTGCTACAGAACCAATTAAGTTTGATAATTTTATTCAAAAATTTAAAGAATTTGACGTTATCTTGATTCCTGTTCTTTGGGGAAGGAAAGATAACCATGAAAATGCATTACATATTCACCTTCCAGAGTCTGGAACAACTTGGATTTATCTTAACTTAGATAGCAATTTTCATGACTTTAATTTTTGGATGTCTCATGAACTAGGCCATGTTCTATCTCAAAAATTCCAGGGAGAAGAGGCTGAGGATTTGGCAGATTTTTTCGCCCAAGCTCTTTTGTTCCCAGAAGAGTGCGCGGAAAAACTTTATAATGAGATTAATTGTATTCCTAATGTTGGGATTAGAATTAGGAAAATAATTGAAAAAGCAGATGAGTATGACATTTCACCTATTACTGTTATGGCGTCCATTAATAGCTTTTCAAAAAATCGAAATTTCCCAGAAATAAATTTAGGGAATGGAATTTATGCCGCAACTACAAATTTCAACAAAGGGTTTCTAAATATAAGCGACTCTCTTGTCAAAAAAGGGAAAAAACTCACAGCAAGAGATTATATAGACGCAGCTCAAAACGTATTTAAAAGTCAATTTTTTCAAATTTTGGAGAGATTTCTTTCAGAAAACGAAAAATCTCCCGGTTTCATACAAAACATCCTCCAAGTCGACTTTGTTGACGCTAGAGGTATTTATAAGGAATTGACTTTATAAATGCCTCAGAAAAAAATATTAATAGATAGCAATGCTTACTTTCGGCTTGCTTATTACATAAATCCTCTATTGTCTGAGCCTTTTGGTGAAGATGATTATACTCTTTATGTGATTGATGATTTTCAAAATGAATTCGATAATAACCAGAGACTTCAAAGAAAATTCCACTGGGTTGATGAGGAAGAATTTGTCGAAAATCGGAAAAGAAAAATAAAAATGCCGAAAAAAGCTAGGAAGGAAATCGACCTAGCTTTTGATTTTATTTGGGATCATAATATTTCTTCTAAACTTGGTGCATCACGCGCTGATGTCAAAGCGATTGCATATGGATATGTGCTAGAAATACCAGTTGTTACAGATGACAATGGGATGAAATTACTTGGAAATGACTTTGATGTAGAAATGTTTGGAATATTGGATTTACTAAAAATAATGTTGGAATCTGGCCACATAGAAATAACAGCGATAAAATCCCTTATTCAACACTTGGAATACGACAATGATCTTCCCTATCCAAAATTCGCACTGGACTGCAATAAAGTTTTTGAATTAGATTCATGACGAATAAAATCAAGAAATATCAAAAAAGGGGAGGTGCCCAGAGGGTTCCTCCCCTTTTTCTACCCCATACTCAAAATTTCCACCTGAGTATTTGGGGTCTTTCTCCGGATCAGCTTCTCGAACTCATCCCAAGAGAGTGTGTACTCACGATTATTGATTCTGACCTTGACCGACATAGACCGTCTCCTTTCCGGTTGAAGTTCGCCCGATAGGGCTTCCTGCAACCCCCGTCAAAATGGACAGGAGCTCCAAGAAGCCCTACCGGGTTACCGGAAGGGACAGGTCTATGTGATCAGATCAAAGGCGCTGGGAAGCTAATAACCTGTCTTTTCCATCAGCGCCTCATATTCTTCATCGCTGAGGGCTTCATAAGCCTCCCGCGAAATGTCACCTGGCAGACCAGAACGCCAGCGTTGACGCCCCTTTTCCACAACCTGGCCTTCCTGGTCAATCGACTTCACAATTACTTCACCGTCACCAGCAGAGCCGGAACCGGCGTTAGCAACTGTCGCCGCCGCCCAGATAGGCAGGTGGATGGCAGCACCAATAAGATTGGTCGTTCCCGCCAGCCGGGTGTTTTCTTCGGCCTTCTTAAGACCGGCTGCAGAGCAGCCGGTCAGGACAGAGATAGAAAGCAACAAAACAGCAAATTTCCTCATAATGTCTTCCCTTTTCTATAAGATCCCGTCGTTTGCGAAGGAGTAATACCCTGCCTCACCAACGATCAAATGATCCAGCACGCGGATTCCGAGAAGTTCACCAGCATCTTTGAGCCGCTTGGTGATCTCAATATCCTCTCGGCTTGGTGCCGTATCTCCCGAAGGGTGGTTGTGAATGAAGATCACTGCTGCTGCAGATGACAGCAACGCCGCCTTATATACCTCGCGAGGGTGAACGATACTCGCATTGAGCGAACCGATTGTTAGGCCTCATCGAAACACCGCCATTTTACGACAGGTGGTGGCGTAACTTATTTTATCCATTTTTAGCCCTATTTTGAAGGCTGCCTTGACAGTCTAGAAAGTCTATTGTAGGAACGAACTAAGACCTGCTAATAACGTGAGGAGTTACCCTATCGGCGTCATTATCCTCTTCGTCTAACTATCTATAATCTTTGGGTCCGTTAAAACCCTCTTCCCAGAACAAGCCAGATTGTCCTGGGCCAGTATTGATGTGCTCAATTTTCATGTTTTTGCTTTGATAGCGCCCCCACCATGTCGCGAATTGGGGACATTTCAATGCGCGCCAACACCGATTGAAAC
This sequence comes from Desulfuromonadales bacterium, assembly GCA_032250875.1. GTDB lineage: Bacteria > Desulfobacterota > Desulfuromonadia > Desulfuromonadales > BM103 > M0040. The sequence goes on along the minus strand of JAVVDT010000133.1, from coordinate 2,161 downwards.
CGTGTCGTAACAGATGATCCGGTTTTTGGCGTCCAAATGAAGAGCCACAAAATTCTCCTTTGCCTCCTTTGCCAAATCGCGGAACAACTCGAACACATTCTCGGCGCTGGTGCAGGATGTATTCACCCAGGCAGGTGCGTTCTCCCGAATTACTTCGTTATTAAAAACCGCCCGGATTGACCTGATGCGGATTTTTTGGGTTTTCGGCTCGGACTCCGGGCCGAAAAGTTTCATCGTTTCCATATCCTGTTCTCCTTGTCGGGAACGGACATGGACCCCTTGCGGGGGCTTTGTCTGCCCCCGCAAATGGGTGATTGAGTCGTTACTGGTTCAAGCTTGTTGAGTCAGGATTCTCCAAGAATCCCGAATGCAGCCTGATAGCCTTTCCGATGGCATCGACGCAGGAAGTGACTCTATCGTCACCGTCAATTACCGGTGCCCTGTGGCAACCATGGCCGATCAACCCTTTGATCGCATCACTCACATCCATACCGGATCGAAGTCCGTAAGACGTAATGATCGTCAGGGCATTGGCAACCAGACTTCCGCAGGTACCTGATTTCCCGAACCTGACAAACACCTCCATGAGGTCGCCGGTATCCGGGTTATCATTCAATGTGACGTATATTTTCCCGCAAGGTGATTGCATCTCAAGGGTTTCTCCCTGAACAGCCTTCGGCCGTTGTCGTTTGGGTGTCATGATTATCCTCCAAGGTCGTGATTGTCAGGACAGCGCCTCGCAAACAGCCTTCAGTCCAATGGCAGTTTGGGTAACACTGTCGAGATAGGCCCAGGCTTTTGAATCGCTCCCGTCACTTTGTGGAACGTTGACCAGGTCCTCGTCCGGGGTGGATTCGGTGTCATAGTCAATGACCATGACCTTCCAATCGGCCATTAACTCCGGCTGATCGGAAACGATTGCCTGGACGATACCTCCCTGGAGTATGATTCCCAGGTAGGGAGCAGGCCGATTCAAAATCCTTTGCACTTCGCTTAACGCCACCTTCTGGATCTCCGGTTCCTTCATGGAGCCAATAACCAGAGAGGCTTCAATTGTTCGCAAAACCGAAAGAGGGGTTTGCGGCATGTGATGTCGATTTGTGAGATCATTGGATTCAACGGGGCCAAGGGGAACGGTGTCGGTTTCCCACCGAACGTTGGTGTGTTTGACGTAGCCACTCCAATAATAATCATCGGTCGTGACATTCAGCGTCACGCACTCCACCCGGCAGGCATTTTCTTCATCCTCGTCTTCCGGTATCCGGTACGCTATCGGCCCATCGTTCTCCTCCGCGTCATAGTCCCGAAGGAAGAAGTCCGGAGAGCCATTGAACTCGGAGACTTTGTAAGCTCCAAGAACTTTTGCCGCTGCCGCCAGTTGACGAATGCGGGCATCAAGCGTTGAGGTTATCTCCACCACGGCAACTTCAGGCCCGTGATCGAACTCGGAACCGATATGAACCTCCAATATTTTCTTAGTCATGATCTTCTCCTGTCATTGGGACCGGGAGAAGTCCCCCGGGAGGGGGATGTTCCCCCCGTCCGGGTTGGTTGTTCTGCTGGCTTGCGCCTATTCGGTCAACGCTTCCTGGAAAAGCTCGAAAACTGCGGCTGGCAGCTCACTGAGGCTCTGGACCGTTCGATGTCTGGCAAAGAAATGCCTCGTCGTTCCTTGATCCAAAATTCCGAGCCCCATGAGTTCGACTCCTTCTGCTTTCAGTCTTTCGAGAAGGGCCCTTACCAGTCCAGGATTTGAAGGCTGACCATCGGTTGCAACCAGCAGTATTTTTCTCTGTTCTTGTCTGACGGCCATCTGGACCCTGGCCCATCCGAGAGCCTGAGCTAAAGGGGTTCCCCCGTTGGCTGTCATTGCGTAGTTATCCTTCGTCTGAGAAGCTGTTCGGCCGAAAGGGGTCATGGAAACCACCGCCCCTTCTTTTCCCGGAAACGCTCCTGTCGATACGCTGATTCCCGGAATAACACCAAGGACATCGGCAAGGGCCAGCACGGTCTTTCTTGCCAGCTCCATGCGAGCCCCTGACATCGATCCGGAGCGATCAAGAAGAACGATCACTGCGGTATTGATGGCGCGTTTTTCCTCCTTGTCGGGGGTCATGGTAATTGAGCACCTTGACCCCCATCGGGGTCAGCGGAATTGAGC
>JAVVDT010000132.1:0-6710 GCA_032250875.1 Desulfuromonadales bacterium | reverse complement strand
ACCATGGTCGACGTGACCCATAATGGTAATTACCGGCGGCCTCGGCAGCTGATTCTCAGCACTTTCAGCTTCAATATCGAGGCGTGAATGGGAAAGGATGGTGTCTTCGTCAAAGGCCACGTTTTCAACTTCATACCCGAACTCGGCAGCCAGGATGGCAGCTGATTCGAAATCCAGAGGATGATTGATCGTGACCATCTGTCCCTGACGCATCAATTCCTTGATCAGATCATTGGCTTTAACGCCCATGCGTTTAGCCAGTTCGCCGATGGTTATAACATCGGTAATCCTGATCTTGCGTTTGATCGCCTTGGATTGCGTGATTTCCGTCTTTTTAGTGGGACGATTTGCTTTGCGGCCCTTGCGGAAGCGCTCATTGCGGTCCGGCTCGTAGACCTCCCGCTTGGTTTTACGCCGCTGGCCGTCGGCCTCGGTATGACTGATGTTATCGCGACCCTTCTTTTTCTTTTTTATCGAACGATCCTCTTTGTCGGCCATGACGTCCGGGATGATCGGCGCATTGGGAGCGCTGGGTGCCGCTGGCCGACTCGGACGTTCCGGTCTGCTCGGGCGATCAGGGCGCGTGCGGTCTGCAGGCGCTGGCTTTTTGCCTCTTTCTGGCGAAGTGGCCTGACGGCGAGGCCTCTCGGCAGGAGTCGGCAACTCAACCCTGCCAAGGATCTTGGCGCGGGTGATTACCTCTTTCTTGGCTTTCTTCTTCTCAGGAACGACGGCCTCGGCCTTCTCAACTTTCTCCTCAGTAGGCTCTTCTGTTACGAAACCCTCTGGTGTTACCTGAGAGGGTTTAACAGCTTCGGCAGGCTCTTTGGCAACTTCGACAGGTTCTTCGACAGCAGCGGGTTTGTGCTCAACCGGCTCTTCAGACTCAGGAGCAACAGGAGCGGCCTCTTCGGCAGGAGCTTTAACAGCAATCGGTTCTTCCTCGGCTACAGTCTTGCGACGACGACGGATCAGACCGGAACTGATACGCTCCTCGTCGACCTTGACTTCGACAGCCTTGTCAGCCTTATTGATCTGGCCGGTCTCGAACTTGAGAGCGACCTCTTCATCCAGTGCACTCATATGGTTCTTAACCTCAATGCCGGCCTGATTGAGCTTGTCAACAGTCTGCTTGTTGTCCAGACCCAATTTGGTCGCTAATTCATAAACACGAATTTTAGCCATCAACTTTCCCCTGAGATATCCTGATATCGGAGCAGATCATCGAGAAATGCCTCCGCCAGCTTTCCATCGGGCAAACCAACAACACTTCTCTCCGCACGCCCGAGAATGCGGCCAAGCTCTAATTTATCAAACAATTTTGTTGTCACTATTTTTTGAAATTCTGCCTTGCGTCTGACCTTTTCACCGATCTGCGGCGAGATGTCTCTGGCCAGGATAATAACCGCCAGAGGTTTCTTGCGAGCCAGAGCATCCTGAACCGCGTTGCCACCAGAGACAAAGCTTGCTGATTTACGCGCCATGCCAAGCAGACTTGCCATATGCGCGAGCAGCTCATTTGCGACACTCTCGACCAACTGGTCTGCTGTAACCGGCAGGCAAGCTTGTCGAAATGTTCTGTCAAACTGTTTTCTGCCGACAGCATTTTCGATGCAAGCACGACTGTTACAGAGGTAAGCTCCTCGGCCAGGTAAGCGCCCCCTCAAGTCGGCCAGGATCTCACCGTCCGGCGAACGGACAAAGCGCATCAACTGCGACTTATCTTTAACCTGTCGGCAACCCAGGCAGGTACGTTGAGGTTGGCTGCGAACCTGCTGCGTCACCGCTACTCCATGCGCTCGGCGTTGTCAGCATTGTCAGCGTTGTCAGCGTTGTCAGCGTTGTCAGCGTTGTCAGCGTTGTCAGCGTTGTCAGCGTTGTCAACATTGTCAACATTGACTGCGTTACCTTCATCGCCCTGCTCGCTATCCGCTTCCAGCAACTCAGCTGCCCTGGCTTCAGAGGCACGCAGTACCGTTACCCGCGTTTCCCCTTCGGCCATTCTGGCAATCTCTTCAGGCGATGCAGCTGTTTTAATTGCGGCAATGGCATCCTTGGCGGCCATCGCGCTAAGCTGCTCCGCAGAGGCATCCACCACGGCAGACTCTTCGGTGCCGGTGCCGGTCAATTCTTCGAGTTCCGCCTCGGCAGCACGCGTTTCGCTCATGATGTCGATTTTCCAACCGGTCAATTTGGCTGCCAGGCGCACGTTCTGGCCTTTTTTGCCGATCGCCAGCGAGAGCTGGTCATCCGGAACGATAATTTCCAGAGATTCCTCTTCACTGTCGACATAGACCCTGGTTACTTCAGCAGGAGACAGCGCGGAACAGGCAAACCGGGCGATATCTGGAGTCCAGTTGATGATGTCGATCTTCTCGCCGCGCAATTCGGAGACGACATTCTGGACACGCGCACCACGCATGCCGACACAAGCGCCGATCGGATCGACATCGGGATCATTGGAAGCCACTGCGATCTTGGCACGGCTTCCCGGCTCACGGGCAACAGCCTTGATCTCTACGATGCCTTCCGCGACTTCCGGAACTTCGATACGGAACAGTTCAATCAGCAGGCCGGGATGGGTGCGCGAGAGAATAATCTGCGGCCCCTTGGTGGCCATGCGCACATCCGAAATATATGCCCGCACCCGGTCGCCCTGGCGGTAATTCTCGCGGGGAACCTGCTCACGATGCGGGAGCAGAGCTTCGGTACGGCCCAGGTCGATAATCAGATCACCACGCTCGTAGCGACGAACGATACCGTTGACCAGTTCACCAAGCCGACCTTTGAATTCATTGTAGACACCCTCACGCTCTGCTTCGCGGACCTTCTGAATAATCACCTGTTTGGCAGTCTGGGCAGCAATACGGCTGAAGCTGCTGGCATCCATCTTCATACCTAGAGAATCGCCGATTTCGACATCGGGGTCAATTTCCTGCGCTTCAGTAATGTCGATTTCCTGGTAAGAGTTCTCGACTTCGTCAACAACAGTGACAAATTCAAAAACTTCCACTTCGCCGATTTCATCGTTGAAGTGAGCTTCCAGATCACGGGTATTGCGATACTTCTTGTTTGCCGCAGAAAGAACCGCAGCCTCCAAAGCTTCGACCAGCACCGCACGATCAATACCCTTGTCTTTGACCACCTGGTCGATAATGTGATTAAGGTTGATATTCATCCCTTACCCCTGCATGCCCCCCCGCTTTGCGGTGGTGGCTGCTGTTGAAGTCTGTTTTCAGGTAAAACAATCATTGATGGCGTTGCAAAAAGTCCACCCTACGGCGTTATGGCGTTTTTTCAGGACCTCGACATACTATATGTATGCCTTCGCCCCTGAAAAAACACCAAGCCTTGTAGGATGAAATTTTTGCTTAGCCATCCCATGAGTTTTTGCAAGTGCATCAATCATTACTGATTACTGCAAAATCAAAATTCTTCTTCCAGGTTGGCTTTTTCCAGCTCGCTCAACGGAATGACGACCAGTCCACCACGTTTGTCGCTCTGCTGAAGACGGACTTGATCTCCGTCAAGGCCGAGCAGGGTGCCGACAAAAGTCTTGCGGGTATGGCCGCGCTGATCCGGATCGAGCAGATGCAGCGTTTTCAGTTTGACCTGCTTGCCGGCAAAACGTTCGAAATCCGCCGGTTTTTTCAACGGACGGTCCAGCCCTGGAGAAGACACTTCAAGACGGTAAGCCGATTTGATCGGATCTTCAATTTCCAGAATGGCGCCCGTTTCACGACTCACCGTGACACAATCATCGAGGGTGATGCCAGCAGGCTTGTCAATAAAGATGCGCAGAACTGCCTGGTGGCCGTCTTGCGCCAACTGCAGGTCGACCAGCTCAAAACCGAGATCATCAAGGATCGGCATGACCAGCGACTCAATTTGTGTGAGGTTTGCTATGCGCATCAGTTGTTCCAAACAAAAAAAGCGAGCCGTCAGGCTCACTTTTCATATGAAAAGTTAATTGAATATTTAATATCAAAGATCCCCGGCCAATGCAAGTAAAAAGTCAGAACGGCTAGCGGCCTGTCGGACTATCCGGGCCGATTCCATCTCAACCGGCGTCGATCTTGCTCAGCAGGGTCATGCTTTCGATGTGCCAGGTTTGCGGAAAGAGATCAAAGGCCTGACTGGAAACGACCTCATAGCCATTCTGAACCAGAGGTGTCAGATCACGGACCAGGGTGGCCGGATCACAGGAAACATAGAGTATCCGTTGCGGACGGATCTTCAGTAATTCGCAGGCTGTCTGGTAGTGACCGGTCCGGGGCGGATCCAGAACGACCAGGTCCAGATCGTCGTCAGCCCGGTAACGGGCCATGATCGTGGCTGCATCGGCAGCATGGAACTCGACGTTCCTGATGTGGTTGGCAGCGGCATTGATACGGGCGCTGTCAATCGAAGGCGCATAATCTTCAATTCCGACCACCCGCTTCACCCGGCGAGCGAGCGGCAAACTGAAATTGCCCATTCCGCAGAAAAGATCGAGGACGTTCTCCGAGCCGTCAAGAGCTAGAAGCTGCAGCATCGTCGCAACCATGCTGCGATTCTGCTCCGGATTGACCTGAACAAAGCCGCCCGGACCATAACGGAGCGCGATCTCCGGGTGGTCGATTTTGATTGTCAGATCACGGTTGCCGTGAACAACCTCAATGCTCTGCTTGCTGCCGGACTGTATACAGGCGCTGATCTGGTGGCAGGCGGCAAAATCCCGCAGCCAGGAGACCATTTGAGAACGGCCTTGCGGCTGAACATGAAGAATGATCCGGACCTCGCCATCGTCACCGCAGGCAGCATCGATTTGTGAGACAGCCTCGCTGCATGGCGCGTCAGGGAGATCACGGCGCAGATGCTCCAGGGTTGTCTGGATCGGCGGAGACAGCAGCAGGCACTTGTCGATGCCGACCACGACATGGGAAGCATGGCGGTAAAAACCGATGATCAGCCCTTTTGCATCGAGACTGCACTTGAACTGAACGCGGTTGCGGTAACCCCACTCGTGTAAGGCAGGCACAAGCGGTTTGAGACGCTCACCGGCAATGATGTTGTTGCGCACCATCAGATCGGCAAAGATCTTCTCTTTCCAGCCAACCTGTTGCTGATAAGAAAGATGCTGCCACTGGCAACCGCCGCAGGAGCTAAAAAACGGACAGGGCGGTTCGCGCCTTTGCGGTGAAGGCTCAACGACCGCAACCAGCTCAGCCTCGATGTAGCGGCGCTTGGCTTTGACAATCCGGCAGACGATCCGGTCGCCGGGCATTGTCAGCGGCACGAACACTGCCTTGCCCTCATGGCGGCCGAGACCTCTGCCGCCATGCACAAGCGCAGTGATGTCGAGCTCTTTGATGATATCAGTCATAGTAACGATGGATGGGACGCTTGTGCAATTCGGCATTGACGAGAAAGCGCAGATAATCAGGGCGGGCAAGGTAGCTGGCAGCATGTTGCAGGAAATCATCGATCAGTGTGGTGCGCACCCGGGCAACGTCCAGCGTCGGCACACCCATGCGTTCGAAGCGTTTGACAACCGTTAGATGTTCACCGAACGCGTCGATGGCCTGACACCGCACCGCCTGCTCATCGATGGTGCCCGCCGGCAGATCATACAGGTCGCAGACGATGGTGGCCGCCACGCAGACCCGGTAATAATCGCCGAAGTAGCGATTGCTTTCATCGGTAAAGACGATCTGCAGGCCGTTGGCCAACGACACTTGTCTAATCGTTGTCATCATCTTTTCCAAGCAATGCGCAGCGCTCGTCCTCGACGCGATCAATCTCGCTCACAAGTCCACGCAGGATGCGAACTTCGCGGTCGTCCAGTGCCGCCCGGCCAAAAATTTGCCGGTAAGAGCGCATGATATGTTCCGGGTTCTGATGATTCAGGTAGCGGATCTTCAGAAAGGTGTCCCGCATGTGAGCAAACAGGATTTCCAGCTGTTCAACCGTCGCCAGACGTCTCCCGCCCTGCCCTTTACCGCACATTTCACCATGCTGCTTGGCCACTTCATACAGGCAGATGACCACAGACTGAGCCAGGTTCATCGACGCGATGCTGCCGCCGGTGGGGATGGTGATCAGGCGCTGGCAGAGATCCAGCTCTTCGGTCTTCAAGCCCTTATCCTCGCGGCCGAAAACCATGGCAACCCGGCCGCCGTCAAGCAGGGGCAGCAACTGGGCCGCGGCACTGTCAGGATGGTGAAAGTCGACCCGGTACTTACCGAAACGCCGGGTCGTCGCATAGGCGTAGTGACAATCGCTAAGCGCCGTCTGCAGGTCCGGGTATACAGTCGCCTGCTCGAGAAGAAGACTGGCCTTGACCGCCATCTTGCGGGCTTCGTCGTGCAGATGGTCGACCTTAGGTGCCACCAGGCGCAGGTCGGAAATCCCGAAATTGGCCATGGCACGGGCAACCGAACCGATATTCCGCTCACCACGGGATTCGACCAGGACAACACTGAGATTATTCAGATTCATATCGTTTGCACACTCATCAACAGCCTGTTTCTCAGACTCAAGACTCAAGACTCAAGACTCAAGATTCAAGATTCAAGTGTCATTCCGGCATGGTTTTAGCCGGAATCCAGATTTTGCAGATTTAAAAGCCTGGATCCCCGACAAAACCACTCGGGGATGACGACCCTTGGCCAGCCCCCAGCCTCCAGCCTTCAGCCTCACCTCCTGGCCCCACCCGATGTGACACCACG
>JAVVDT010000131.1:0-6730 GCA_032250875.1 Desulfuromonadales bacterium | reverse complement strand
AGCTAAAGGCGCGCCTTGCTGACCCGCCAAATTCCTGCGCAATCTTGCGAAATCCTATAGGTTACAGGGCACTAGTGGGATTCATTACAGGGCCGTGATGGCGTCTTGAGGCTACTATAACCCAATATTGAAATAATTGTACAGGCAGACAGGATCAAGGGCGCACGACATCCGGACCAGGCAGGAGCGCTCGTTAAAGGAAATCAAGGTAAGTATCAACGCCGTCAAGAAACAGGTTGTACTGGGTTTCCAACCCATCCTTGATGACACTTGCCGGAAAGCCCCTGATCAGATTGCAGCGCAGTCCGATCCAGCCAATGGCATCGACAGCGCCCAGGCTAACCAGGTAGCCTTTTTCCTGATAACGGTAAGTCTGCGGTTTTTGCCCGCCATTCAGCCGAACAATGTTGCGAGCGACCAACTTGCCTTTTCTCACCGCGGCCTGAGCGGTCATGGAATTCAGTCCCGAAGAGTCAAACCTGGAACAATCCCCGGCTGATAAAATATTCTCCAGCGTGCTCCCCATGCTTATGACCTGCCCGTAGGCGTTGGTCACCATTGTGGTGGGGGCAGCAGACACCCCGGGAAACTGTAAAGTCAACTGGGAAGGCAGGGAGTATTGGTGATTGGTTGCCATCTCCGCCAATTGGATCTGTGAATCAGTATGACCAAGGTAGTTTGTCCCGGGAAGGTAGTCTATCCCGGCCCGTCGCAGTTTCTTTGCAATGTATTTGTGGCACCCTTCGGGAAGGCTTGGCGCCAGGCGTTGATTCTGGTCGATCAGCCGCAGCTGGTTGGGAATCCGCTTTTTCCGCAGCTGTTCGTGGAGTTCGAACAACACCTGGACCCCGGTGGCCCCGCCGCCGACCAGGGAAATCTGCAGCGGTTCTTCCGCCCAGGGGTCGAGAAAACTTTCCAGCAGAGCCTTTCCTTCGCCGCGGCGCAGTTCGTTTTGGCCGAAGCTGCCCGACCCGGCGTCAAGCTGAATCGGCGCAGCACCGGTGGCGACAACCAGCCAGTCGAACGCCAGCGCTGTCTCCTGCAATGGGAGTTTCTGCTGTTGATGCCAGAGAGAAAGATCCTGTTCAGAAAAATCCAGACTCTGCTGATGAAAGGTGAAATGATATTTCTCTGCCAATTCAGCATAGCTGACGGTGAACTTTTCCAGCGGATGCTGGAAGGTTTTGTGCAGGTTGGTTCTTTTGCAGTGTTCCGCATCAGCATCCACCAGGTGAAGCTCCAGGCTCTTGTCCTTTTTGTAGAGTTCGATCAGACAGGCCAGCCCTGCATAACCGCCTCCCAAAACAACGACTTTAGGCATTTGCGTCTCTCTGGCTTCGACATCGACAGGCCGTCAGCGACAAATAAATTTTTGAGTGCGGCACCGCTCTAAGTTGTTGCAGCTTCATTGCTTAATCCTTGCTTTGTCCAACCCAACGAAAAACAGAGGGTCACTATTGCAACATCTGAACCTGTGTATAGGCCAAAAAGCCAGCGAGGATAATTACGGCGATAAAGATGATAAAAATAACCTGTTTCGGCATTTTTTCTCCGCGCCGATTTACGCGATCGGCCTGATAAAAAGCGTCTGCAGACCGGCGCCCATACTGCCTTTCTGATCAAACAGCGTGGTCTGGGTCTGACCGATGCCGTTGTCGTGAATAATCATGCGTGTTGACATCCCCAGCCACTCGCCTACAGGCTGCCGGAAGAGATTCACAGTCATATCCACCGGCACAAACGACCACTTTGCCGGATCGAGTTCGGCACTGATGCCGTTGGCGGAATCGACGGCAGAGAACAGCAGGTCAAGCTCGTCGTCGGGTTCGTCAGCAATCAAATCGATTCTTTTACGGAACCAGGCGGTCGCCGGGCCCTTTTCGTGACAGGCCCCTTCGCTAAAATGCCAATAGAGCGCCTGGCCATATTTGAAATCGTACGGACTCTCAAAAGAAAGTGGCACGCCAGCAGCGGCTGGCGGCAGCGCCGGCAGAGCAAAGGGATAGGTCACCACCTCTCCGGCCGTGATGCCCTCTTCCGGCAGCAGGTTCCAGGCATGCGCGATCAGGACCCGCTTGTCTCCGCAAAAGTAAGACCCGCGCAGCAGCTCGATCTGTTTGCCGGGGCGGACTCTTTCAACCTTGATCCGGCAAGCTGCCATCGAAATCGGCCCGAGTATTTCAACAGTGACCCTGGAAAGCAGCAGAGCACGGTCGGCAGAATGGTGGCGCATGACATGGACCAGCAAAGCGCAAGGCGGGCTGCCGTGCTGCAGCTCCGCAGACCACGGTCCGGCGGTCGCTTCGCTGGGCTGGTAGTGATCATCACCAAGTGGGGTATAAAAAGCCGCTGGGAAATCTGTCGTCATGGCATCAAGGTTCCAATGTGTTGTTATGGTGCTGGCACCCAATCAGGAGTTCAACTTTTAGGGCTGTTCAGTCGATGGCCAGAAGACCGCTCATGTCGCTGTCCGCCGATCTGATGAAACGTCCAAAGTCGTCTTCTTTAAGAGCTGCCATCTCTGCGAGCGTCAATGTCTTCAGAGTATCTATCTCACTGTCACAGGTGTTGTAGGTCGTGTTGTAGAAGGCAATGCGCTTGTCTTTTTCAAGTCCCATCTCCAGTAACTGTTGAGCACCTCTTTGCATCAGTTTGATTTTACGGTACAGGTCGGCATGATCCTTTACTGACCACACGCCCAGGTAGATGGGACTGTTGACGTTCCTGACATCTCCGATCAGTTCTCCACGCAGCAATTCATCCCGTTCGCAGCCAAGGTACGGCACAAAGTCGAGGTGTTCGGCGAGTTTTCGATCGGTGGTGAAAAAATTTCCGCTTTCAGGATCAAGAGTGAATATCATGGTGTGGTCGGTGGCTTGACTGTAGCTCTGGAACAGCACGTCCTTGTACTTCTGAAAAGGCACATTGCGCATGATGCAGGTATCGTACTTGTGGATGCGCCGGGTTATCCCCAGCAGCCAGGCCCTGATCGAGTTGTTGTCGATACGGCACTTACCCAGTTCTTCTTTAAGAAAATTGAACGATTTACCGCCAAAGCGGTATTGCAGAACGCTCTGGAAGATGTCGCGGATGTTGTTGTAGCGGCTGAAATGGTAAATCAAATCAAAGCTGAACAGCTCCATTTGCCGGAGCTGCCAGATGAAGATGGAAATTTCGGCCCTGCTGCTCTCTTCCGAAATTCTGGCCTTTTGCGTGGACTTGATACTCCGGATATATCGGGTGCTCAGCTCCGCCAGCAGCGCCGTGTCCTTGGTCGTGCTTTTCTTGAGGGACAGGGTCCATCGGGTGAACTCCCCTTCCTTGCTGGCAACTTCAATGTGATCCGCGCCAAAGGTCGCGTAGGTCTGTTTCGTGCCTATCCCGCCACTGGTCAGATCACCCTTGGTTGTCTTGCCAACGAACAGTGGTATCTGGTCCGGGCCTTTTTCCAGCTTTTCTGCGGGGATGCCGGTTCCATTGTCGGTAATAGCAAGAGTCACGGTATCGCCCTGCTGTTGCAGATCGAATTCGATCAGGCCGCGCCTGCCAGCAGATTTAATGGCATCCAGCGCATTGGAGGCAATGTTTATCAAAGCCCGGCTGACGCTGATGTAACTGCCGCTTACCGGCTCAATCCTGGATCTGAGAATAAGTTTAACTTCACAGGAGCTGTCTACCGCTTCAATGAAGGGGATGACTCGCTCCGTTATCAAATCCTTGAGGGAGACCTTGTGAGACTGGTGTACCTTGTCCTCGTACATGTTCAGGGTGTTGAGCAGTGCGGTCGTCTCTCTGTTGATATCTTCAGCAACCTTGTTGAAGTTGCCGACCGAAAGCATTGCGGTCATATCGAAGAGGACTTTCAGCGATTTTTTGACGTCGTGCCGCACCTTGCTAAGCTCTTCGACAATAGTAACATCCTTGCGTTTCGCAGCAACCACCGTTTCTCTGAGCGTCGCAGCGGTCACCGACATGAGGTGAAACTTCATCTTGCGGAAGACAATGAGATCTGAGCTGCAAAATCCCCTGGCCTTGAAAAAGTCAATGGAGCTCAACAGCTTTTCCCAGACATAGAGATAGACATGGGAATCAGGATCGACCGTGTGGGCAAGGTAGCGAATGAAGGCTGTGCCGATGCCCTTCCCTCTGCCGAAGGGATTGGTCATCAGCTTGAAGATATGAAACTTCTTCCGATCTGGTGTGGCATAGACCAGCAGATAACCAAGCAGTTCCCCTTTTTCGTCCCAAACGAAGCTGTGGTCGTAGTCGATATCGATGGTTTTATCGAGGATATACGGAGAAGGGATCACCAGAGAATCGATGTTAAGGAGGGGGGATTGCCTGATCGCTTTTTCGTAGTCGGGAGTTAACTTTTTTATGTACGGATATTGACTTGGCGTCCATTCCATAGCGTGTTTCCCATATTATTAAAAAACTGTTTTGGACTCCGGGACACACGATTCTAATCCGAAGGCAACCAGGAGCTTCAGAGTTCAGTTTATAGAAGCTGCCCCCTGAGAGCAACTTAGAGTGACAATAGGCCTGGTATTATGTAGATGGGGACACCCAGCTCTATTTGGCGTGTCCCCGGCTCTGAAATAAAATAATTGTACAATCCAAAAAGATTATTTGCTGGCGGACAACCCTCGCTGCTGGTCGCATGCAATCACCAGGGCAGTTCTTCACCATTGCTGTGCCAGAACGATCCCGAGTTTTCCAGAGTGAGGGCGGCAATCCGTTCGACCAGTCCGGCAGCGGACTCTTCCGGAGAGATCAAACCATCGAAATTGACCATCCGGGTCTTGACGAAACCCGGATGCAGTTGTGCCACGGCGATGCCGCGCTCTTTCAAATCGATCGCCAGGGAGCGCCCGAAAGCATTGAACGCCGCCTTGGAGGCACGATAACCATAACGGCCACCGGAGTCATTATCACCAATTGAGCCCATGCGGCTGGTAATGTTGGCAATTTTACTCCCCGCGGGCAGGTTGGGCAGCAAGGCTTCGCAGACAAGTAAGGGTGCAAAGGCGTTGACTTCCATCTGCAAACGAAGCGAATCGATATTGAGCGAGCCGAGAACATCGTCATGCAGAACACCGGCATTGTTGATCAACAGGTCGATCGTTTGGCCCTGCAGAGCGGCAGCTAACCGCTCAAGACTTCCTTCGCGCGTGACATCAATGTCTTCAATGACCTGCGCAGCACATTCATCGAGCTCGGGGGAGGTTTTGCGACAAACGCCCGTGACCCGCCAGCCTTCAGCATGGTAATGGCGCGCCAGTTCAAGGCCAATGCCACGATTGGCACCGGTAATCAGGACATGTTTCATAGCGAGTTCCTTTTCTAGCAGCCTGTCGGACTATCCATGAGCCGGCTGCCAGGTTGAATTAAGGGCTGTTCCAGATGCAATAACTCTAGCGGAGACCGAATCGTTGTCAATTGGCTAATCGGGGACCTAAGGCCTGCTCCACTTTTCTCCGACCGCTGCAACCCGAGTGTCCGAGCAGGTCTCCACGCAAAGAAGCCTGTGCGCTGGAGACAACGAAAAGATTCCCCCTGACTTTACTTATCATGGATGTCACGCGATTCCAAATTTTGCCAGTGAAACACTTTGTTGAATTCGTTACAATCAAGGAAACCGATCAGGAGAAAGTCGGACTATTCATGGAGCAGCGGCATTACAAATCAACCCAGATCGCCAACATTGCTTCCCCGGCGCTGGGCTTCATTCTGAGCATTCCCGGACTGATCGCCTTGCTCCTGCATGCGCACAGCAACGGGAATGGCGTGCATCTCCTGACCTTTATCATCTATGGAATGAGCCTGGTCATCTCCTATGCGTTGTTTACGCTGTATCATATCTTAAAATTCCATGTGCGCCTTGGAAGGCTGTTCAAGATCCTTGATCATGCGACAATTTATCTTCTTATCGCCGGAACCTACACGCCCTTTGTGCTGGTTTACCTGCGCGGCAACTGGGGATGGACCTTATTTGGTGCGGTATGGGGGATAGCTGTTCTGGGGGTGATTTTCAAAATTTTCTACATCGATCGTTTCAAAATACTGGGGCCGCTGATTTATCTGGCGATGGGCTGGCTGATCATATTCGTCATCAAGCCGGCAGTTGATTTGATCCCCGCGGCAGGCTTGCTGCTGCTGTTGGCGGGCGGGTTGTTTTACAGTCTCGGGCTGATTTTTTACGCCTGGAAGCGGCTGCGTTATCATCACGCGATCTGGCATCTCTTCGTTCTGGCGGGAAGCGCCTGTCACTATTTTGCGGTATATAATCATGTTATTTCATGAATCCGACTGACCCTGGCGTTGAGTTATCAGGTTATTTACCAAGGAATAGAGCGGTCTCTGGAAGCATCTTAATCTCTTGCAATCGAAAACCAATTGACTCGCCACCGATTATGGCAGCATTGCTTCCAATCGCAATGAGCGCAACATTAGAGCCAATCTCTGGCAGTGCGGTATTTGTTACGACAGTAACTCGTCCCGTACCATCATCAATCACATAGCTCTTTAAATCAAAAAAAGGAATTTTCAGTCTATCAACGACCTCTCCTTTTACCTTGACCTGTTGCCCTTCAAATTTATTGGGATTTTCATTTATCTGAACAATCTCAGTAAATCCGAAAGGCAAATAATCTTTTGTTAAGAAGCCTACGACGCCCAGCAAAAGAACTATTACAATCAACATAAAGGCCTTTACAAAACCTTCGTTTCT
>JAVVDT010000130.1:0-6733 GCA_032250875.1 Desulfuromonadales bacterium | reverse complement strand
GTTGAAGCGTTGAAGCGTTGAAGCGTTTTAAGCCTTAAACAATTCAACAGTTTTGCCTTAAGCGATTCAACGATTCAACAGTTCAACAGTTCAACAGTTCAACAGTTTTTTTGGCCTATCCGCCCTGATCAGATTGTATCCACGGCCAATTAAGCCTTTGTGTTTGCGAACTGATTTCTCTCACAGAGAACCAGGCAATTCAGTATACGAGGGGGCCGGTGCTCAATCAAATTTAATCAGATAGTAGAGGTCGACACCGCTTTCGACGCCGAGAGTCGATTCGACCTCCCACTTCTCGGACAGGCGTTTGCGCAGGGTCACCCCGCCCGTGCCGGCAAACAAGCCCTGGATGTCGATCTCGCTGATCCCCAGATCGGAGAATGTACCGCCGTATCCGGGAAGCAGAGCGCCGGCGCTGATCATCAGGGCATCTTCACCCTCCTGTCCTTCGCGCATCGGCCGACCCATGAAAATATAACCCAGGATATCGCGCTCCGGCATAGCCGGTTGAGAATACAAAGTGACCACCGGCGCCTCGGCGGTACCGGTGACCTGTACCCCCGCCTGCACTGTGCCGACCTCACGGGTTGCCAGGATGTTCAAACGCGGGTTGTCGACCGCACCGCCTGCAAAAGTCAACACCCCCTGCTTGATGTCGAGATTTGCGCCATAGGCCTTGTAGACGCCTTTGGCCAGGGTGATCTCGCCAAAAAACACCACATGGTTCTGCTCGTCAAGAGTGATCCTGCCGCCGCCCTGAAGCCGGGTTGCAACGCCGGCGGTCCTGACCCTGACATTCTCGCCGAGTTCGACGGCAACCTGAATGTCGGCATCAATCGGCAAGGCCTTGCGACCTTCCTGGTCTTCGCCGGCGATGACCACATCGTCGCTGGGCAAGACCTCTGGTGCAGTTTCTGCTTCAAGCAGGCTCAACTCCGGTATCAACAGGCGGCCTTCAAGCCGAAGCGTCTCAAGATCACCGCTCAGGGTCAGCTCAGGGCTGCACAGTACTTGCAACTCCGGGAAGTTATAGATCTGCAGACGTTCGCCTTCGACCATCAGCCGGTAATTCTGCAGCTGCCACCGATCGAAACCGATCATGCCTGAACCACTCAGCGTTCCCGGACCGGATCGCAAAGAGAACTCCTCGATTTTCAGTTGCGTTCCCTGCAGAACCGTCCGCACTTCGAAATCTTTGATCGTGACACCGGTCGCCGGCACATAAGCACCGGCATCAAGCAACGCCAGTTCACCGGAGAAAACCGGGTCTAGCCAGCTGCCGGCGACCTGCAGGTCGCCCTTGATCTGGCCGTGGAGATCCTGGATCAGCCCCGGGGCAAGCGCAGCCAGTATCCCGGTAGCACGAAGCTGTCCCTGCAGGGAAGCCTGCAGGGCTCCCTCTTCAACAAAATCAATCGGCCAGCGGGCCGGCAACGGCAGTTGCCAATTGCCTTGCAGCTGGCCTTCCCTGGCCAGCTGCAAGGACAGCGAACCGGCGAGCTGGTCGCCCTGCCATTGCCACTCGGCTGCTGCCTGCGACACCTGAATATTGATCTGACCTCCGGAATTATGCAGCGTCACGCCACTGTCTGCAAGTTGAAGCTGTCCGTCCATGACGATCTGGCCATCGTCCAGCCAATAACCGCCGGACTTGCCATTGATGACACCATCGATCTCCACCTTATCCGGCAACAGGGGATTGAGCGACTGCAGCTTGAGGTTGGCCACTTCGAGCCCGATCCGGCCGGAAACGGGCCATGCGAGACGCGGGGAATCCGTCGAGGTCAAACTCAGGTCGAGAATACCCTCATGGGCGCCTTCGATATGCGCATTACATTGAAAACCCCGATCATCCCAGTTCAGGTCGGCCAGCAGCGACCGGAATCCGACCGGTTGATTCCACTGCTGCATAAGCCCTTCGGCCGAGACCGTGGCGCTGACCTGCAGGAGCTGCCCTGCCATTATTTCAAGCTGTGCATGACCAGCGCTTTGACCCTGTATGTCAAGATCTTTGCGGAAATAGCTGAGCCGTTCCAGTTTCACCCCCTGCCAGCGCATATCCAGGGAAAGCTGCTCAGGCGGCCACTGCCAGCTCAGCGACTCGGATGAATGGACGGCGAGTTCGAAGTGCTCGCCGGTGTCGCTCTCGGCGACAACCTTGAGATCAAGGCCATCCTTCAGCCAGGCAGCTTCCGCGGTGAGAACCGGGACAGTGACCATTGAGAAGTCATTCTGCCATTCGGCATCGGCTGTCACGCGGGCCTTCAGGGAGACGGGTTGCTGCGCTGCCATATCCAGAGACAGCTCGCCGGAGCTGCGGCCGGAAATGGTGTGCGACGGAAGCAGATAAGCAAGCCAGGCGTGGCGGAGATTCTGCCAGGTCGTGGCCAGTTGCGCATGTTCTGTCCCCCCCCAGTCAGTGACCTTGAGCGTGACATGCTCATCACTTTGACTGACCAGGGAAGCGCCTTCCAGGTTGATCACCCCCGACTGCCAGCTGAGGTGAGCCGGACCCTCGAGATTCCAGCTACCGAGTTCCGGAACCTGAGCGGACAATGTCTGCATTTTCGCCTGCCAGACCTCATCGCGGTACTGACCGGCCAGCTGCAAAGCCAGCTCAGCGCCAAGACCGTTGACCATGATCCGCAGATCGTGCTGTTCGAGGGTTCCGTTCATGACGAGTTGCAGCTGCTCGGCCTGCAGTTTGCCATATTGAAAACTTTGACCGTTAACTTGCAGTGCCAGCGGCGCCTGTTGTGCCAGGTGGCGGGCATTGAAGTTCAAACTGGCAAATGACGTATCCTGCCAGACAATATTCGCAGCCGAACCCTGGACTTCCCCGGTCAGGTAACCATCAACCCAGCGCAGCCAGCCTGACGCCGTCAGTTGGCCGGCAAGGTCTGGATAAAATGGGCTCAGATCATCGACAGCAAGGTCCAGCTCGAGACGCTCGGCTGGTTTCCCCTTGGCGATCACCCTGGCTCCCTCGCCGGTCAGGTCAAGGTTGATTGCATGCAGACCGCCATCTCGCCAATCAGCAGCAACGTTGCCGGCGACAGCATGCCCGCGCAGCTGACCTTCGTGGATGACAGCGCCAAGGCTGGCCTGCAGAGGTCGGCCATCGTAGGGGACCAGCAACTCTCCGGAAACATCGAGTCGGGCTCGCCCATCCAGCTCCTTGATCAGGACTCCTGGATCGAGTCCGCTGCCGGTGAGCTCTCCATTCATGCGGTAGGAATCGATCCAGGCGAGCTGCAGGTTTCCCGCCAGGTCGCCGTTCAGGTAACGGCCTTGCAGATTGTCGAAGCGGATGCCCTGCCAGGAGCCCTGAGCCTCGGCGGTCAGCCAGACGTTGCCAGCCACGTCTGCGACCTTGCCGAAACGAACCGGCCCGGAGAAATCGTTCCAATCACCATCAAGAGAGAGTTGTGCCGGGAAATCGATCGGCACGGCAATGTCCTCAAACAGCTGCGGTTTAATCAGCGTGTCCGGAAGGTGAACATCTGCCGTCATGAGTAGATGAGGCTGCTGCAGATCCCAATCGAACGCGCCGCGCAGCTGGACAAAGGGGGACAGGTATCTGAATTCCGAAGCCTTGAGTTGCTGCCGTGACCAAAGGTAACGCCCTGATATTTCATCGGCAATGACAACGCCGCCGCTATCATTCTGCAGAGCGACGCCCTCAACCTGCAGGTGATCGATCTGCACGGTCAGCCAGACCGGCAGGAAGGCAAGATCGCTTGCTGCAAACGGCGACACGGTCACCTCATCGGCCCTGCCCTCCGCCTGGTCAGCATCAATTGTTGTCCGGACCACAAGTTGATCGGTTTCCAGAGTACGGATGTTCAGTTTTTGCTGCAGTAAACTGAAAGGCTGCCACTCGAGATGGATACGTCGGGCCGAGAGTTCCCCTTTGGGCCAGGCGAGCACAAGTTCTTCGATAAACAACTCATCTGCCAGTCGACCATCTAACTGCCCGATCGTGACCTGCATGTCGGTTGCATCGGCGATGGTTTCGATCAGCCAGGAAGCTCCGCTCGGAGATCGCAGCAGCCAGCTGCCGAAGCCGCCGATCAGGATCAGGGCGAGAAACACCAGCAGCACGCAGATCGACAGAATCCGGCGTCTCATATGTCAAACCCGACGCTCAAATGGAGACGCAGGCCAAGCCCGCCCTCGCTGACGCGGTTGGCCAGGTCGATCTTGATCGGGCCGATCGGTGTGTAGCGACGTACGCCGATGCCGGCACCGCTGACAAACGTCATCGTTTCGCTCGCGTTGAAGGCACTGCCGATGTCGTAGAAGACCGCCAGCCCCCAGTTGTTGTTGAGAGCGTACTCGACCTCGACGCTACCGACCAGCATGGAGTCGCCACCGATTACATCATTATTTTCGTCACGCGGCCCCTGCGACTTATAGGCGTAACCGCGCACACTGCTGTCGCCGCCAACGAAGAAACGCAGGGAGGGAGGTATTTCACTGATTTCTTTATCTTTAACCGTGGTTGCAGCCTCAATCCGACTGTGCAGGGTGAAGCGGCGGCCGAGCGGCCACATGAAACTCCCACCTCCCAGAGCCTGGCCGAGCGTGACATCGGACAAAGGCCCGTCGTAGCTGCCGCGCAGTTCAAAACGCAGCTGATAGCCGGCCTTCGGGTTGATCAGGTCATCGTAGGCGCGCTGGTAATAGCGCAGGCCCGGGATCAGCAGGAGGGAGAGATTATTATCCGTACCGACCTCACTGTCCTCCCGGGAATAACGCAGGTAAACCGAGCCGGTTTTACCGCTGCCGAGTCCGAAAGTCTGTTCCAGTTCGGTGTAGATGATCTGGGTTTTAAAGGTATCAAGGTCCTCCTGAGTGGCCCCGATTGAGCCGATAAGGTTGTTGTCGGAGCTGCCCGCCTGGGGGATGGAGTAGCTGGTCACCAGGGACTGGGCTTTCTCGGCCAGAGACAGATCGAAGGTGTAAAGATCCGGGCGATCAAAGGCCTGGGTGTTCTGGTAGTTAAGCGAGAGGCGTGCCCCGGTGTTGGTGCCGTAGCCGATACCCGGCCGTAAGCGTTGCTGGGGACCTGGAACCAGCTTGACGTCGATCGGCACTCTATTATCTTCGACTTTGTCCATGCGCGGCACCATCAGGACTTCGTCAAAACGGTTTGCCTGGTAGAAGTTGATGCGGGTCTGGTGCAACTCGCGATGCGAGAAAACGTCGCCTTCGGCAAATGTAATGAATCTGCGCAGGAAGGTTTCATCAAAACGGTCGGTTCCGCCTTCGAACTCAGCGGGTCCGAAGCGGTAGAGTGCTCCGGTATCCATTTCCAGTTCGATATCCGCCGCATCCTCGTCCGGGTAGACCGTAATCCGGTGAGTTGCGAATGCGGCGTTCAGGTAACCAAGGTCGATTGCTTTGCGCTGCAGTGCCTTCTTGCCTGCTTCATAGCGTTCGTGGTGCAGCACGTCTCCCTGCTTCAGTGGAAAACTGCGGCGTTCAGCTTGCAATTCAGACTCGTCGGCGCCGGCACCGAGCAACTGCAAGGTCCGCTGCCGCACCCTGACCGGATCGCCGGGTGTCACCTTAACGTCGATACGATAAAGATCTGGTGTTTCCTGCAGATCGGTCGTGATCTCACTACGGTAATAACCGAAAGGCTGCAGAGCCTTCTCAACCTGATCGGGGATTTTGTCGACAAAGCGCAACAACCAGCGTCGATCGACCTGACCGTCGCGAACGATCCCCGGAGGCAGTGCGAGGGCTGCTGCGACATTCTGCTCTTCCTGCCCGGACAGGCCTGAGACCTGCACTTCAACAGCCGAGGGCAAGGCAAACAGCGATGCCGGCAAGGACATTGCCAGCACACAGAAAATACCACACCACTTTACCCTGAGGGAGAGCAGAGACATCAACCTGGCAGCTCCGAATATTCGTTTCAAATTCATAAATTCCGCAAACCTGCTTAAACCTGTCGCGTGACATGGCCCTCATTGCAACAGCATTTTGTCATTTTAGCGAGGTTCGCCTGAATGCCAAGCATAACCTGTCCTGGATACAAGAAAAAGTGACCATGCACATTGCAGAAAATCCCGCCGCTGTAAGTTTGCATAATAACGGTTAAACTTATACTAATTCAAAACCCACGACCAGAGAAATGGCGGCTCATTGTATTAAAGTAGTCAGATTCAAGTCTCAAGATTCTAGTCTCAAGACTCAAGTTGGCTTCAAAGCAAAAACCAAGACCGCAGGCGCTGCGCCCTGCACCCGCCTCACTTTCTTTTTATCCCGCCGAAAAGAAAGTAAGCAAAGAAAACGGCGGCCATGGCATGGAGCATGTCGTGCGCGAGAGGTTTGGTGATGTGAACTGGCAGGGTTCACAGGATTATCAGGATGCTCTTCCGTGACGAGACCAAGGGGGCCTGTGTTTCGGCCCCCGCGTTAATAAATGGTTCTGCCGGCGAATAGCCGCATCGCTGTTGTTTCTTGCGATGGTTAAAAGTCACAGGATCACTGCACAGGTACGAGGCCATGGCGCATTCTCAAGATACCACCTCGCTGCAACGCAGCGCCGGGGCCAAAGGTAACGGCCCCGTAAAACGGTGAAGAGGGGCAACACTCTGGTCGGTTAATTCGAAGCCTGTAGAATTCATAACTCCACGCAAAAGAAAGTGCCCTCCGCAGGAGAAGCCGATTTTTGCTTACTTTTTGGCGGCTTGCAAAAAGTAAGGCGTCTGGCGGGACG